>CAKSDA010000009.1 GCA_934444895.1 uncultured Eubacteriales bacterium | reverse complement strand
AAAAAGACTGCTTTCCTATCCCTTCGGGGGTAAGATTGCAGTCTTTTTTTGGGGGCTGTTTTTTTACAGCCCCTTTTTATTTAATGTAGGATAGGTGGCCGGTGTTAAATAAAAGCCTTGAAACCGATAGAGGACGGTTATTTTGCCGGCCTAACCGCCGTTTTGCTTTATAAAACTCTGCAAAGTTTGCAGGTGTTTTTTGCACATAGCAGATTTCTAAGCATTGCGGTTAATCTTATTACTTTATTAAGGAGTATGCGCTTTTTGTATATTATATAATAAGAAAATTCGAGAGTTGATTACTTATAATTAGCAACAACAGTCGCTGCTGCGGTCATTTCCGCAACTAGAGTTGCCACAACAGGCGAGAACAAGAATGAGAATTACAACCCAAGAACAGTTGCTACCACCAAAGAAGTTGTTACACATATACTTAACCTCCTTCCGTAGTAAACTATCAAAAGCTTTTGTGCCGCACATAATTATGCAGTCAAATAAGACTTTTGCCGGTTTTCCGGCATTTTTTACGGTGCAGCAGGTTTTATCGTGCCGCACTGTTTCGGCGCGGTAATACCGCTGCCGGTCTGGGTTCGGCAAAAATCAATTTTGCCGAATTAAAGAGTGTTATCTCTGCTTTCACTTCATATAATCTTAAATATCATATCAGTTTTTTCAAAGATAACCTAACCTACATTCTCATAATATGCAAAGATTGAAATATAGTTACGACTCAAAAAAATAAAAAACAAAGAAAAAATTAGTATTCGCGAGATAATAGAAGATATTTTCAAAAATCAAACAATTTTGAAGAATTTTGAAAATAATTGAAATTTGACTTTAACTGACTTTTGAATATAATAATAATTAAAGTCAGTTAAAGTCAAAATCAGGAAGTGATACTTTTGAGAATCAGCGATATAATAACGGCAAAAATAATGCAGATGATTGAACAATCGGATGTAGGTATTGCCGAAATACAAAGAAACGAACTGGCGTCCTTAGTCGGATGTGTTCCCAGTCAGATAAACTATGTTTTATCTTCAAGGTTCACACCGGAGCATGGATATATCATTGAAAGCAGAAGAGGCGGCGGAGGATATATTAAAATTCGGCGTGTCAGAATGGATAAGTCGTCTGCAATAATGCATATAATAAATTCTATAGGAGACGCTCTTGATTCTTCAACGGCCAGGGTTTTGATTGAAAACAGCCGCCAGATTGATTTAATATCCGAAGAAGCGGCAAAAATAATGCAGTCGGCAATTTCGGTCACTGTTTTGCATGAAATACCGGTAGCGCACCGCGACGCATTCAGAGCGGCCATTGTAAAACAAATGCTTCTTTCGCAGATATAATTAACAGATATAATATGGGGGTTAATTTAATCTTTTAATACTTAACATTTTTTCCTTATAAATTATTATAACTTTGACTGCTGTTTTAAAAACTTAAAAAGGGTTTTAAAAAATCGGTTTAGGCTTGCGGGATTTGGCTCTCGCCGACTTAAACTATTTAAAGGAGAGAAATAATTATGATGTGTGATAAATGCGGTAAGAATCCTGCAACAACAATTATAAGAACCGTTGTAAACGGCGTTATGAACGAAAGCAATTTGTGCGCGTACTGTGCGGCAAAAGAAGGCTACGGAGATTTTTACAAACTGAGTCTTTCCAATATGTTGGCTTCTATGTTCGGCGACAGTATCAAAAGCATAGCTGCGGCAAAAAAAAGATGCCCTTGCTGCAACGCAACCTTTTCGGATATTGTTGAAAGCGGAAGTGTAGGGTGCAGTAAATGCTATGATACATTCAGAGAAGAACTTATGCCGTCGCTTTTAAGACTGCACGGAAAGTCATTTCATATCGGCAAGACTCCGAAAATTTCATATGTTGAAAGCAAAGATAAAAATGAAGTTGAAAATGAGCCTGCAATCAAAAAGAATTCTTTGCAGTCTTTAAAAGATGATTTAAAAAAGGCAATAAGCGAAGAAAGGTTTGAGGATGCGGCAAAACTCCGGGATGAAATCAAGGATATTGAAAGCAAGGAAAGCAAGGAATTAGATAGCAAGGAGGGAAACAAGGATGAGTAGTTGGTATAAAGATGCCGGGGATGAGAGCGGTATTGTTGTAAGTTCCAGAATCAGGCTGGCTCGTAACATTGAAGGAGTTCCTTTTCCAAAAAGAATGAGCGATGCTCAAAAGCTGGAATTTCTTGAAAAAATAAAAAACATACTGAACAGTCAGAACTTTTCCGACAAGGAGAAGCTTAAATATATAGATGTTTCCGATATCACCGCTGAAGAGCTTGCGGCAATGGTAGAAAGGCACATAATCAGCCCGGATTTTGCACAAAAACAGGGGCCGAGGGGTCTTATTATAAACCGGGATGAAACCCTAAGCATTATGCTTTTGGAGGAAGACCATATAAGAATACAGGCAATATCCGGAGGACTTAATCTTGAAAAGGCATATGACGACGCTGTTTGGGCGGAACAAAAACTATGTGAAAAACTACCGGTTGCATTTGACAGCCAACTTGGTTACCTAACAGAATGTCCTACAAATTTAGGAACGGGACTGAGGGCGTCTGTTATGCTTCATCTGCCCGCTTTGGAAAGTACCGGACTTATATCTTCCCTTGTTGATTCAGCTTCTAAAATCGGGCTTACGGTCAGGGGAATGTACGGTGAGGGTTCGCGTTCTCACGGATCGCTTTATCAGCTTTCAAATCAGGTAACTCTTGGTATATCGGAAAAATCCGCAATAGATAATCTTAAGGCCATTGCGGCTCAGGTTATTGATAGAGAAAAGGCTGCCCGTCAAGATATTGACAAAGAAAAGTTAGAAGACGCAGTATATCGCGCGCTTGGAACTTTGAAGTTTGCGAGAAGTCTTTCAAGCGAAGAAATGATGAATTTAATTTCACGCGTTAAACTTGGCGTTTCAATGGGCATACTTAAAAATATACCGAAACAGTTACCAATGGAAATTTTAATAGAAACACAGCCGGCATTTTTACAAAAAAATAACGGAATTATGACCCCTGAGGACAGGGACATTTGCAGGGCTGAGTTTATAAGAGAAAAATTTAAAGATCTGTAATATTTCCTGTTTGTCCGGGCTTCTGATTCTATGAAAAACGGGTTCAGATTGAAATTTATTTAAGCAGAACTTTTCAGAAGCTTTATATACCACCGGGAAATAATATGGATGAGAGGGATGGTTTTATGAAATACAGTTTTAACGGATTTACCGGAAAAGGCAACGAAGCGCTTAACAACGCTATATCTGTTGCGGAAAAACTGGGACATACTTATATAGGCAGCGAACATTTGCTGCTTGGGATTTTAATGACGGGGAGCGGAGTAGCATACTCTATTTTAAGCGATAACGGAGTAACCGCTTCGGATGTTGAACGATTGCTGGTTGATACGGTAGGCAGAGGAATTCCAACCGAGCTTTCACCTGAGCATTTAACACCCCGCGCAAAAAAAGTTGTTGAAAATGCAATAGCGGGGACAAGGCAGATGGGCAACCAATTTGTAGGAACCTAACACATATTAATCGGCATTTTGAGCGAAGGGGATAATTATGCCATAAGGTTCTTAAGCGAACTCGGAGTGGATATATCTGCAATTACTTCGCAGGTTTTGGATGCTGTGGGACTCGGAAATGGCTCTGACGCAAATGAGGAACCTGCTGCGGGCCATGGAAATTTCAATGGATATAACAAGCCCCATGGTAAAAAATCAGGTAAAAATGCAACTCCCACGCTTGACAAATACGGTCATGACTTAACCGAAGAAGCCAAAAACGGCAGATTGGATCCGGTTATCGGCAGAAGCAGCGAAATTGAAAGGGTTATACAAATTCTTTGCAGAAGAACTAAAAACAATCCTTGTTTGATCGGTGAACCCGGTGTTGGTAAAACTGCTGTTGTAGAGGGACTTGCACAAAAAATCGCTGAGGGAGACGCCCCCGATATTCTTAAAAACAAAAGAGTAGTGACTTTGGATCTTACCGGTATGGTTGCAGGAACAAAATACCGTGGCGATTTTGAGGAAAGAATTAAAGCGATTATTGACGAGGTTTGCGCTGCTGATGATGTAATTCTGTTTATAGACGAGGTTCATAATATTGTGGGAACCGGTTCGGCCGAGGGCTCTACCGATGCTGCTAATATATTAAAGCCTTCTCTTGCCAGGGGCGAGTTGCAGGTAATAGGAGCTACAACCCTTGCCGAATACAGAAAATATATCGAAAAGGATTCCGCACTTGAAAGAAGATTTCAGCCCGTAACGGTCGGCGAACCCAGCGAGGAAGACAGCATAAGCATTTTAAAGGGACTTCGCAATCGGTACGAGGCGCATCACAATGTAAAAATAACCGATGGGGCAATTGATGCCGCCGTAAAACTTTCAGGTAGATATATTTCAGACAGATTTTTGCCGGATAAGGCAATTGACCTTATAGATGAAGCGGGTTCAAGGGTAAGACTTCGTGCTGCCGCCGAACCGGAAGAAATTAAAAAGCTGGAGAATGACTTAAAACTTGCCGGAGAGGAAAAAACCACATATATTAACTCTCAGAATTTTGAAAAGGCTGCGGAACTCAGAGACAAGGAAAGAGAACTTTCCGAAAAGCTGAAATCCGCAAAGAGCGATTGGCGGGATAAAGCAAATAAAAATACCGAGCTTGTAACCGAAAGCGAAATAGCCGAGATAGTATCCTCATGGACCGGAATTCCGATAGGAAGACTTACCGAGGAGGAAAGCGAACGCCTGCTTAAAATGGAGGACGTTTTGCACGAAAGAATAGTAGGTCAGGATGAAGCGGTAAGCGCGGTTGCCCGTGCAATAAGAAGAGGTCGTGTGGGACTTAAGGATCCGAAACGACCAATAGGTTCATTTATATTCTTAGGACCTACAGGTGTAGGTAAAACTGAGCTTTGCAAAGCTTTGGCAGAGGCTATGTTCGGAAGCGAGGACGCAATGATACGCCTTGATATGTCCGAATATATGGAGAAGCACTCGGTTTCGAAAATCGTCGGTTCGCCTCCCGGTTATGTGGGATTTGAAGAGGGCGGCCAGTTAACCGAAATGGTAAGAAGAAAGCCCTACTCGGTAATTCTTTTTGACGAAATTGAAAAGGCTCATCCGGATGTATTTAACTTGCTGCTTCAAATTCTTGAGGATGGAATTTTGACCGATTCGCAGGGCAGAAAGGTAGACTTTAAAAACACGGCTATAATTATGACTTCAAATATCGGTGCCAGACTGATAACCGATAAAAAGGTTTCGTTTGGATTTTCGGCGGATGAGAATATCGACGATAAAGTTGAGTCGGATATAAAGGACGCTGTTTTGGAAGAGCTTAAAAAGCAGTTCAGACCGGAGTTTTTAAATCGTGTGGACGACATTATCGTATTCAGCAAGCTGCAAAAGAAGGATATTGAAAAAATATCTGAAAACATGCTTAAAAAGCTGAAGAAAAGACTTGCCGCGCTTGAAATCAATATTGAGTTTGACAAAACGGCTATTGAAGCCATTGCCGATGCCGGATTTGATAAGGTGTACGGCGCAAGGCCGCTGAGAAGGGCTATACAGTCTAAAATCGAAGATCCGTTAAGTGAAGAAATGCTAAACGGAAGCATAAAGAAAAACAGTAATATTGTATGTCGGTTTAAAGACGGAAAATTTGTGTTTGAAAACGAATAAAAAAGTCAAAAACGACGCCGCTTAATTACCGCTTATAATGCTGTAAAAAACTGTTTGAAGCTTTTTTTAAAAAAGCATTGACTTTTAAACAAAATCACGATATATTATTAATGTTAATGGAAGTGGGTCCGATACTGCTAAATCGGACTCATTTCTTAATATGTGTGATAAAAGCACGGTGGCAATTTTTAATAAATTTGCACCGATTTGTCACTAGAGGCTGGCGAGAGTTGAACCCATTACGGTTTCGCTTGCCGCCTTTTCCCGCCTTGCTAGCGTTCATTCTTGTAAGGCGTCAGCCTTACTGCAAATTTCACGCTTCGCCTTTCGAAAAAAGGCGGCTAAGAGAAACTCTTCGACCTTACAAATAAATAATTTTTTGAAAGGGCGAAGTCGAAGAGCGCAGTAATACTGCCGTATTACAAGTGATGAGACAAGAAAAGGCGAAAAATTATTATTTGTAGGCGTTAAGGGGTTCAACCCTCACCAGCCTATGCATCTGTGTTGAAAGAGCGGCTTCAAGGTTCCGATGCCGTAGTTCCTGTAAAATGTTTGTTTTAAAATTTTAAAGCAAAAACAGATATTTTGCAAGAGAGCTATGAAAAACCCTTTGCGGAGGACAGAACTAGATAAGCCGGGGGTATCGCGCAGAACTGTAAAGTTTTGGCGGCACTTTGTGTCCGCAAAGGGGGATGCTTAAATGGCAAATAATAATATTGTCGAATTAAAAAATGTTTCGGTCACCTTTGATGAGGAAAAGATTTTAAATCAGATTGATTTAAAAATTAAGGACAAGGAGTTTGTAACCCTGTTGGGCCCTTCAGGCTGCGGTAAAACAACAACGCTTAGGGTTATAGCCGGTTTTGTCCGTCCAAGCGAAGGTGATGTTTTGTTCGAGGGCAAGGTTATAAATTCTCTGCCTCCGCACAAGCGTCAGGTTAATACTATTTTTCAGCGTTACGCATTGTTTCCGCATCTCAATGTTTTTGAAAACATAGCCTTCGGCCTAAGGGTTAAAAAGGTGCCGGAAAAGGAAATAAAAAAGGCAGTTACCGATATTTTAAAACTTGTAAATTTATCAGGCTATGAAAAAAGGCATGTTGAAAGACTTTCAGGCGGGCAGCAACAAAGGGTGGCTATTGCAAGAGCGGTTATTAACAGGCCCAAAGTTTTACTGCTTGACGAGCCCCTTGCTGCACTTGATTTAAAGCTTCGTAAGGACATGCAGGTTGAACTTAAAAACATTCAAAAAAGTTTGGGAATTACCTTTATTTTTGTTACGCACGATCAGGAAGAGGCGCTTGCCATGTCTGATACGGTTGTTGTAATGAACGAGGGTAAAATACAGCAAATCGGAACGCCTCAGGATATTTATAACGAACCGCAAAATGCTTTTGTGGCGGATTTTATCGGAGAAAGCAATATACTCGACGGGGTAATGAAGAAGGACTTTTTAACTGAATTTTCCGGAAGAGAATTTACCTGTTTGGATTCGGGATTTTCTGAAAACGAGCGTGTGGATGTTGTAATTCGCCCTGAGGATGTGGATATTGTTCCGCCCATAAGCGGAATGCTTGATGGTATTGTAACCTCGGTAACATTTCTCGGAGTATATTATGAAATAATTGTTGATGTTTGCGGTTTTAAATGGATGATACAAACAACCGACGAGCATTATGTAGGCGACAAGGTTGGACTTTCGATAGACCCGGATGCTATACATATTATGAAAAAGTCGAAGTATTCCGGAATGTACGGAGATTACAGTACATTCAGTGATGAAATCGAGCACCTTTCCGATATAGAGGAGGGTGAAGATTGAAAGACGGGGTAAGAAATCAAAATAAAGTAAAAAATTATAATTCGGCGGTTTGTTCACCCTATATCGTCTGGTCAACCATATTTATTGTAGTGCCGCTTTTAATGGTTGTTTATTATGCTTTTACAGACAAAACCGGTGCGTTTACACTAAAAAATATAAACGGACTTCAGGGCTATGCCGAAACCTTTTTAATATCGCTTTTGTATGCTTTAGTAGCAACAGTTATATCGCTTATTATCGCATATCCTTTTGCCTACGCAATGAATAATTGTTCTCCGTCGGTAAGGCGAATGCTTACAATGCTTATTATGCTTCCGATGTGGATGAACTTTTTAATACGCACATATTCGTGGATAACTATTCTTGCAAAAACGGGAATAATTAATAAAATTCTCGGAGTATTCGGAATAGGTCCGCTTCAGCTTATAAACACGCCGGGAGCAGTAATACTCGGAATGGTTTATAATTATCTGCCCTACATGATACTTCCTATTTACACTGTAATGTCAAAGTTGGATAATTCTTTGCTTGAAGCCGCTGCCGATCTTGGCTCTTCGCCGATTTCCAGGCTGAGAAGAGTAATTATTCCGCTTAGCATGCCGGGAGTAATTTCGGGAATAACAATGGTTTTTGTGCCCAGCGTAAGCACCTTTTATATTTCACAAAAACTCGGCGGAGGAAAGACGCTTCTTATAGGCGATGTTATTGAAATGCAGTTTCAGTCATCATATAACTATAATCTCGGAGCGTCGCTTTCACTGGTTCTTATGATACTTATTCTTATAAGTCTTGCAATTATGAATCATTTTGCCGACAGTGACGATGGGGGAGGCATACTTATATGAAAGCTATCTCCCGCATATATATAGGGCTTATAATGTTGTTTTTGTACGCACCGCTTGCGGTAATGGTGGTGTTTTCGTTTAACAGCGCCAGAAGTACATCGGTTTTCGGAGGGTTTTCCTTAAAATGGTATACGGAACTTTTCGGTGACAGTTCTACCATGACAGCTCTTAAAAATACACTGATACTCGCAGTATGTTCGGCAATAATTGCTACGATTTTAGGAACAATAAGCGCTGTGGGAATTTCCCAGATGAAGAAAAAGTGGCAAAAGTCTCTTATTATGACAGTGACAAATATACCCATGATGAATCCGGACATTGTAACCGGAATATCGCTAATGCTTCTTTTTGTTTTTGTAGGCAGATTTGTAAGCAGCGCTGATGTATTGGGATTTCATACTATGCTTATTGCGCATGTGACTTTCAATTTGCCCTATGTGATTTTGTCGGTAATGCCGAAACTAAGACAAATGGATCCGCATTTATCCGAGGCGGCAAGGGATTTAGGCTGCACCCCCGTAATGTCATTTTTTAAGGTAGTTCTGCCTTCAATACTTCCGGGAGTGTTTACCGGGCTAATAATGTCTTTTACGCTTTCTATTGATGATTTTGTAATAAGCTATTTTACAAGCGGGCCTAATTTTCAAACACTGCCTATAAAAATTTTCTCAATGACAAAGCGAAGGGTAACGCCGGATATGTATGCCCTGTCAACGCTAATCTTTGTTTCTGTACTTATATTAATGATTTTGATAAATGTTGCTCAGGCAAAAATGGAAAAAGACAAACCCACAAGGGTATAAAGGAGGATTTGTTCAATTGAAAAAATTATTGTCAGCGGTATTGTCTGTGGTTTTGACCTTTACTTTTGCTCTTTCTCTTTGCTCCTGCAAAAGCAAGGATGACAGTATAAAATATGAAGGTAATTACGAGAATAATCTTAAAAACACGGTTTTGAATGTTTTTAACTGGGGAGAATATATATCCGACGGCTCGGAGGGCTCTATTGACATTAACAAAGCCTTTACCAAGCTTACCGGTATAGAAATAAATTATACAACATATGAAAACAACGAATCCATGTATTCAAAACTTAAGAGCGGCGGCGTTTCATATGATATTATAATTCCTTCGGATTATATGATAGAGCGTTTGGCAAATGAAGATATGCTTAAAAAGGTCGATGTTTCAAAGCTTTCAAACTATAAATATATAGATGAAAAATACAAAAATCTCTTTTTTGATAAAAATAATGAGTATTCGGTTCCCTACAGCGTAGGCATGGTAGGACTTATATACAACAGTCAGAAAGTGACCGAAAAACCGGACAGTTGGAAAATAATGTGGGATGAAAAGTATAAAAACAATGTGTTGACTTTTAATAACCCGCGCGACGCGTTTGCAATTCCTCAATTTTTGCTTGGCTATGATCTCAATTCAACAAACCGTGCCGAATGGGACAAGGCAGCCGATCTGCTGATCAGTCAGAAAAAGAATCTTCAATCCTATGTAATGGATGAAATTTTTCAAAAGATGGAAGACGGAGAAGCGGCAATCGCTCCTTATTACGCCGGAGATTATTTGCTTATGAAAGAAAATAATCCGGATTTGGAATTTGTGTATCCTAAAGAGGGAACCAATATATTTGTGGACTCGGTTTGTATCCCCAAAAACTGCCAGAACTATGAGGCCGCACTTTTATATATGAACTTTTTAATGGAGCCTGAAATTGCGCTTCAAACGGCAGAATATGTGAAATATGCAACACCCAACACTGCAGTTATGGCAAATGATAAGTACTCTTTAAAAGGAAATGAATATCTGTATCCTGCCGAGGATAAATATCCTAAGGTTCAATATTTCCATGATATTGACAGTGAAACAAGGTCATATTATGAAAAACTGTGGGAAAAGGTTAAACTTTCCTAGTCGGCTGCTGCCGGTCTAAAACAGATTTTTATTTATCTCTGTTTGTTTAAAACAAACAGAGATAATAATATAATATAAATCAGACAAAAAGCATAAAAGCAGGTCCGGTAAGAACGGATAATAAATAAGCAACCCCTATGGTAAAATAAAGATAACTACCATAGGGGATTTTTATGCAAAAATTTTTATGTCACATCCTTATTTTAAAGATCCTATGCTAAAGGTTACCGCCGGCATATTCAAAAGATTTTATATTAAAAATTTTATAACTGATATTTCATAATAAGAATTTTTTAATTCTGATTTTTTATCCTGATTTATAATTTTGGCTTTCAATCCTGATTTTTAATTCTGATTTTTCGCTTTGCTTTTTCGGTTTTTGCTTCTACGGTTGCGCTTGATAGTAGCAAATTGGTTTTAAAATTTTCAGTTTCCGAATATGCCGTCGCAGTGTACAACCGCTGTCATAACCGTTATATCGTCGCCGTGCCCTTTTGAAAAGCGCCGCTGCGCTGCACCGGCAATTTCATCGGAAAGTTGCTGTGCGGACATATATCCGCACTTAAAATTCCTTATCATGCCGCATACCCAGTCGTCTCCTTCGGATACTACTCCGTCCGAAACCATTACTACAACATCGTCGGATTTAAGAGAAATTTTTGCCTTTTCAAATGAAACATCCCTTAAAATTCCGGGTGGAAGCGAGGTGCTTTCTGCTTTGCCGACCTTGTTTTTGTGCTTGACAAATGTGGGACCGGCACCGGCTTTTAACAGTTCGCACTGTCCGGTAAACAGGTCAATTGCGGCGATGTCAACGGTTGCAAGAGATTCGTCTGTCGATTTAAAAAGCATTGAAGAATTGATTATTTTAAGCGAACAGTCGAAACCGAACCCGCTTCGAAGCATTCTGCTCATAAGGCCTGATACCATAGAGGAATCTACCGCTGCGCGGCCACCGGTGCCCATGCCGTCGGAAAGCAGCATTATAAACCGGCCTCTTCCGTCTGAAAAATATTTATAACTGTCACCGCAGAGTTTGCCATTATCCTTTGAAATTTGAGATATACCTACTTCAATTTTATATACCGGTTTTTCGGATATAAAAATAAATGCTTCATCGCCCCCGTAGCTTACCGACGGAATGTCAAAATCTCTGCCTACCGCAAGCGAAAGATTCTTCATTATTTCCGCCTTGTTAACTGCATGGTCAATAACACCCTTAATTTTTATATCGGCAGAAAGTCTTCCGAATTTGTCCTTCGACGCAACGCAGCTTATTGCATGGAAGCCTAAATTTTTCATAGTAAGTATTATGTTTTCGGCAGCTGTTTCGTCGTGGCGCACTTCATATTTAAATTCCTCCGAAAGGTCATAAAGCATATTTGAAATACCCTCAAACTGGTCGCTGATAACCCCTCGTACCTCGCTTATTCTGGCTTCTGCGGAACGCCTGCTTTCATAATCGGCACAATTAGATCTTACCGAATCGTCAAGAGCCGTCTCCCTTATACAGTTTGTTTGAATTTTGTTGGCCTGATTTCCGGACTTCATATTATTCCACTTTTTCAGTATATCATCGGCGGTTATTTCCTTTGCGGTCTCCCAGCAGTGTTTTCTTAAACTGCAGCCGATACATACCTGCGATTCAATAGCCGACAGTGTTTTGTTAAGATCGGGCGCATTTATCTTTTTAAGCCTTTCAGCAACATCTTCAACCGTTTCAAAAACATCTTTTAAAGCGCCGCTTGCAAATTCAAGCCGCATAATTAGCGCGCCCCTTACACTGTCCGGCTTTGATATCTCGGTTGGCATTGAAAGTATTCCACCCAAAAAACTTCCTGCCTTTTTTGGAATAAGTAAAAACAGTCCGCTTCCGATAAGAGATTCAAAAAAGTAAAGCAAAATAATGCTTTTGTTACCGGTTATGAAGCTTGAAACAAGGGTTGTTATAAGATATGCGCCAATCATTCCGAGCGAGCCCAGTCTTGAAAAGACTCCGGACATAAGTCCGGAAAAAGCAAAAATAGATGATTCGCCGCTGTATTCCCCGTTTGTTACGGCAAGGGTAAAACTTATAACCGCTCCGCTTACCGCGCCGTACATGGCCTGTCCGTATCTTGCAGATGAAAGTATAATTGTTGTTGCAAGAATTCTTCCCACCGAAAGTCCCAACGGTTTTATATTGTAAAGGGAAATGAGTATAATAGAAACAAAAAATGTTACCGCAACGGTTTCTTCAATATCAAGCCCGCTGGCTGCGGTAATGTAAATGTTAAACGCGGTTGAAATAAAATATGCTCCGATGGCCGCTATTGCCGCTTCTCCCAGTTTTGTTATAAAACTAACATTATATGCTGCCGAAACGGAAAGAGCCACCGCCAGCATAGTAACAAATGTAATTATTCCGCACATGGCTGAAGATCTGGTCCACCGTTTACTGTTTCCTATAATCATTCGTATGGCGGTAATTGCAAGAATTGCCGCTATGTAAGCAAAACCGCCGCTGTTTATATTAATAAGATATCCCGCGGCAGCACCTGCGGCGCCTGCGGCAAGATATTTTTTCTTAATTCCTCCTACAAAGGCTATGCCGAAAGGTGAGAGGAAACCTGTCATTACCGCATTTGACATGACAAATCCGCAAAGCAGCGCTGCAAAATGCATGAAAAATCCTATAATACTGTATGATGTTTCGGCTTTCACTCCATTAACCGGATAATTTTGTCTTTTGGTTAGCGTTTTCAATTTAATCATCCTCCAAAATGCGCCGCCGGAGTTGGATTTCCGCGGCGCCCATAAAAACAAAAGCGCATGGTAATCTGTGAAGCCACCAATATGTAACAGGTTCGGTGTTGCTGACGGGGGTACCGATTATACCATACGGTGTCCGACCGGACAAAGCGGCCAAAATACATGATCGCTTTGTTTTATTATAACTTAGAGGATGAGAAAATAATGTCAAAGCCTATTGCTGATTTAGTGGTTTTATTGCTGTAAAAAGTCGGTATAAATATTTTTTGTGCATTCTATAGGCGAATATTGCCAGAAAGACATGTAATCACCGTCAAAAAAATATTTTGTGGGTCTTGAATAATCTCCCTCAAAGCAGTCAATAATAATAAGTTTAACCTTCATTTTTTCTTTGATAATGCTTTTTATGTATACGCCTGCGGTCATTCCGACATAAGCACATTCTTTAGGTTCGGCAAGCCCTGCAAGGTTTGGGCTAAGCTCTATAAATACGCCGTAATTTTCAACCGACCGCACAATTCCGGATACCGTCTGCCCTTCGGAGAATTCCCTTGCGTTTTCCTCCCATGTGCCAAGGAGTTCCTTGTGGGTTAAAGTTATTCGTTTATTTGAGTCGATAGATTTTATAATTACCCTAAGATCATCGCCCACCGAAAACCTGTCTTTGGGATGAGAAATGCGGGAGACCGACATTGCGTCTATCGGCAGCAGTGCAATAACCCCGCAGCCAATATCGCAAAAGGCGCCGAAG
Organism: uncultured Eubacteriales bacterium; assembly: GCA_934444895.1. Taxonomy (GTDB): domain Bacteria; phylum Bacillota; class Clostridia; order Oscillospirales; family Acutalibacteraceae; genus UMGS1279. Next base: position 10,544 of record CAKSDA010000009.1, on the reverse strand, counting down.
GTTTCAAGATGCGTTATTCTTGCGTCAATTACACTGCCGAGGGATTTTTCCGAAACAATATAATCAAGGCAATGCTCTTGCGCTTCTTTCCTTGAAAGGCGCGCAAACAATTTGCCGTAGCGGTCTGTGCAGATTTCTTTTACAATAAAGCTTACGGGTTTTCCTACCCTTGTTATAAGTGCTATATCTCTAACCGAGCCTGTGTCGATCCCTATTGCTCCGTCGCATCTGGGAATAATTCCGCGCATGCACCCAAGATCAACAATCATATTGTGATCGGCGTCGCACATAATAACATTCGCTTCCAAAATCTCTTCTTTTGTTTTTGCCTCTGCCAGTGTTGTTGGAGAAAAAATAGCTTTTTTGTTGTCGGATGAATCTATAATCCATCCTTCAGGATAATACCTTTGGTTTTTAAACATAACTGTCCCTCATTTTCAAAATTACTTTAAATGGAAAACGCTTTATAAAGCAGCGTTTTAATCGGTATACCACAGTGCCGGCACACATTTTGCAAGCACGATGATATTATTTTCAAGGCTCTTTTAGGACTCCTTATGGTACTGTAACACTATAGTATGCATGCGGCGGCCGAAAAATGAATGTCAAGGGTATAAAAAAGAAAAAGGGGATTTTTATATTGTTATAATGCAAAAAACTTTAAAAATATTCAAATTTCTATTGCAATTTAGGTGCGTTTATGATATTATTCTAATGTTAAGTAAATTTGAAAGGGGTGACAGTATGAAGCAGGGGATTCATCCGCAATATGAAGAAACTACAGTAAGATGTGCTTGTGGGGCAGAATTTAAAACTCGCTCGACCAAGAATGATATCCGTTTGGATATATGTTCAAAATGTCATCCGTTCTTTACCGGAAAGCAGAAACTGGTAGATACCGGTGGACGTGTGGACAGATTTAAAAAGCGTTTCGGTATGGAAGCGAACAAGTAATTTTCAGTAGTATTTTAGGTAATCACCCCGCCGTTTTACGGCGGGGTTTCCTAATTTTATTGTACGGTTTTAAATCGGTCCGGTGTTTTACATCCGGATGGTTAGAAAATAAAAATCCGGCTTTGCATTATGCAAAGCCGGATTTTATATATACAAAGCAGAATTTTATTTTGATGAAAGCATTTTATTAAGCTCTGCCATAAATGTTCCGATATCCTTAAACTGACGATAAACAGATGCGAACCTTACATAGGCGACATCGTCAACATCTTTAAGCTTGTCCATAACGAGCTCACCTATCTTTTCGCTTGAAACCTCGCGGTCCAGCGAATTTTGAAGGGTGGATTCAATATCATCTATTATACTTTCAAGCTTATCAAGAGAAACCGGACGCTTTTCGCAGGCCCTTAAAAGGCCGTTAAGCAATTTTTCGCGGTTAAATACTTCACGGGATTTATCTTTTTTGATTACTATTATTGGCAGACTCTCAATAACCTCATATGTAGTAAAACGCTTTTGACATTTTAAACATTCGCGTCTGCGGCGAATTCTTTCGCCCTCATCCGTAGGCCGTGAATCAATTACCTTGCTTTCTTCAAAAGAACAAAACGGACACCTCATACCGCACCACCTAAAAAATATAATTAATTAAAATGCTGAATTTTTAATACCATTTGAAATATACTTTTTATTACCAATAAAACAATACTAGCATAATAAATAAAAAAATGCAAGTTTTGTAAATTACTTTAGTATATATACGCAGTGATATGTAAAGGATAAATTTATGCAGACAAAATAGTAAGAGAGGAAAATTCTCACAGTCGCTGTGCATTATAACAAGAGGAGGAAAATTTATGAAAGATATTAAAGGAACAAAAACCGAAGCTAATTTAATGACAGCTTTTGCCGGAGAATCCCAAGCGGTAAATAAATATACAATATACGCAAAAAAGGCTGAAAAAGAAGGGCTTATACGAATTTCTAAGCTGTTTGAAAAAACGGCGCACAATGAAAAAGCACACGCTAAAATATGGTTTGAAATTTTGCATAACAATGAAATACCTAAAACCGAAGTAAATTTGCCTGATGCGGCGTTTGGAGAAAATTTTGAATGGTCCGAAATGTATAAGGAGTTTGAAAAAACCGCAAGGGAAGAAGGTTTTAACGAACTGGCATATTTGTTTTCGGAAGTGGCAAAAATTGAAAAAAGTCACGAAGAGGCATTTAATAAAATAAAATCCGAACTTGATAATAACAAACTCAAAAGTTCAGACGACGAAGTTGTTTGGGAATGTTATAATTGCGGGCACATGACAAAGGGAAAAGAAGCACCGCAAAGGTGTCCGGTATGCGGTGCCATAGGATTTAAAAAAATTTCGGAAAGTGAAGAAAATAAAGTTTAAAAATGCGGCAAGCGAAACTGTAGCGGTTCAGGCTATCGCCGGCAAAAATCAGTGCGGAATCTTAAAAAAAGATTCCGCACGCAACATTTTTCTACATTAAATTTGCAAATGAAGCGGTATAATTGAACCGGTATCAGTTTAGTTGCCGCTTCTTATTTGTTTTACTATTCAACAGGGGTTTTTTGTATAAACAAAACTCCCAAAGTGTTTCTTCCGCAGTGCACTGAAACAGTAGAACCGGCTCTTGTAATAAAAATCTCATCGCAATCGATATTGTTTTTAACCGTTTCGAAAACACTGTTAACAACTTCGTCACTGCATCCGGCATGGGTAATAAAAATCCTGTTTTTGTAGATGTTTTCCTTGTCGGCAATACGCTCTTCAGCGTATTTAACTATAACATCTTCAAATTTGCCTCTGTACTTCTTTGAAACGCCCATGCTGCCGTTTTTGACCTCTATACACGGTTTAAGTTTAAGAAGATTGGCTCCGAGTGCTGCAAGTGCAGAGCATCTTCCGCCCTTAAAAAGATATTCAAGACTGTCTATAACAAACGATGCGTTTACATTCGGCTTCAGCTTTTCTATTTCTTCGCAGATTTCTTCTGCAGAAAGGCCCTTTTCAGCCATATCTGCGGCGGCAAGAACCAAAAGACCGACTCCGGTGGAAAGGTTTGCGCTGTCGATTATATAAACATTGTCAAAATTCTCCGCTGCAAGCTTTGCAGCCTGATTGTTGGCCGACATTGAGGCGCTGATTGTAAAGAATATAAGATCATTTCCGTCTTTGGTGTTTTCTTTAAAGAATTCCTCATGCTCGGCAACATTTGTTGCAGATGTTTTTGGAAGCTTACCGGTTTTTTTGTGATATGCATACAGATCGTCCGGCGTAACATCAACACCGTCTGAAAATGTGTCATCGCCCAAATTGATTTTAAAAGGATTTAGCTTTATGGAATATCTTTCGCAAAGTTCAGGGCCGAGATCACAACTACTGTCGCAGGTTATAACTACTTTTTTTTGCGGCATAAAAATCCCTCCGAAATAAATTATGTTAACATTATATCAGCAATTTGTCGAAAATTCAATGTGAAGATGAAATTTTTTAAGTCTTTGATGGTCTAATTCATAGTATTTCCATTACCTGATAGTGAGGATAATTATCACATAGTCAAGAATCGGCTGCATTAGAATAGGCCGCATTAGAGCCATGCTTTAAAAGACAAATATAAAAATATGTATTTTGGAAAATGTATACAAAATGTAATTGTTTGTAATTATTTTTAACTTTACAATATATATGTATAATGATAAACTTATAAAAGCAACGGAGGTATGTATATGAATATGACAGTTAAAAGTAAAGAAAAAATAACAAAAAGGTTAATAATCGCCGCATCGATTGTGCTTGTTTTTGTACTCGGTGCTACGGTTTTTGGAATAGAGTACTTCTCCGTTGTAAAATCAAACAAAGCCCTTAAATCTCAAAATGAAAGTCTTATTTCACAAAATGCTGAACAAAAGGCCCAAAACGAAAGCAAGGTTGATGAACTTAACAAAACCGTATCGGATCAGAATTCCGAAATCAACAGACTGCATAAGGATATATCTTCAATAAAAGCAATGAAACAGGCGCAGGCTTCTTCTGCTGCCGCTGCACAGAACAGTTCAAAGTCTCAAAAACCGGCGGTTAAAAGAATTGACATTCCAACTACCGAACCTATAGATCTTTCTTATCTCAACCAAAGCAACACAGGCGACAAGGTATGTTACTTAACCTTTGATGACGGCCCCTCTGAAAATACATTAAAAATCCTTGATATTTTAAAAAGGGCCAACGCTAAGGCCTCTTTTTTTGTAGTGGGAACATCAAAACTCAGTTATATAAAAAGAACACACGATGAGGGGCATGCAATTTGCCTTCATACCAACTCGCACACATTTTCGTATGTTTATAAAAGTGAAGAAAACTATTTTAATGATCTTAATGCAATAAAAGGCAAGGTTAAAAATATAATCGGAGAAGATGTTACAATTATCAGATTCCCGGGAGGAAGCAGCAATACGGTAAGCAAAAAGTATTGCAAGGGAATTATGCGTAAGCTTACTGCCTCGGTTCAGGCGAAGGGGTACACATATGTAGATTGGAATGTGGATTCCGAAGATGCTACGGGAAACGGAGTTCCGGTAAGCAAACTTATAAACAATGTAAAAAAAGCTTCAAAAAACAAAAACCAAATTTGTGTTTTAATGCATGATACAAATGCAAAAAATACTACTGTTCAGGCGCTGCCTCAAATTATCGCATATTTAAGAAGTCAGGGCTACAGATTTGAACCTCTCACAAAATCAAGTCCGATTTTCCACCACGGCATAAACAATTAAGTTTTACCTTGCCGGAAAAAACAATTAAAAAAATCTTTACTTTTAAAGCAACCTGTGATATACTATTTTTGTCCTGTTTTCTTAGTATGTGGGCGTATAACGCTAAAAGCGGTCACCAGCCCCATTTCTCAGTTAACCGGAATAATATTTTTTGAGGTGACAAAAATGACAAAAGAAACTAAACAGCAGGTAATAAACGAATATGCAACACACGAGGGAGACACAGGCTCTCCTGAAGTTCAAATTGCACTTTTAACTACCAGAATCAATGAGCTTACAGAGCATCTTAAGGTTCATAAGAAAGACCATCATTCACGCAGAGGCTTGCTTAAAATGGTTGGTCACAGACGCAATCTTTTGGCCTACCTTATGAAAAATGATATTGAAAGATACCGCTCAATTATTAAGAGACTCAATATTCGTAAATAATTATTATGTTGTGTTCGGACAGATCGGTTTTTTAATCGGTCTGTCCGTTTGCCTTAATTTTTTAATTTTGGCTTAATTTTATTATGGTAAATATGGCTTTTGAAGGATATTAGCAGTGAATTGACAACTTAACACATTCTGATTTTAAGTTGTGAATTTATTGCTAAACCTTCAGAGCTGTTTTGCAAATATGCAATATGCCTTTTTTCAGTAAAGGCAAAAAATTAACGGAGGTTTAAAAATGTACGAAAATTTTAAGATTTACAGCACTGAGTTTGCCGGACGCACACTTTCGGTTGAAATCGGGAAAATGGCTCTTTTGGCAAACGGATCATGCCTTGTAAGATATGGCGAAACCGCAGTATTCTGTGCTGCTACGGCTTCTGCAAAACCGAGAAGCGGAATAGATTTTCTGCCCCTTTCGGTAGACTTTGAAGAAAAACTTTATTCAGTGGGACGCATTCCCGGCTCCTTCACCAGAAGAGAGGGTAAACCCACCGACAAAGCAATACTGGCTTCGAGAGTTATCGACCGTCCGATTCGTCCTTTGTTCCCAAAGGATATGAGAAATGATGTTTCAATCGTATGTACTGTTATGTCGGTTGATCCTGATTGCTCACCGGAAATTGTGGGAATGATAGGCGCTTCTATCGCTCTTTCAATTTCAGATATTCCGTGGGCAGGACCTATAAGCGGCGTTTCTGTAGGATATGTTGACGGCGAGATTGTTTTGAATCCCAATGCGGAACAACAGAAAAAATCCGATATGCAGGTTACGGTTGCGTCAACTGAAGATCTTGTTGCAATGATTGAAGCCGGAGCAAACGAAATACCAAACGACATTATGTTTGACGGCATTATGAAGGGCCATGAAGAAAACCGCAAAATGGTTGAATTCATTAAAGGAATCCAAGCGGAAATAGGCAAAGAAAAATTCACTTTTGAAACTTCCGATCCTGAACCGGAAATGTTTGAGGCGGTAAAGGAATTTGCCATGGAGGATGTAAAAGCCGCACTTGATACCGACGATAAAAATGTGAGAGATGAGAGATTGCTCCCCATTTATGACGCAGTTCACGAAAAATTCGACGAGCAGTATCCTGAAATGGAGGCAAAGCTTGACGAATGTATGTATAAGCTTCAAAAGCTGATTGTTCGCAGATGGCTTTTGGATGAGGGCAAACGCGTTGACGGCCGTGGAATTAATGATATAAGACCGCTTTACGCAGAAGTAGGACTGCTGCCTAGGGTGCATGGTTCAGGTTTGTTTGCAAGAGGTCAAACACAGGTTTTAACAATAGCAACCCTGGGTCCCGTAAGAGACAGTCAGTTGCTTGACGGCATTGATGATGAAGAAACAAAGCGTTACATGCATCATTACAACATGCCTTCATATTCGGTAGGTGAAACTCGTCCTTCAAGGGGACCCGGCCGTCGTGAGATTGGCCACGGCGCACTTGCAGAACGCGCATTGCTTCCGGTAATACCCAGTGTTGAAGAATTTCCTTATGCTATTAGACTTGTTTCGGAAGTTCTTTCTTCAAACGGTTCAACATCACAGGGCTCAATCTGCGGTTCAACTCTTGCTCTTATGGACGCAGGCGTTCCGATCAAAGCTCCGGTTGCAGGCATATCATGCGGACTTATCACCGAGGGCGACAGATTTATGACAATGGTGGACATTCAGGGTCTTGAAGATTTCTTTGGTGATATGGACTTTAAAGTTGCCGGTACGCATAAGGGTATTACTGCAATTCAAATGGATCTTAAGGTTCACGGACTTACCCCTGAAATCATTAAGGAAGCTCTTGAAAAAACCTACAAAGCAAGAATTCATATTCTTGATGATGTAATGCTTAAATGCATTTCCAAGCCGAGAGAAGAACTTTCCAAGTATGCTCCCAAAATGCTTTCAACCAAAATTCATCCGGATAAAATCCGTGAGGTTATCGGTTCAGGCGGAAAGGTTATTCAAAAAATCCAGGCTGACTGCAACTGTAAAATTGATATTGATGATGACGGTAATGTATTTATTTCATCAATTAACGGCGACGATGCAAAGCGTGCGCTTATGATTGTTGAAACAATTGCGCTTGACCCCGAAGTTGGAGCAATATATAAGGGTAAGGTTACAAGGCTTATGAATTTCGGTGCATTTGTTGAAATTGCCCCCGGAAAAGAAGGCCTTGTTCATATCAGCAAACTTGATGTTAAGCGTGTTGAAAAGGTTGAGGACTGTGTAAATGTCGGCGATGAAGTCATTGTAAAAGTAACCGAGATCGACGACCAGGGCAGAATCAATTTAAGCCGCAGAGACGCTCTTATAGAGGTTGAAGGCCTTAAGCCGGAAGATGACGGAGAGGATCAGAAAAAGGATCGCAACACAAGAAAAGGCTTCCGCAATCGCAGATAAATTTATTTCAGGTATTTTGCAGGGCAGGTTTTGAAACTGTTATTTAAAACCGTAAAAATATTTTAATTCTAATTTAGTGTTACAGGACTTAGTGTGGCAGGAGACCTTGTCACACTATGGTTTTATGGTAATACAAGTGTTGCATTAGCAAAACCAATATATGACTATCGATTGCAACACAAGGAGTAAAAAATATGTTTATAGTTAACATAGCAAGTATTAATATCAAGATATTGAATAAATACTCTTATATTGAAAAAATATGCAGCAAGTATATTATAAACGCCGATAATTTTGCCTTTACGGTTAGTGTAACCGATGATGAAATATCGGCGGAGAAAACCGACCCTGAGTCAAAGATAGGGCTTCCTTATTTTGAGAGTATTGCAATTTTCAGAAAAATCGCGCTTAAAATACTTGAATACAATGTGTTTTTGATGCATGGCGTTTTGCTTGAAACCGGGGACAGAGGATTGCTTCTTTGCGCCAGAAGCGGAGTGGGGAAAACTACTCATGCAAAAAATCTGGTTAAGTATTTGGGTGAGGAGAATGCAAGAATAATTAACGGGGACAAACCGTGGATTCTTGTTGAAAACGGAATACCATATGGGTTCGGTTCTCCTTGGTGCGGCAAAGAGGGTATCTCGGTCAACAAGCGGATAGAAGTAACCGATGTATGCTTTATTGAAAGGGCAAAGGAAAATTCGGTTGAAAAACTGCCGGCAGAACAGATTTTTGTAAGAATAATGAACCAGGTATGGTATCCGAATTTAATGAAATACAACAGAATGTTGCTTTTCGATCTTCTGGAAGACATGATAACAAAGGTCAATTTTTATCTTATAAAATGCAATACCGATCTTGATTCGGCAAGGGTTACCTGCGACGCTATAATAAAAGATAAACTGTAATATGATACGATAAATTGTAACAGAAAATATAAAGGAGTAATTCCGTAAAAGAAATGAACCACAAAGCGTTTGACTTTGTGGTTCATACCGAAACCGGAATTACTCCTTTTTGTTTATCTTATTAAGGTCTTCTTTTGCATGAATAAGCTCGGTTATCATGGCGTGATACGGCGTTTCAATTCCGTATTTTTCTCCAAGCCGTACAACAGCACCGTTTATAAAATCAATCTCTGTTTTCCGCTTGTTTTCAATATCTTGGCACATAGAGGCTTTGCCTGTGCCAAGGGTGGTAGCTGTATTTATAACATCATTATAAACCGTATCATAATCAAATTTTACTCCATCTTTCAAAGCCACGGCAACTGCCTCCGAAAGGAGTTTTGCAACTACCCTTCGTGCATGCTCGTCCTCAGAAATTATATTTATATGAGCGTTAAGCAAAGCCGTCACCGAGTTTATAGTCATATTAATAAACAGCTTTTCCCATAGTAAATGCTTTACATTGTCGCATTTTTCAGCCTCTATGTTACTGTCTGAAAAAGCGGCAACTATTTTTTCGGCGGTGTTTGCATTACCGGCCGGAGAGCCTATGTGGGTCACCCCGGAGCCCGAATGATACACTTTTCCGGGTGACAGAGTTACGCAGTTGTGTTTGGTTGTGCCGAGTAATATTTGGCTTTTGTCTGCGAATTCCTGCACAATTTCAAAGTTGCCTAATCCGTTTTGCAGAGACAAAAGTGTTGTGTCATTCGAAATTAGGTGTTTGTTACATTCCAGGGCAGCGCGTGTTGCAGTGTCTTTAACAAATACAATCAGAAGATCAAAGATGCCCACAGCCTCACCGCTTATTTGTGCTTTGATTTTGTAGTTCTTTTCGGCGTCGCTGCCTTTCTCCTTCATAAAAATACCATTTTGGTTTATAGTGTCTACCGTATTTTTATCAATATCCAGCAAAAGGACTTCGTTTTTATCCGACAGAAGGCATGCGTACAGGCATCCCATTGCGCCGGCTCCGATAATACCGATTTTCATAAAATATCACCTTTCTTAGTGTTACAGTTATGTTGTGACCCGATTCGCCAAAACCGGGGGGCAGGGTTTTACAAAAAAATAAAATGCCGCCCCTTTTAGAGTGCGACATCTTTGCCTACTTTATAAATTATAGTATGTATTTTTCTATTTGTCAAGTGCTGTAATTGTAAAGGACGAACTGCCCGCTAAACGGCAGTTTTATCCGTCAAACCAATTTATTCCTATCGATTGCAACACAAGTGTTGTGCGAATACAAAAAATTTAAGCTTTTTTGTCATGTTGTTCATATGCCCGCGCCGGCTCGTGCCGAGCGGCGGCAAAGCCCGCTTTTACATAAAAATTTTAAAAAGTAAGGGGAATTATTACAGGTCAAAGATTTTTAAATGGCAAAAGGTATACAAAGCGGGCTTTGCCGCATGGAATCGCCTCGGCGATTCCATGCGGCGCGGATTTAAAACATAAATTTTGCATTATTCTAAGCTGTCAGTGTCTTGACTTTTTGAATCGGCAATATAAATCAAAATATCCTCAACTCTGCAGTCAAGATATTTACAAAGGTCATCAATAGTTTGGGTTGTAATTGGCTTGTCGTGTTTCAATCGGTCAATAAGACTTCTGCTGATGCCAAAACTGTTGATTAATTTATAGGTGGATATTTTTTAGTGTCAATATGTATTTTTAAAAGTGTATTATTGTTTTTTATTTAATAAAATATTGCTTTACGATATGAAATAATCCTGAAGGCAAATTTAATTGAAAAAGGACTTGCTTATGCAAGTCCTTTTTCTGGCAAAGAACCGTAATTTTGATAGAAACCCTCAAAGGGGGTGCAACTTCGGTTCAGAGGGGGGTGCAGTTCTCGATTTGAGGGGGTGCAGTTTTTCACCAACTGCACATCTGTAGGCGTAAACCAAGCGTTTAAACCGTCCCGACAAACCGGAATTTGTCAGCCTAATTGCTTTTTGATTTCAGCTTTCACTTTATCCAAATCACTGCAAGTCAAGATTGGAATCAG
>CAKSDA010000008.1 GCA_934444895.1 uncultured Eubacteriales bacterium | reverse complement strand
AGGTATAAGGGCATAACATGTAACTATGTATATATGTTTGATTTTTCCTTTTCCTTGGAACAAGGTGGACATTGCCCAGTTAACAACCGTCCATAAAAGCACTATTCCGGCGTCCCTGAAAATTGTAAAGGCGGCGCTGTAGCTGCTCTTATCAAACATGCTGTGCATAAAGCCTTGATAAATATCTCCGCAGATTGAAGAAATGAGATATATTACGAAAACAAGTGTTGCAAGTTTAACCGAGCCGTTATTATAATACCTTATTTGTTTTGCCCCTTCAAACGGATGGAGCAAACACTGGAACATTGTTTTTACCTTTATGTTCTTTATAAGGTGCAGTTCGTGTTTGTTGGTATAAACCAATACAGCAAGCAAACCGCCTACGACAATCACTGCCAAAATGAATATCCACGCAAAGTTTTTGGAAAGATATTCGTTTCTTATATTTGTAAATGCCGATGCGTATGTATCCTGGTCAAAGCCCTGCTTTGCATACTCGCGGGCTGTTTCGTAATCCTCTTCAACAAGCGCCGCGCGTGCGAGGCCTCTATATGCCAGCTGGTTGTTTCTGTCCATACGAAGGACCTGTTCCCAATACGGCTTGGCCTCAACATATGAACCGACTTTTGTAAGGCTCTGTGCTTTTTTAACAAAGGCGCCATACTCCGTCTCTTTAAATATTGTAACCGTCTTTCCCATTTCATCAGTAATAATAACATCCTGATTAAAGTTATTAACCGCAACGGCAGAGGCTCTTGTAAATGTTCCTCTCTGTGTTCCTTCGGTCATTCCGCCTCCGAAAGCGGTCATCATGTTACATTCCTGATCATAAATAAAGGTATGTCCGGAAACCCTGTCGGTAGCGTACATATATCCGTATTTATCAACATCCATTGTTGCAAGGTCAAGAGAAACCCAATAGAACCAACCGTCGTCCTTTGCAAATCTTACATTTACACCATCGGAAAAGTCCTTGTTCTCTGCCGATTTAACATTGGAAGTTGTTTTGTTTTTAAGAACATTCTTTCCGCCCGGGGAGAGCTTTTTAAGCTGACCTGACTGGCCCTTATCTGCAGTAATTGCACCTGTTGCGGTGTAAACAAAGTTTTCATCGTCAACGGTTATATCGGTAAATGAATACGGAAGGGTTCTCTCGGCTGCCATACGCTTTTCTTCGGTAAGGAAGATTGCGTTATAGAGCTTTTTGAAAACGCCGAGTATTGATGTTGTAACCGAGTTTGATCCGAAGAAACCGGAAAAAGTTCCGTCCGGTTTATACAGAAGTGCTCCGTAATACGAACCTTCACTGAGAACATAGGTGAATCCGTCGCTATCAACAGCAACTTTATAAGGTCTGTATTTGAAGTTTTCAGGCATAACATCGGCTTGCGGAAGGGTTATTATTTTTTTAACCTTTCCGGAAATGTCGGTAACAACTACCCTTTCATGCTCTGTATCTGCAATATATATGTCTTTGTTTTTTGTAACAAACACACCGCAGGTACCCTTTATATCCAGGTTTTGGCCGTTATAGCTGAGCCCTGAAATTATTGTTTTTAAACTTCCGTCGGAATTGAGGACAACTATTCTTCCGTTGCCCTTATCCGCAACATAAATTAATCCGTCTTTATCCGTTGTGACATCGGACAATTCATTGAATGCCGATATTCCCAGATCTCCGCCGGTTATGCTCTTTTTGAATTCATACATCGGCGTTGCGGATACTGCCCATCTATTACCCGGGGCAGTCCAGAATGTATATGTATCATATGCATCCTTCTGAATTGATTCTGCCGAAACAGAACCGCACAGGCCCGTTATTAACATAACAAGCATTAGCAGAAAGGCCGCTTTACGACACAGAGCTCTTTTGAAGCCGATTTTTTTCATAAAACTTTCCTCCCTATGCTTATTTGATACCGGAACTGCTCATTGTCTGGGTTACGCTTCTTTGTGAAATCAGATAAACCAGAATCGGAGGTATCATCATAATAACGGTTATTGCCATTGCGCTTCCCTGGCGGGTAATACCGCTTTGTGCAACCGTAGAAGCGGCATATGGCAAAGTTTTAAGTTCTTCGCTGAATACCGTACCGGTAGGAACAATTGACCACAAATCTCTGAATGAGAAAAGAGTAAGGGTGAGCCAAGCCGGCTTTACAATCGGCATGGCTATTTGCCAAAAGATCCTGAATGTTCCGGCGCCGTCAATACGCGCAGCCTCAATCAGCGGTTCAGGAACGTTGGTATCCATAAACTGTTTCATAAGGAATACACCCATTGAAGACGGTATCATAGGAAGAATGTATACAAGGTATGTATCAATCATTCCGAGTGACGAATATATTAAGTATCTCGGAATTTCAAGTGTATATGCATTGTAAAGCAATGACATTTGAATAACAAGGAAAATTATATTTTTTCCTTTAATGTTGGTTCTTGAAAGCACATAAGCCGCAGCCGATGCAACAATTACATGCAAAAATGTGGTTACAACACTGATGAAAATACTGTTAAATGCATATCTTGAAAGCGGAACCGCAAGGTTATCAAGCAAACTGGGAAGCGCCAGGTAGTTAGATGTTGTAGCATTTACAACATAAAACTTCGGCGGGAAAACAAGAAGTTCATCCAGCGGTTTAAATGATGTGATAATACAGTAATACATCGGAAGTACCGAATAAAGTCCGAATATTACAAGGAAAAAAGTGTAGAAGAAGTTGCCGGCCTTGCTTCTTGTAAATCTCTTATACTGGTCGCGAGTAGAGGCTTTTAGTTTTTTGATTTTTCTGGCGTCAGCCTTTGTCATAGTTACGTCCATATGCTCTACCTCCCTGCCATATTTACAAGCTTGCCAAGCAAGTTCTTAGTAAGCGACATAAGAATGAATAATACTACTGAAATTGCGGCAGCATATCCCATTTCATACCGCGATGTACCCACATCGGCGATGAGTGATACTATAGTATCTGCGGAATAGTTAACACTTGGATATCCGCAAAGTGCAATCGGAACGGCGCTTACTGAGAATGCGCCTTGGATTTGCATAACAACACCGAACATAAGTATGCTTTTCATTGAAGGAATGGTTATGTACCAAAGTTCGTGCCAACGGTTTCTTACACCGTCAATAGCACCTGCCTCATACAATTCGGGGTTTACATTCTGCAAACCTGAAATATTCGCAAGGAATGTAACGCCCATGCTGAGCCATAACTGCACAATACAGATTACGGTAAGCGCATATGTAGGATCCTTAAGCCACTGAACCGGTTCTACTATAAGGCCCAATGACAAAAGTGTGCTGTTTATGTATCCGTAAGAGTCGCCGCTGAAAAGAATCTGCCAAATGTAGTATACGTTACCGGCAAGAGCAGGAGCGTAAAACATGAAAGACAGAAGGGTTCTGACGGTCGGTCCGAATTCGTTAACCATCCATGCAAGCATGAATGCAAGGAAAAATCCGATCGGACCGGTGATTATTGCAAGTACCAAAGTATTGCTTAAGGCCTTAGGAAAAACGTCATCCTGAACAAAAAGTCTTAAGTAATTATCAAGGCCCGCCCAGCGTGGTGCAGAAACCGCGTCAAAGTCAAACAAACTGAGTACTACGGAGCTGACAACCGGTAAAACCGTGAAAGCAATAAATAAAATCAAAAACGGAGCAATCATTAAATAATATACAAAGTTTTCTTTAAATCTGTCCTGCTTTCTAAGTTTACTGAGGCTGGCATTAGTATTATCTTTATTCATAAATTACCATCCTATTCTTACTTAACATTATATTGTTCACGCTTACGCTTGATCTCGTTGTTAGCAATATCTGCCCATTTAATAAGCATATCCTTTGCATTTTTGGAGTTATTTACAACATTCCAATAAGCCTGATCAATACTACGCGCCGTGTAATAACTTCCCGGTACTTCAGGTATTTCCTGAATTTTTGACCACTGAGAAATCAAATTCTTAGCGCTTTCATTATCCCAGCCCATTTGTTTAAGTGCTTCAACATTAGATGTTGCCACACGGCCTGCAACGCCGAGTATGGATTCGCAGTTGTTTGAATATGCGAGCTGTGTATCGGCGGAAGTCCACCATTTAAGGAATTCCCAACCTGCTTTTTTATTTTTGGAAACCTTTAAGATTCCGCATCCGGTTCCGGAGCCTGCCTGAGAATTGTTAACACTGCCGTCGCTTCCAACATAACCCGGGATCGGAACCATTTTCCACTTACCCGTAATTTCGGGAGCTGCCAATGTAAGATTTATATACTGTGTATATGTCTGAATTCCAAGAGGCATTGTTCCTACTCTGAATCTGTTAAAGAAGTCTGCAGTAAGCGGGAATTTGTATTCATTGTAAAAATCGGTAAGATATTCAAATGCGCCGATTGAAGTAGAATTTGTAAGCTCTGTTTTTGTTCCCTTTTCATCGTAGATCTTACCGCCGCGCTGAATTATAAATGTCGGCAATATGCTAAGCGAACCTACACCGGTATTTATGATTGCAGTTGAACTTATCTGTGTATACGGAAGGCTGGCCTGCAAGTTGTTTCTGTAAAGTATTGATGAAACCGATATAAATTCATCCCATGTTTTCGGAACTTTAAGTCCGTACTCTTCGAATATATCCGTGCGATAGAACATCATAAAGAAGTTGGTTGTATCCGGAAGAGCATAAACGCCGTTTTGGAATGTATAAGGAGTAACTGCGTCTTTTGATATGAATCTGTCAAGCACCTGATCAAAATCATCAAACTGCTTTAAATCATACATGGCATTTCGAAGTGCAAGGTTAACCGGTTCCGAACGCGGCATTTGCAAAGAGCAATCCGGTCCTTTTCCTGAAAGTATTGCCTGAACATAAGAGGCGTTAGACATTTTTAAATTAACGCCGATTCCGGTTTGAGGGGTAAATGATGACTGAATAAGATTATTTAAAACCCTGATCTGATCACGGCCCCAGTTTGCCCAGATTGTTATTGTTTCTTTTGTATTGGTGTCACCGGAAATATTATTGTAATTTGAGTTAAAAGAAGCTAAAAATCTTTTGAATCCGAATGAGGTTTTTTCAAACCAGCCGGCTTTGGGATTTTCAAACTGATAATCAGGAGCCGCTATTTCAATATAGTCAAGGTTAAGACCCATGGACATCATTGAATAAACCAAAGCGCTTACGCTTGTATAGTTTGTATAGAAAAGAGATACATATTGATGTGCCGTAAATTTGTGTTCATACATCTTATCCATAACTTCGGACAGGGTGCGAATTGTGGAAGCGTTGCTGCCTCCCGTTTTTCCCGCAAGTTCTTCGGTTTTGGCGGCTATGCGAATCAATTCGTCTCTATATGCCGCTATGTTTTCCAAAAATCCGGGGATCTGCTCATACAAATCGTAGTCACGGTTACTATCCGGTGTATCGCCGGTTATCATAACAATGTCACGATAAAGCTTACCTATATCAAGAAGCACATTCTGTAAATCTTTAATTACCGTGCAAAACTCTCCCAGACCAACTTCCATTGCGAGCTCATGTTCGCCCTTTGAGAGATATACAAGGTACGGATCGCCTTCCGGTGAACTGAATTCCATAAGATTCCAGTTAAGCCCGTATGTAAATTTAATATTTGCAGCCTCTGTAAAGGGCACCTTTTTATCAATGTAAAGTTTTCTGTAAGAGTTTCCGTTAAGAACCAAATTCTGCTTATAACGGAATGCCAGTTTATAATAGCCGGGTTCCTCAACATTAAACTTCCATGTTAATTTTTCTCCCGGACTTGACCAGTTGGAATTACCTATGTAGTTGATTCTTGTAAGATATGGATCCGATCCGCTTTTTGATGATACGCTGGGATCGTTCTGATCATATTGAGAAACCAGCGAATAGGTGCTTTTATATGCTGCGTCTTCGCCTTCGATGCGTATTGCCTTTTTGGATGTGGCATTCTGGCTGTCATCATAATCGGCGGAAACAGTAGCGTAATCCTCAATTTTATTCGGAGCCTCAAACACTATATCATCAAGAGCAAAAGGCTCGGCAACCGATTCTACTTCAAAGGTATGTTTACCGGCTTTAAGAGCAATTTTGTAAGGCTCGTCAACAAGACCGGTAGCGTCTTTGAAATAGTTTTCCTGATACATGTACTTTTCTTTTTGTTCTGCGGAGAACTCATTTCCCAAACCGTCAACACGAACATCTCCGTTATCAACGAAAACTCTGGGAAGTTCGAATTCCGCCATACCGTCAAACAAATATTTTCCATCTACCTTAATACCGATGGAAACAGGATTATTACGGCTGGGCAAACAATAATAAATGAATTTAATGTTATAAAGGCCGTCGGCAGGTATATTAACATCATATAGAACGGTCCCCGCTTCATTGGTCCACTTCAAAACACCGCTTTTACCCTCAAACGATTTAAGTTTTTCAACCGTAGCGTTATTTGAGGAGCGATAGGATATGGCATCAACCGCAACAGAAGTTGAAGCAAGCGGAGTATCTTTTACATTCTCATAATACTTTTCGTAAGATGATGCCGCAGCTGATGAAGTAAACTCCTTCGCAGCTGCATTTTCCCCCGTTGAGCTGCTTTTTGTTTCTGCCGAAACACATGTTATGTTAACACCTGTTAAAAGCATAACAGCAGCCATAATCAGACATAACCTTTTCTTCATAAATTATACCTCCGGAAATGGAATAGTTTGCCTAGGACGGCGAGAGCAGAACCCCTAACGCCTACAAATAATATTTTTGTCTCATAACTTGTAATACGACAGTATTACTATGTTCTTCGACCTTGCCCTTTAGAAAAAATTATTTATATACATATAATATATAATACAAATAAAAAACATAAAATATGTACATGCGTTAAACCGTTTAAAATTCAATGAGATTTAAAAATCGGCTTACAGCCGAAAAAATCTCTGATTTTAAAAAATAAATAATTAAACGGATGTTAAAATAATAAAGGTATGGGCAATGTTTGTAGAAAATTCAACAAATATAAACATTATTTTTTATACAATTTATTGATATCAGCAATAAATCGACATGTTTTTTGGACGTTTTCACCAAAATATTTGCTCACTTTGAGAAATTCCACATAACCAACTTATATTTTATCATATTTTTTGTACATTGAAAGTCTAATTTTGAACTGTAAATTAACAAAAAATTAAACCGTTTGCAAAAATATTGCCGAATAAATGCAAAATATGAAACAAATTTGTGACGAATGATTGTGCAAAACAATACAAAATGTCATATCAATATTTGGCAATTTCACTATATGATATAAACACCCTTTTGTATAACAGTCTTATTGGATTTGCCGGTTGCCTTTTAATTACTTTTTTAGCTTTTCTTATCAGTTAATTTTAATTTGTCAGTTGACTTTAATTTGATTTATTAATTGCCGGCTGCTTTGCCGGCTAATTTATTATATCTGAATTTACAAACTATTCTGAACCGCCCCTATAATGCAAAAGCTCCTCCTTTTAAAGGAAGAGCTTTTAATATAATTTCTTTTTAATATAATTTAATATAATTTTATACAATACTTGTGTTGTGCCCGAAAACGGGCATTTTTTATCAGGTGCATCCGACAAAGCGCAAGAATACATAAGCAAGAATACCTAAGTAGCAAGAATACATAAGTATTATAAGCTTTGAGGATGTGAAACGGCGGAAATTTGTCGTTTACCCTGCAGTTCGGTCACTACCGTGTGCAACACTTGAATGTTTTTCGGCTATTTAACCAGAGTTCCGCCGTCCGTTTTTAAAAGAATAAACATATTTTCCTCAATAAGTGTTGAACAGTTTACATATACCAGTACTTCCTCATTTTTTTCTCCGGTACAGGCAAATTCATAACAAAGTCTTTCTTCCAGGCCGTCGGATGGAATCAGAGCTTTTTTAACCGAATTAACCTTTAAATGCGGACTCAAAACCTTTTTTGCCTCGTCTTGTGTCTGTTTCGGACTTTCTATTTTTCTGTCGTAGTGATTCATTATATAGCCTCTTGATTCATAAAGCACGATTTCGCCGTTATCGAGAGCAACACCAACCTTTATGAGATCGGTATAGCACAAAACTCCGTTTTGCACGGTTGCAAAATTCACAACACATATGCCCTCATCGGTAAAATAATACGACTCCTTAAAATTGCCCAGGCCCAGCGAATTTACATACTTCAATGCAATACCCACGGCTTTTTCGTAATTTATATCGTTATTTGCTATCTCTCTGTCGTTTCTAAAATATGAAACATATCCACCTTTTTTTGTAATTGCGATTCGCCCGTTTTGGTAGTCAAAAATATATGATTCCATTTTACCATCTTCCATACCTGAATATTTAAGGCTGTTTTCGGAAATATTCAAAACATCGGCCGCCTTTCTTTTTGCCGCGGCATTGTCTATACTTCCGCAATTTTTTAACAGTTTTGATTCTTTAAGAGATATATGATCGGAAAACGGTCCGTCGTATATTAATGTGGGATAATCCGAAAGTGACTTTTCAACCTCGTCCATTGATTTACTTATGCTCTCGGTTGCTTCTATTCCGTCTAATACTCCGGAAATATTTTTATCCCAGTTTTCATATGAATTGTATTCGCCTGATATTTCACCCAGTTTATTGCTGAGCAACGCGGCGGTATCCGCCAAAGATTTAAGGGATTTTCTTTCACTTTCGGTTATACTGTTGCCTGCAACCGATTTTTTTGTGATAGACAAAAGAAAATCGCTTACCTGAGAAATAAATTTTGCAACGGTAGATACATTTCCTGTTTTAAGCGGAAGCGATGAAAGGGCCTCCTCCGCAGTGCCGGCTTGTAAAATCAAATCGCCGGTTAAATTATTGAGTCCGGATGCCGTTCCGGCATAGAGGCTTTTTTCAAGGGTTACAGCCATATTTTCCATGCTTATGCTCAGGCTTTCAAGCGAAGCTTCGTATGTGTGAACAATTTGTCTTTTTAAAACCGCAACCTGGCTGTTGCTTTTAATAACAAAACCTATAAGCAGCGCAAAAGCTGCTGCCGAATAACTTATTATAGACACAAGTGTTCTTTTCTTTGTTCTTATAGTCATTTTTATCCCTCTTTGCTTTATCCCTGTTTGTTTTTATATAGTGTTTCCCCCAATCATAATAATTATTATTGAAACTAAAAAATCCCGCGGCAAATGTTATTTTCAAAACCGAAATATAACATTTTACCGCGGGATCTTTAAAATTTGTATTTAACTATTTAGCCTCAACCTCGACCTTAACCTTAGGCTCTTCAATATTTTTTGTTTTTGCAAACAAAAAACCGATAAGCATAACAATCGCGAATACTATAATGTAATACAATGCTTGAATTTTATATGTGTATATTGCGGAAAGCACCATGAATATGCAGCATATAATTGCAAGTGTCGGCATAACAAAGCGCTGGAATATGTTAAGTTCCTTGCCCTTAGCCATAAGAACCACAAAGATCGGTATGTATGCCGCATAGAGGGTTATAATCGGAAGCTCATCGTTTTCCCATGATATAATTGCCGGAAGAACATTGGCTATAAGGCCGAACTGCCATTGGAAAAGCCATACCGCGCAGAGTGCAAGCCCTAAAATTGCGGAATTCGTAGGCATGTTTGTAACCTTATCTACCTGAGAAAATACTTCAGGCTTAGGACCTTTGCCGCGCACTGCAACGGAATACATTCCGCGGCAGCAACCGAGCATGAGTCCGTTCATGGTTCCGAGACAGGAAAGAACAATGAATACAAAAGCTATAGTTCCGAACACCGGACTGCCAAACAGAACCGAAAAAGCTTCTTTCGGAACGGCGTTTGCATCCGGATTCATAAGTCTTTCTACCGGAAGAACACCTGAAAGTCCCAGGAAATATGCAAGATAAACCGCAATAACAATTATTGCTCCGATAACAAGAGCTCTTGGCAGATTTTTCTTTGAATCCTTAAGCTCTGCATTTATTGAAGTTGTGATTATCCAGCCCTCATAAGAGAAAGCAAATGCAACAACCGCCGCAAGAATTCCGCCGTGAGAGGCTGCACCTGCCGCTGTATTTGTTGTAAACGCTTCAATTGTAAGACCGTTTATAAGTCCGCAAATTGTACCGGCAATTGCCATAATTGCCAAAGGAATGAGCTTTATTATCGTTGCAGAAACCTGAACGTGACCTGCAATTTTAGGTGAAAGCGAATTAATTGCATATCCCAAAATGAGATACAATGCAGCAAGTGCCAAATGCAAACCGCTTGTCGGCTCAAAGCCAAAAAGTGTGCATGTATAGTTAGCCGAAATCCATGCAAGGCAGGATGTCAGAGCAGGATAATACATAACGGTCATAAACCAGCCCACTGCGTATCCGTAGCCGGTTCCCAAAGAAACCTCGGCATAATCCACAATTCCGTTAACCTTTTCGTGCTTACGGGCGAGAATTGAAAATACATAGGAACATATAAGCATAATGATTCCTACAATTGCTACGGTAAGCAGGCTTTTTGCCATATTACCGTCTGTGTTTGTTAAAACCTTTCCTGCTTTAAAAAACACACCGGAACCGATAACGGTACCGACAACCATACAGATTGCCGTAAAAAGGCCGTATTTTTTCTTAAGTTTATTCTCCATAAAATCCCCTCTTTTTATAATACTTATTTCGCCGATATAATATGCTCTTTAATGCTAATAGGTCTAATAGGTATGCAGCTCAGCAAAAAGGCGGAACTAAAATTTTTTAAAAAATGCTACGCTTAGCTACTATACCGATACTTATTAAGTTTACCCTTGTTTACAACATTTGTCAACAAAAAATTCATAATTTGTATATAAATTATTAAAATCATGCAAATATGAAGTAAGTAGCTTTTTTCCATTGAAAAAAACTTATGTTTATAGTAGTATATTGTAAATACTGATTTAGTTTTTAATGCATTTTAAACCGGCAATAGTAGGCCCGGGCAATCAAAGATAAATTATAAGGTGGTATTTATATGATACGTGAATACGAAAATATCCTTAAGACTGAAAAAAACCGACTCGCTCCGCACTCATATTGTATTCCGAAAGGAAATTGTGAATTTTATAACCTAAACGGAGTATGGGACTTTTTGTTTGTTGAGGATAATTACAATTTGCCTGAAACAGAGCAAAAATACAAAGATAAAATTAAAGTTCCTTCATGCTGGCAACTTAAGGGATTTGAAAACCCAAACTATACAAATGTACGGTATCCGTTTCCGATTGATGTTCCCTTTGTGCCGGATAAAAATCCCTGCGGCGTATATCACCGCGAAATTAATATAGAAAAAAAGTGGGGCAGGCTCTATTTTGTCTTCGAGGGCGTTTCTTCCTGTGCATATCTTTACATAAATAATGAATTTGTAGGTTTCACCCAGGGCAGTCATTTAAGGGCGGAATTTGACATAACCGATTTTGTTTTTGAGGGCAAAAATGAAATAACGGTAAAGGTTTTAAAATGGTGCGTTGGCAGTTATCTTGAGGATCAGGATCATTTCAGATACAACGGTATTTTTCGCGATGTATACATCCTGCAAAGGCCTTTGGGGCACATTGAAGATGTGGAAATTATTTCAGATGACCGTGAAATCAGCGTGCGTTTGAACGGCAGCGCCGACATAGAAATTCTTGAGGGCGAAAAAGCTCTTACAAAATGCAGTTTTGATAATAATTTTAAATTTGCGCCTGAAAACCCGATTATGTGGAATGCCGAAAAACCCTTTTTATACACCGTAAGGTTAAAAAGAAACGGAGAAATTCTGGAATTCAAAACCGGTCTTAGGAAAATTGAAATTTCCGACAAGTATGAGCTTCTTATAAACAAAACACCGGTAAAACTCCATGGGGTTAATCATCACGAAACCGATAAATATAACGGTTGGTGCCAGACAGATGAAGAACTGAAGCGCGATCTTCTTTTAATGAAAGACTTAAATGTTAACTGCATAAGAACCTCTCATTATCCTCCCAATCCTAAATTTGCCGAAATGTGCGACGAGCTCGGATTTTATGTAATATGCGAAACCGATATGGAAACCCACGGATTTATGGGCAGATATGCAAATTCAGACGCCGGATACGACCCTGATTCAAATGAGTGGCCCTGCACGATGCCGCTATGGGAAAAAGAGCATGTTGACCGCATGAAACGCATGGTTGAAACATTTAAGAATTTTACCTCGGTTATAATATGGTCAATAGGAAACGAAAGTGCCCACGGTCCGAATCATATAAAGATGATTAACTGGACAAAATCCCGCGACAATACAAGGCCGGTGCATTATGAGGGTTCGTCAAGTTACGGCGAAATTCATGTTGCCGATGTATATTCAAGAATGTATATTTCTATTGAAGAGACCGAAGCGGCCGCAAAATGCGACAGCATTGATATGCCCGTATTTCTTTGTGAATACTGTCACGCTATGGGCAACAGCCCGGGGGACATTGTTGAATATAACAGGTTGTTTGACCGATATGATAAAATAATAGGCGGCTGTGTGTGGGAATGGGCCGACCATGTTGTTACGCAAAACGGCGTGGAAAAATACGGAGGAGATTTTGAAGGGGAACTTGTAAACTTCGGAAATTTCTGCTGCGATGGTATTGTCTTTGCCGACCGTTCTCTTAAATCAGGAAGCCTTGAAATGAAGGCAGCATACCAACCCATTGCAACAGATTTTAAAAACGGAATCCTGACTGTACGAAATCGGCTAGACTTTACAAATCTTTCGGAATACCGCCTTGTATATTCCATTGAACTTGACGGTGAAGTTTTTAAAAGAGAAGAGCTCACAATAGATTTAAATCCGCACTGCGAAATTGAATTGCCCATTAAGACGGACCGTTTTAACTGCCGATACGGCGCTTATTTAAATATTTTTCTTTATAAAGGCGAAAAAGAGGTTGCAAGATCGCAACATCCGCTGCCCTTTGAGCAAAGAGAAAAAACTTGTTTGGCTCTTTGCAATTTGACAGAGGATGAAACAAGTATTTATGCCTCTGCCGACGGATTTAAATATACATTCTCAAAACTCACGGGATCATTTGAAAGCATTATTGTAAACGGTGTTGAGCAAATTGATTCAAAACCGATTATTTCAGCATTCCGAGCTCCCATTGACAATGAAAGATATATATATGAATATTGGACAAACACCGGCAAGGGAGAATGTCTCGATTGCACATTTTCGAAAATATACGACTGCAAAATAACCGATGGTAAAATAGTTGTAAGCGGATCGGTAGCAGGAGTGTCAAGGGCTCCTTTTGTACGCTACACTCTGGAAATCAAAATATATGAAAACGGAAAGACCGAGTTTGAATTATCATCAAATTTAAGAGAAAATCTGCACTGGATTCAAAGGTTCGGATTTGAGTGGACGCTGCCGGAATATTCGAACATTTTTAAATACTATGGTTTTGGGCCTTATGAAAGCTATTGCGATATGCACAACGGATCTTTGGTTTCTATGTATAAAAGCACTGCCGAAAACGAATATGTTCCCTATACCAGACCGCAGGAACACGGAAATCATTATAAAACCGGCATGCTTGAAATAGGAGATCTTTTGTTTGAATCTGACGATGGATTTGAATTTTGCGTTTCGAACTACAGTACGCAGGCCATATACAAGGCCAATCACACCGATGAACTTGAAAAGGACGGAAAAATTCATCTGCGGATAGATTATAAATGTTCCGGAATAGGTTCCGGTTCATGCGGCCCGGCCCTTTTAGATAAATACAAATTGAGTGAAAAGAATTTCGTATTTAGATTTACCTTTACACCGGTCACTTCCAAAAAATAAAAATATGAATTATTGAAGATATAAGTATGTTTAATCTGACCCGATAACATGGGTCAAGAAAGGATAATTCAGACTGCACTTCAAAAAACTCAAAATTTGGTAACTTTCAAAAATCGTTTTAAAATGGCGCCGTGTATAGAAAAACCGGCGCCATTTTGAAATAAAAATTCTTGACAAAAAGAATTCGTTAAAGTAGAATATATACTAAAGTTAAAATTTGCGGGTGTGGCGGAATTGGCAGACGCGCTAGACTTAGGATCTAGTATCTCCGATGTGCAGGTTCAAGTCCTGTCACCCGCACCAAACAGTACAAATCCGAACCCTAAACCAATCGGTGAAGGGTTCGGATTTGTCATTTTCATAGACTATCCGAACTTTAATTCAAAACGCAAAAATTAAATTTCGGAGGTTGATGTTTATGAAAACAGAACTTAAAAACATCGGCGCTTGGGGCAGAATGCATTATGATTTTCTTTACCGTAATAATTGGATGGTTATCAATGTTATGAGACTAAACAGAACATTAAACGGTTCAGCGAATTTTCGGCGCAGTCGGGTGTATCTTCGCTGATGCGGTCGAGCAGCACGGACTCTCCGCAAAACAGAATATTGCCGGTAATGACAAGTGCCCCTCTGTAACCATTTCCATTGCTTTTTCCATGGAATAGTCTAGCAGCCGCTTTCGGTGCTTTGTACTCTTTTGAGCCGCATATTAAACCACATATATCTTTTGGCGACATTGCTTTTTTAAAAAGGTTATGATATTATACAGAATGGTGATTTTAAATGATGAAGGTATGTATAATAACCGGTGCAAGCTCCGGAATAGGTAGGGCTACCGCCGAAAATATGTTAAAATGCGGATACAAAGTATATGGTATTTCCCGCCGCGGCGGCGACATTGATAATGTGGTAAGTCTATGTGCCGATGTAACCGATGAACAAGAAATTTTTAAAGCCATTAATACAGTTATGGCAGAAAGCAGACGCATTGATGTGTTAATTAACAACGCGGGTTTTGGCATTTCAGGAGCTATTGAATTTACAAAGACCGAAGACGCCCAACGGCAGTTTAATGTTAATTTTTTCGGTGCGGTCAGAATGTGCAGGGCCGTGCTGCCGATTATGCGAAAACAGGGCTTTGGTCGCATTGTAAATATTGGTTCGGTTGCCGGCGATATCGCCATTCCTTTTCAAAGCTTTTATTCTGCCGCCAAAGCGGCGCTATGTTCTTACACATTGGCGCTTATTAATGAAGTGCGTGAATTTAATATAACTGCAGTTTGCATTGAGCCGGGCGATATTCGCACAGGTTTTACTGCGGCAAGGCATAAAAACACCCAAGGAGACGATATTTATAACGGAAAAATTTCGCGCTCGGTAGAAAAAATGGAGAAGGATGAACAAACCGGTATGGTGCCTGAAACTGCCGGAAAATACATTGCCAAAATTGCTTCAAAACGATCAGGAAAACCGGTTTTAATTATAGGCACACAATATAAAGCAGTGGGGCTTCTAAAAAAGATTTTGCCGCTGCGGCTTACCAACCGCATAGTTGGTGCTATTTATGCAAAGTAAAGTTTTAATATAAATATTATGTTCTTTTCTTTGAGCAGGTATCATACCTGCTCTTTTTGTTAGGCGAATGTTATGTCAGCGGTGTTTCTTCATTCCCTTCAAATGCCTTTTTTAAGAGAGCAAGAAGCCCGCACATTATGGTGTTGACTTTCTTACGCATTTCGCTCCGAAAAAGGTACATTTCACGCAAAATGTACCTTTTCTTTTCCTTTTTGATATATAATGATATATTATTTGGAAGAGACCCTAAACCATTGAGAAAGGATTATAGAAAGCAAGACTGAACGAAATATAAAACGGATGATTTTTATATTATTTTGCTTTTCATTTTGCAGATAAATTAATATCATTTTATATGTATTAGTATTATTATAAATTTAATTATAAATTTTATTTTAAGCTGCCATAAGACAGCGGAACGGAGGAAAAAATGAAAAAACGAGTGTTAAGCATTCTGCTGTGTCTTGTGCTGGTGCTGGGAATTGTGCCTACAAGCACATTTGCCGAAGTTGCAGCATCCGGCAAACACAGCAACCACTGCGTCTGCGGCAAGACGAATTGCAGGGGCGAGGGGCATAACCCCAATGCCACATGGAAGGCTATAACCCTGATGAGCGACATCACCGAGGACGGCAACTACTATCTGACAAGCAATGTACAGCTAAACACCTTAGCATGGACATGCAATTACAATGTCAATCTCTGCCTCAACGGAAAAACATTAACCAACAGGAACAAAAGTGACACTTATAATTACGCTGTCATCAAGGTCGCGAGCGGCAAAAGCCTTAGCATCACCGATTGTCACAGTGGCAATGCTGTCGGCAAAATCACCCACGCCGAAGACGGCAAGGGCGGCTGCGGTATCGAAAATCTTGGCACTCTTATTCTATGGAACGGCAACATCACCGGAAACGGCCTTAGCATAAAAAACAACGGCGAACCCGGCGGCGGTGTAATTAACAGCGGCACATTCACAATGAACGGCGGCAGCATTACGGGAAACACGGCGCAAGGAACAGATGGGCGTTGGCGTAACGGCGGAGGCGTGTATAACAAAGGCACATTTACAATGAACGCCGGTACAATTTCCGGCAACAAGTGCGCCTACGGCGGCGGTGTGTACAACTACAACACCTCATACGACAACACATTCACGATGAACGGTGGCTCTATCACCGGCAATACTGCCAGCGGAGACGGTGGCGGTGTGTTAAACAGCAGCGGCACGTTCACCATGTCCGGCGGCAGCATTACGGACAACACCTGCGGCAACTACTACTATGGCGGCGGCGTGTACAATGAGAGCACGTTCAATCTCTCCGGCAATGTAAAAATCACCGGCAACAAAAATGGCGGCACATTTGATGAGAACGGCACGCTTACCGGCGGGGAAAACAACAATGTCTATATCTCATATGACTATTATAGCAATAACCGCCCTATTGAGTCCACCGGACTTGGAAGCGGTGCAAGCGTCGGCATTAGCGGCATGGAGGATCAGACCGTCGTGACCGGCACGACGAACACTAAAGGTTTTTTCAGCGACAATACTACTTATGCACTGGTAGACAACGGCAAAAACGGTCTGATGCTTTCTTCTGTGCACAGCAGCCACCACATCTGCGGCGACATTGATTGTGCAGATGCCAAACACGGTGATACTCTCACATGGAAAGGTATAAACTCATTGCGTGAGATCACTAAGGCGGGAAACTATTATCTCAAACAGAATGTGACACTTGACGGCACCTGGTCATGTACTTATAGCGGAGTGAACCTTTGTCTCAACGGCAAGACCATCACCGGAAAAGGCGATGCATGGTGCATCGCGATTAGAAACGAAAAAAGCCTTAGCATCACCGACTGTCAGACAACGGCCGGCAAAATCACCCATAAAAGCGGTGAAAGCGGTATGGGTATCTGGAACAGCGGTACGCTGACGCTTTGGAACGGCACGATCTCCGGCAACACCGGCGAAAAAGGTGCCGGCGTGTATAACTATCAAAGCACATTTAACATGTATGGCGGCAGCATTACCAATAACAACGCCGAATACGGCGGCGGCGTGTACAATTGGGGCTCACTCGTTAAATTCAATATGTATGGCGGCAAGATTGCTGACAACACTGCTACCAAAATTGGAGGCGGTGTATATAACTATTATAGCATTATCAATATGTATGGAGGCAGCATCTCCGGAAACAAAGGCGGTACCTACGGCGGCGGTATATATAACTGCGAAAACGAGGGTGTGCTCAATATGTCCGGCGGAAGCATCTCCGGCAATAGTGCTGACTTCGGCGGCGGCGTGCACAACATTGGTATTTATAACATATCCGGCGGCAGCATTACCGGCAACACCGCTGCCAATTCCGGTGCCGGAGTGTATACAAGCGGCACGATCAATATGTCAGGAGCACCGAACATAACCGGAAACAAGTTAGGCGGCAAGATTACAAACGGCACGATCACCGGCGGCAAAAGCGAGAATGTCTATCTGACCGACAACAAGGCCATTGCGGTCACGGATACTATGGACAAGAGCGCAAGCGTCGGTATAACAGGAAAATCCGGAAGCACCGTTATCACCGGAACAACCTCTCCCACAGGCTTTTTCTGTGACAACACAGATTATTGTTTAAAAGAAGACGGAAACGGCGGTTTAAAACTCGGCCGTGATGCCACTATTTCAGGCAAGCTGCTTGTCAAGGCAGGCGGTGCAGAGCTGGCATACGGTAAAAAGACCTACGACGGCGAAGCTGTTGTGTTTGATGATGTAACTGTGAAAGCCGGCGGTAACACTGTCGAAGGGGCAACCTATACCTACACCTGGCAGGAAAAGCTTGCAGACGGAACATACAACACCCTTACGAGCTTAACCGGCCCCACCGGTCCTCTAGACGCGGGTGACTATAAGCTGACCGTGACGGCAACGAAAAACAACGAAGAATTTGCGAGCGCAACCTGGACATTCACCATTGAAAAGGCAAAATTGACCGTTACTTTTGATGTGGAAGATAAGGTATATGACGGTACTACCGACGCAACCGTAAAAATAAAAGATGTGATCGGCATAAGCGGAAATCCCGAGTTCGCTCTCAGCATGTGGAACGAAAAATTTGCAGATGCAAATGTCGGAAAGGACATTATCGTCACCGCGAATTTAAAAATTACAGGCGATGCGTCAAAGAACTACACCGTGCCCTCCACGCTGGAAGGTAAGGCGAGCATTACCCCAAAGCCACTGACGGTCAATGTCACGGCGCAGAACAAGGAGTACGATGGTACTGCCGATGCAACCGTAAAAGCAATGTTGGATACGAGCAGCGTGGTAAAAAATGACGAGGTTACACTAATCACCGACGGTGTAACGGCGGCTTTCAACACGAAGGACTTTGGTACAAATAAACCCGTCACCATCACCGGCAAATACACACTTAAAGGTGCGGCTGCAGGTAATTATACTCTGACCTTGTCTGCAAACCTGACAGCGAACATAAACAGGAAAAAACTGACCATTGAAAATCTGATGGTCGCGGACAAGGCCTATGATGGCACAGACAAGGCGGTCATCAGCGGCACCCCGACGCTCCGCGGCGTTGTAAAAAACGAAGATGTGGTCCTTATAAGCGGTACGCCGAGCTTTACCGATGTGGCAACAGGCGATAATATTCTCATCAGTTTCACAGCATTCTCGCTAAGCGGCACTGATATGGATAACTACACCCTGGTTCAGCCAAGCGGCATTATGGCGAATATTAAACCATACATTTCCGGGGGTAGTGAATATAAAGTCAACTCCAACGATTGGCTGAACACCGACTTTACTGTCACGGCTCAGAACGGCTGGCTGCTATCATACACCAACACGGCACAGGGCGAATGGGTCGATGTTCTGACCGCGTCGCAGGAAACCGGAAACGGCGCACTGCACTTCTATGTAAAAAACAAGGAAAGCGGAATTATCTCCGAGGAGATCACAGAAAACTACAAAATAGACAAGACTATGCCCACCGGTAAGATCAGCATTGACGAACTCAATGCATGGCAGAAATTCCTTAATGTTATCAGCTTCAACCTGTTTTACAAAAACGAGCAGACGGTAACGGTCACGGCGGATGACAACGGCAGCGGAGTTAAAACAATTGAGTATTTTATGACTGCTGACGACTTAAGCATTGATCAGCTTGCTAATAAGACCTTTACCAAATATAAAAAGCCCTTCGGCATTAAGCCGGACGCAAAATTAATCATCTATGCAAAACTTACCGATACAGCAGGCAATGTTGACTATCTGCGATCGGACGGCATTGTACTGGATGCAACCGCTCCGGTTATAGGCGGCGCGGATAACGACAAGACCTACTGCTCATCCGTAACGCTGACCATTACGGACGAACATCTTGATACCGTAACACTTAACAACAACCCCGCAACTCTGACAAACGGCAAGCTGACGCTTGAACCGGCAGCAGGCAAACAGACTGTGGTTGCAACCGACAAGGCAGGCAACAGCACAACCATCGCCGTAACCGTCAACAACGGCCACACATGGGGCGATTGGACATCGAACAGTGATAACACCCACACCCGCGTCTGCAAATTTGACAGAACGCATACCGATAAGGCAGAGTGCCACGGCGGCACAGCCACCTGTCAGGTAAAAGCAATCTGTGATGACTGCCACCAGTCTTATGGCAGCTACGGCGAACACGATTGGAATACAACTGCTTGGAACTACAAGGATGCTGACGGACACGCTCACACCTGCAGAACTGCCGGTTGTACCAAACACAATACAGTCGCTGCACATACAAAAGATCGTGATGCAGCAACAGAGGACAAACCCATTAAGTGTACAGAATGTGGTTATATCATTGCTCCTGCGCTCGGTCATGTTTGCGCTAATCATCTGACACCTGTTGAGGCTAAAGCAGCGACATGTACAGTTGCAGGAAACAAGGCATACTACAAATGCTCCTGCGGCAAGCTTTTTGAAGACGCAACCGCAAATATTGAAATCACAGACCATGACAGCGTAGTTATCAATGCTCTTGATCATGATTGGAAGGCTGCAACCTGCACTGAACCTAAGACCTGTAAGCGTAATGGTTGTAACACTACCGAAGGCACCGCACTCGGTCACAACTATTCTGCCGATTGGAGCCATGATGAATCCGGTCACTGGCACGCTTGCAAAAACGAAGGCTGTACCGACAAGGCGGACTTTGCAAAACATACTCCGAGTGCAGCCGCAACCGAAACGGTTGCCCAGACCTGTACAGAATGCGGTTATGTTATCACTCCTGCGCTCGGCCATATTTGCGCTAATCACCTTAACAAAGTTGACAGCAAAGCTGCCACCACGACCAGTGAGGGGAATATCGAATATTGGTACTGCGACGGCTGCGGCAAGTATTACAGTGACAAGGGCGGCACAAAGGAAATTAAAAAGTCCAATACTGTCATTGCCAAACTTGCACCAAGCATTATTGCAGGAGACAAAGCAACCGTAACCAAAGGAAAAGAAAGCGACCTGTCCTTTACTTCAAATGCGGCATTTGAAGATTTTATCCGTGTTGAGGTAGACGGTAAAACGGTAGACGAAAGCAACTACACCGTTAAGTCCGGCAGCACCATTGTTACGCTGAATGCCAATTATATTGCAACCCTTTCAGCCGGTGAGCATACGCTGGGCATTGTTTCCCAAAGCGGAACGGCAACGGCAAAATTCACCATAAACAAAAAAGCAGCTAATGCGGCAACCACAACAGACAAAACGGCTGCCGGCAATAGCAGTCCCAAAACCGGTGATAGCAGCATGATGAGTCTTTGGATCGCTCTGCTGTTCGTATCCGGTGCAGGCACAGCGGTTTATTCAAAGAAAAAAAGAACAGTCAAATAACTAATTTGACCGACTTTTAAAGTAAATTCGAGGGAAGCGGGACCTTTCTACTACCTCTTCCCTATATGGATTTTGGGGCTTCCGTAACGCATAGCAAGCGGAAGCCCCTTTCTTCAAAACGACAAAACAGCCTTTATACTTTTAATTTGTCGTTTTGAAGAAAGGACTTAGATAGCAGGAGTTTTATAATGAACGACAGAGAAAAAGAAAACAGAGAGTACGAAGAATTTCTGAAATTATTTTATGGACAACATGACACAAAGCAAAAAACTTCGGAATACACCTCTGAAACAGACAGTCCGCAGCAAACAGGACAGGAAGATACAAAAAGGCAAAACACCGACCGTGCCTTTTTTCAAAAAAGCGGAACTGATAATACCAATAGGCAGATAAATCGCACACAGTCCTCACAGGAACCCGGAGTATATTACCGTAAGTCACCCCGTAAACTCTCCAGAGGAAAACGCAGACAGCAGCAAATAAGGATATTGTCTGTTATAGTGCTTGTTGCACTTATATTGACTATTATTTTAATTGCCCGTTCTTTCACAAGCGACACGGACATGTTGAAAGGCACCTGGAATCTGGACGGCGTTACGGTTTATAAGTTTGACGGAAAAGGTGCAGGCTCTTTGAATCTGCCAAGCAACAGCTACGCTTTTACCTACAAGATAAAGGACGGTACGCTTGCCATAGATTTTGAAAACGAAGCCGCACGGGATATGACATATACCTTTAAGGCAGACAAAAACAAGCTCACGCTGGCAGACCGTGAAGGGAAGGAATCCAAAACCTTTGAACTTACAAAACAAAAAGATTAACAAAACATACTTTATCGACATTAATATTTAATCCGTATTCGCAGTAAAAAGTGGCAAACAAGGGAAGGACTTCTTTTCGAAGTCCTTCCCTTGAATCATCTGTCGATAAACTTATGTTACACCTTTACAATATAGTTATCTTTTCTTTTTGCTGCATCTCCGACCGGCGTCAATGGGTATCCGAGTGCGATGCTTCCGACGCCTCTCAGGGTTTTGGGAAGATTCCATTCTTCAAGCAGTTTTTTACCTTTTTCACTGTCGAATATTTCTCTTTCCCTATGCACCCAAACCGTGCCAAGGCCTAACGATTCGGCGGCAAGCATCATATTTTCAAGTACACAACTGCCGTCCTCAACAAAGGTATTTACGCTTGCATCTGCAAGCACAAGAATAATAACCGGTGCCCCATAATATGGGTCTGTATTACTTCCCATAACCTCTGCATTGAGCTCTGCAATTTTTTTGCGATATTTTTTGGATGTAACGGCAATAATTGTTGGAGATTGACGGCCACCACCTGTCGGTGCATATGTTCCTGCTTCAAGAATTGCGTCAAGCATTTCTTTTGAAACAGCATCTGATTTATACGCACGAATGCTTCTGCGTGCTTTTATGTTATCCAATACTTCGTTTGTCATATTATCCCCTTCTAAAAATATATAGTGTTTTTCACCGATTTTTCCTGGCAGAAACGGGAATTTCGTTTTTTACATATGTTTCCCACACATTCATTCGGTCGTCCTCATCTATTTTACGAATTACCTTTGCAGGAACGCCGGCCACAATACTGTTTGGTGGAACATCTCTGTTTACAACAGCGCCGGCGGCAACAATACTGTTTTGGCCGATTGTAACTCCGCCGCATATTGTTACGCTTGAGCATAAAATAGTAATTCGCAGTATTGCTCATATTATCTAACTTTATTACTAAGGGACCGATAATAAGCCTGACAAATTCAGCTTTACTGTGCATATTAAGTTGCCTGTAAATTTAAATTTTAATTTCCTTCATTTATATATTTCCTCAAAGCTTCTGCAAAGCAACTTCCGAGCTTTCTTGCTCTTTCTGCCGAAAAAATATTATCCTTTTCTCCGAAATAGCAGATTTCAATGGTAAAGGCCACATCCGCTCCCGGCCTTCGCAAAATATAATTGGCAAATGTAGCGCCGTTTGGTT
The DNA here is from genome assembly GCA_934444895.1 of uncultured Eubacteriales bacterium. Taxonomy (GTDB): domain Bacteria; phylum Bacillota; class Clostridia; order Oscillospirales; family Acutalibacteraceae; genus UMGS1279. The sequence continues at coordinate 1,344 of CAKSDA010000008.1, read as the reverse complement.
TGTTCCATTCGGTGTTTGGCAAAAAATCATCAGCTGTATTATATTTAACGGAATCATCCGTAATACATTCGGTAAGCAATTTGCCGAACCTTATGTATTCGGCGTTTTTCTCCGGTCTTTTGCGAACGACAAATACCTTATCGTTAATACCACCCAAATGCCACGGTGAATGAAAATCAAACCCCATTTTAACATTGTTTTTTTCAATATATTTTCTTATGATATCGGTTGTTTCATAAATCGGCAAAGCAGACGGATCATAATCTTGATTATGATCGTGCGGTTTACGGTTTTTGCCCTGATCTCCGTCGCAAACTCCATCATAATCCACCATGGGAACGCAAAATATAACCGTATCTTCAATAGGATTTTCATGCAATTCTTTAACAAGGCCTTCCAGCACATAACTTCCTGTGGATTCACATGCGTGGTGCCGCGCTGTTAAAACAATGTGACATTTTCCGTTTCCGAATTCAAAATAAGGAATATCGCGTCCCTTGCGGCTCTTTGCCAGGGTGCGAATCTCAATTCCGTTTGCCTTTGCAAAATCAAAAAGCATTTGCCCGGTATAAAGAAAATCATGTGCAAAATAAACCTTATCTTCTTCATTTGAAAAATGATATACAAAAGATCCTCCGTCAATGCGGCTGCCGCTCCATTTAAAATTTTTTAAATCATGACTTACGGCTGCTCCGTAATATCCTACTCGGTTTTTATTATCAAACACAAATTTCAATGTTTTGCCGGCGGCGCCGGTTACGCAGAATGCCCAATAAAACCAGTCGCCTTCACTGTCTCTTATTTCGTTTTTTAAAAAAACAGTATCATCTTTAATTTTTATTACGCTGATGTTTCCACCGGGGAAATTTTGGGTTATATTCATTCTTTACACCTCATGTCTGCTTTTTCATTTGTCGTTTTAGAAACCGTTTTACCTTGTGCTGCAATAGATAAGGACAAATTGGTTTGTAACTATTATACTATATAAAACCGTATAAATTCATCTGCTTTTGTTTTAATTTCTTTTAAAATCATGCAAACATATGATTTTGACAATAGAACAATAATTAGGTTTTTAGGTATGGCAGGTTCGGCTTATCACTGCTTGTTTAGGCAAGCAGTGATAAATCCGAATCTGTTTTTTAAACGCTGATTTTTCACACGGCGTTTGTTAAAATACTCGGTAATCCGTTAGGATTACCTGTGTTTTTGCCTCGCCCTGTAAAAAATATATCCAGTTTAAAAAATCCCCATTACGGCATTTTATTGAACTGCCCCAAGTTGTACAGACAGTACAAAAAAGCCTACTTGATGTAGCAAATTAAATTTTAAGAAACAAACTGA
>CAKSDA010000007.1 GCA_934444895.1 uncultured Eubacteriales bacterium | reverse complement strand
CACAAAAAAGACTGCTTTCCTATCCCTTCGGGGGTAAGATTGCAGTCTTTTTTTGGGGGCTGTTTTTTTACAGCCCCATTAATTATAAGTGTGCCAAATTAAATTGATAGAATTAAATTGATAATTAAAACTTATGGTCATCAATATATTTACATGCAGCCAGAGCAGCAACTGCTCCGTCGGAGGTTGCCGTGGTAAGCTGACGAATTCCTTTTTTTCTGCAGTCCCCTGCAACGAAAATTCCGGGAGTCTTTGTTTTGCAGTCCTCGCCGCTGTCGGAATATCCATAATCATCAAGGGCCAAAACATTTTCAAATTTATCATTTTGCGGTTCAAGACCGATAGCGACAAAAATTCCGTCAACATTTAGCGGGATTTTTTCACCTGTTTCGGCGTCTTTAATAACAATACCCTTAAGTGAGTCGTCACCCGTTAATTCACAAACGGTTTTACTGACAAGCGTTTCAATATTAGGTTTATCTGCAATTTTTTTGCAAAGATCTGCCTCTCCGGTTAAATGGTCAAGATTTTGCACAATATATACCTTAAAGGCAAGATCGGATAAAAGCAGAGCTTCCTGAAGCGCCGAATTGCCGCCGCCTATAACAGCTACTGTTTTATCTTTATAAAATGCGCCGTCACAAACCGCACAGAAGGAAATACCGTTGCCTATGAAATTTTCTTCATTTGCAAGATTTAAATGGCGGTGCCTTGTACCGGAGGCAATTATTACAGATTTCGCTTTGAATTCGCCGGAATCGGTAACAACGGTTTTAATATCGCCGTTCTTTATTCCGGTAACTTCACAAAATTCAGTGTCGGCACCGAGAGAAATAGCCTGATCAACAAGTTTTTCGGCAAATTCGTTTCCGGTAATGCTTAAAAATCCGGGTATATTTTCAACCTTAGGGGAATATGTTATTTGCCCGCCGAAGGTAGCTTTTTCAATCACCAGAACGGATTTGTTTGCTCTTTTAGCATATACGGCGGCGGTCAGCCCTGCCGGACCGCCGCCTATAATTATAATATCATACATATTTTTAATAATTCCTTATAATCCGAGTTGTTTTTTAATTGCGCCCACTCCCGCAAATTTTTGCGCTTTACCGTCCTCAACAATAACAAGCGTAGGAGCCTGCTTTATTTCAAAAGCGGCTGCGAGTCCTGCATTTTCATCTGCCAAAAGCTTTGTGTAACCGTAATTTGCCTTGTCAAGCATAGCACAAGCTATTTTGCAGTTTGGACAGGTTGCGGTTGTGAATAGATAGCTTCCGTTTTGCAGTTCGCCGTTTGAAGAACTATCGGATTTTTCGTCTGCACAGTTTTCCAAAGGCCCGTTATGGTTTAAAACGCTGGTGCCGATGTTGTATTCCTTGCGCTCCTTATATTCCTGTGTTTTTCCGTTATTCCAGTTCTGGACAGGTCTGTAATATCCTGTGATACGGCTGTAGACTTCTGCGGATTCTCCGCAATGCGGACACTCAAACTGCTCACCTTCAAGATAACCGTGATTTTTACATACCGAATAGGTCGGAGAAATTGTATAGTAAGGCAGACGGTAATTTTCAGCGATCTTGCGAACAAGATTTGCCGCAGCCGACCAGTCAGGCAATTTTTCTCCTAAGAATGCATGGAAAACCGTACCTGAAGTATAAAGCGTCTGAAGCTCATCCTGAATGTCAAGAGCTGTGAATATGTCGTCTGTATATCCTACGGGGAGATGGCTGCTGTTTGTGTAATAGGGGTCGCCGCCCTCTTCGCCGGCAGTGATGATATCCGGGAACTGGGCAACATCATGCTTTGCAAGACGATAGGATGTTGATTCTGCCGGGGTTGCTTCCAAATTGTAAAGATCGCCGTATTCTTCCTGATAATCCGAAAGGCGCTCTCTCATATGGTTAAGCACATCTTTTGAAAATTCCTGGCACTTTTTGTCTGTCATATCGGCTCTTATCCACTTGGCGTTAAGACCGGCCTCGTTCATTCCCAAAAGGCCTATGGTTGAAAAGTGGTTGTCAAGGGATCCCAAATAGCGTTTTGTATAGGGATAAAGACCTTCGTTAAGAAGCTTTGTGATAACGGTACGCTTTATTTTCAAAGAGCGTGCGGAAATGTCCATCATGCGGTCGAGGCGTCTATAAAAGTCTTCCTCATTTTCTGCCAAATATGCAATACGCGGCATGTTTATTGTAACAACGCCTATCGAACCGGTGCTTTCGCCTGAGCCAAAGAAACCGCCGGATTTTTTACGGAGTTCACGGAGATCAAGGCGAAGTCTGCAGCACATTGAACGAACATCGCTGGGCTCCATATCACTGTTAATATAGTTTGAAAAATACGGAGTGCCGTATTTCGCGGTCATTTCAAAAAGAAGCTTGTTGTTTTCGGTTGGTGACCAGTCAAAGTCTTTGGTGATTGAGTAGGTGGGAATAGGATATTGGAATCCGCGGCCGTTTGCGTCGCCCTCAATCATGATTTCAATAAACGCCTTGTTTACAAGCTCCATTTCCTTCTGGCAATCGCCGTAGGTGAAGTCCATTTCTTTTCCGCCTACAATTGCGGGAAGATCGCGAAGATCTGCAGGAACGGTCCAATCGAGTGTTATGTTTGAAAACGGTGCCTGGGTTCCCCAGCGAGAAGGAGTGTTTACACCGTAAATGAATGACTGGATGCACTGTTTTACTTCTTTGTAGGAAAGATTGTCAATCTTAACAAATGGCGCAAGATATGTGTCAAAAGATGAAAAAGCCTGCGCGCCTGCCCATTCGTTTTGCATGATTCCGAGGAAGTTAACCATCTGGTTGCAAAGGGTTGAAAGATGGCTGGGGGGAGATGAGGTTATTTTTCCGGGGACCCCGCCGAGGCCTTCCTTAATCAACTGTTTAAGGCTCCAACCGGCGCAGTAACCGGTAAGCATTGAAAGGTCGTGAAGATGAATATCGCAGTTCCTGTGGGCTGTGCTTATTTCTTCATCATATATTTCCGAAAGCCAGTAATTAGCGGTAATGGCTCCGGAGTTTGAAAGAATAAGTCCGCCTACGGAATATGTTACGGTGGAGTTTTCTTTTACTCTCCAGTCTAAAACATTAATATAGTTATTGATTGTTTCTTTATAATCAAGATATGTGTTTTTTAAATTACGAAGTTTTTCGCGTTGTTTACGGTAAAGGATATATGCCTTTGCAACACCGTCGTATCCTCCCTGAATAAGAACGGTTTCAACGCTGTCCTGAATATCCTCTACGGCAACAAATCCGTCTTTAATCTTGGGAAGAAAATCGGCAGAAACTTTCAGAGCCAAAAAATCAATAATATTATCCGTATAGTCGGTTTCGGTTGCCTCAAATGCTTTTTTCATCGCATTTGTAATTTTGTTGATATCAAAATCAACCTTTTTGCCATCTCTTTTGATAATCTGATACATTTTTCTTTTCTCCTTATTATATGCCTCTGACCTGTACCGAGGGGACAAACGGCCTTACATAGTCGGCAAATTTTTTGATTTCCTCTTCGCTGAAAGAACTGAGTCCTGCTTCGTTAATAAGATCGCCGGAATTCTTAAACTGCTGCAGATAATATTTTTTTGCGTTTTTAATCCATTTTGCAAGAGAAATAAGGTCCTCTTTTTCGTGTATGCCGCGGACCACGGTAGTGCGGAATTCATATTGAACGGTGTTTTGCATTAAAAAATTTTTGGAACGCTCAACAGCTGATATATCAAAATTTTGAATTCCCACGGTTTTTCCGTATTGCTCAGGTGAATTTTTGATATCCATTGCAACATAATCAACCAAATTTGAAGAAACAATTTCTTCCAAAAGCTTTGGATTTGTTCCGTTAGTGTCCAGCTTGATTTTATATCCCAACTCTTTTATTTTTTCAAGAAGTTCCATAATGTCGTTATGAATAAGAGGTTCTCCGCCGGTTATAACAACTCCGTCAAGAATACCTTTTCTCTTTTTCAAAAAATCAAAAAGCTCTTCTTCTGAGATGTTCGGATAATTCCCGTTTAAAGCAAGAGAAGCGTTATGACAAAAGGAACACCGGAGATTGCAACCCCCGGTAAATAAAATGCAGGATACCGTTTCAGGAAAATCCAAAAGGGTTAACTTTTGTATGCCGGATAAACGCAATTTTGCTCCCCCTCGAAAGTGACTGATAGAATTATAGCATATATGGTGGCAATAGTCAATCGGAAAATACTATATATTGATAAAAATTTTTAAGTTTTTAAAAAAAAGCACTAAATATGCGATATGGCAGAAAAATAAAAAATATGTCAAAAACGGCATTATTATGGGATTTTCAAACATTTATACGGTAAAATAAAGTTTTATATATAAAAAATAAAACATTCCCGCTAACCCATATATAGCAATATATAATAAAGCAGCAACTAAAAAAGAGCGGCTTAATAGCAAAGAAAATTCGTCCTATCGATTGTAACACAAGTGTAAAAAGCATTATATACTTTATGTCACGCAAATATCTATGCTCATTATGATTATCTGAAAAAACTTTTTTATTCGGATATATTAACGGATAATGTTGTGGGACTTTGCATTGCCACCGGGCCGGACTAGGATTTTTAACAGGAAAAACTCGGCATTGACACCGTAATTTGTCGGTTATATAATTATATAATATACTGGGTGTTTATTTTTAAAATGCAAAAACCTGAAAATTTCTAAAGGTCGCCGCTTTTGACATGCCGGGATTCTCGCCGGCCGGGTTTTGTTAGTCAAATTCTAAAATAAAGCCAACGCGAATATATATAAAGCTGCCACAGCTACAAAAGCTATATTATAAAGAACCACATATATTAAAAACTGTCGCCAATATATGAAAGAAAACCACTGCAAATATATATTGTTTGTAAAAGAAGGAAAAGAAGATGAATAAAAAATTAAAAACTTTTATATTGTATTTTTTATTCGGTTGCGGTACAACTGCAATTAACTGGGGAATATATATTTTGCTTGTAGAGGGTATAGGAGCAGGAATGACCGTCAGCAATTTTTTCGGTTGGATATTTGCAAACACCTTTTCCTTCGTGACAAACAAAGTGTATGTATTCGGCAGTAAATCGTGGCATGCCGATGTGATTTTGCGCGAAGGCACAGCGTTCTTCGGCTCCAGGGCAATGTCCGGAATTGTTGATATTTTCGGTCCTTCCTTTCTTTTTTCAATAGGAATTAACAAGCCGTTTTTGGGCGTTGAAGGGTTTCCGGCAAAGATGCTTGCCGGCTGCATTGTAATATGCATGAATTATGTATTCAGCAAAACTTTGGTGTTTAGGGAGAATCGAAATATAAAAAGCAAATAATTCACATAAATTTAAAGATATGTTAGTATTGAATTTATTTTTATGTGGTATTTTATTCCATAAATTCATCAGTGCCGGCTAGATTAAAACCGCATGGTTTTGCTTGCCGACTTTTATATGCAATTTTTTGCCATTCAAAAACGGCGAAAACCTAAATTCCCGGCCTAAATTCCCGGTTGGTTTTCGGCTTATCGTTTTTGCAAGGCGCAGGCCTTAAGTGTTGCAATTGGCAGAAATCAATTTGTCCCTATCTATTACAACACAACAATTACAGTGAGGTATAACATGCTTAAACTAAAAAACATAGTTAAAACATATGTCGTAGGTGATACAGAACAAGAAGCCTTAAAAAACATAAATATAACATTCAGGGAGAATGAATTTGTATCTATTTTAGGGCAAAGCGGTTCAGGTAAAACAACAATGCTCAATATAATAGGAGGATTGGACCGCTATACCAGCGGTGATTTAGTTATAAACGGAATTTCCACAAAAAAATTCCGCGACAGTGATTGGGACAACTATCGAAATCGCTCAATAGGTTTTGTGTTTCAAAGCTATAACCTAATACCTCACCAAACAGTTCTTGCAAATGTTGAACTGGCTCTTACTCTTGCGGGGATTTCAAAAAAAGAGAGGCACGAAAGAGCGGTTGCGGTTCTTGAAAAGGTAGGACTTAAGGATCATATTCACAAGCGGCCTAATCAAATGTCCGGCGGGCAGATGCAAAGAGTTGCCATTGCCAGAGCGCTTATAAACAATCCGGATATCCTGCTTGCGGACGAACCGACCGGAGCTTTGGATTCCGAAACAAGTATTCAGATAATGGAACTTTTAAAGGAAATCGCAAAGGATAAACTGGTTATAATGGTAACCCATAATCCGGACCTCGCCGAAAGGTATTCCACACGCATAGTGCGGCTTTTGGACGGAAATATAATAAGCGATTCAAACCCTTATGAGCAGGAAGAAAAGGAAGAGGATCTGTCGGAAAACAGGCTTAAAACCAAAAAGCAGAAGGTTTCAATGTCCTTTTTTACAGCTCTTACTTTAAGCTTTAACAATTTGCGCACAAAAAAGGGAAGAACCCTTCTTACTTCCTTTGCCGGAAGCATAGGAATAATCGGAATTGCGCTTATTTTGGCGCTTTCTTCAGGAATTCAGGCTTATGTTGATAATATTCAAAAGGATACGCTGTCGGCCTATCCTATTACAATAGAAAAAGAAGACTCAGGGCTGTTAAAAGCAATTTCTGAGAATATGGACAGTGGAAGTGACCCTTCACACGATACAAACGCTATATATTCGAACAGTAAGATGTATTCCTTTTTTAACGCAGCTTTTGCCGACGGCGGAACAAAGAACAACCTAAAGGCATTCAAGGAATATCTGGACAAGGAAAACGATCCCGGAACTTCTTCTACCGATCTTAATAAGTATACCTCTACTGTGCAGTATCAATATGATATAAAGCTCAACACCTATGTTAAGGACGCGTCAGGCAAATATCACAACACGGATTACACTTCCGCAATAGTAAATAAAACCGCAAATGAATCCGAATCATCCGACAGTAATTCGTTAACCATGGAAAAAATGATGAACAGCAGCATGGCAAATATGAACATGTGGACCGAAATTCTGCAAAACAAAAACACAGACGATATTTCGGATATGCTTTATGATCAATATGATTTGGTTTACGGCAAATGGCCTAAGGCGGCAAACGATGTTGTTTTGATTCTTGATAAAAATAATGAGATAACCGATGTTGCTTTTTACGCACTGGGACTTATGAGCAAAGACGAGGTTAAAAAGATTTTCAGCGCCGTTATGAACGGAGAAAAAATCGAAACAAAACAAAAATCCGTATCATACGATGAAATTTTAAAAAAATCCTTTAAAATGGTTCTTACCGCAGACTGCTATTCAAAGTCTGCAGACGGATTGTGGAAGGATATAAGTGATGATGAAGATTCAATGGATTTAGTTATTAAAAACGGGTTGGATCTTAATATAGTAGGTATAATAAGGCCGAATCCGGATTCTACATCCACTTCGCTTACGGGAACTTTCGGATATACAAGAAAGCTTACCGATTATATAATTGAGGAATCAAACAAACGCGAGATCATAATAGAACAGAAAAAACCGGAAAATAAAAACAAGGATGTTATTTCAGGACTCCCCTTTGTTATAAATGAAGAAAATACCTTGACAGACGGCGAAAAGGTTAAGAAAATCAAGGAGTATTTTTCATCTTTAAATGATAAGCAAAAAGAAGAACAGTATATAAAAATACTTTCAAAACCGTCTGATGAGTATTTAAGTACTACCATTAATACCTATATGGCTTCACTTAAAAGCCGGGACGCCATAATCAAAGTGGTTTCAAAAACCTATAATTTAGACGAAAAATCCGCCGAAGAATATCTAAGCAGCTATTCCGATGATGAACTTCAAAATCTTCTTAAAAAACAGCTTACCGCACTTATTGAAGAAAAATATGAGGAAAACGCCAGAGGTAAAGTCGCACAGATTAAATCCTCCGTTTCGGATCCTACCGATCTTTTCGCAGTAAAAGCAGCGTTGGCGGTATCTACGGCATTTGATAACCTTATAGCCTCTTCCGATACTAAAACATTGGTTTCATATTATGATAACTTCATGCCCTCCACAGTTTCAAATTCCACACTTAAAGACAACCTGACAAAGCTTGGCTCGGTGGACTTCGCAAGTCCTTCGAAGATTAATATATATGCGTCAAGCTTTGAAAACAAGGAAAAAATCGCAGATATAATATCAAAGTATAATGAATCTGCCGAAAAGGATAATAAAATAAGCTATACCGATTATGTGGCAATGCTTATGTCAGGCGTTACAACCATGATAAATGCAGTTTCATACGGGCTTATAGCGTTCGTTTCCATTTCGCTTGTGGTATCTTCAATTATGATAGGAATAATAACCTATATATCTGTATTGGAGCGCACAAAGGAAATAGGAATACTGCGCAGCGTCGGTGCTTCCAAAAAGGATATTTCCAGGGTGTTTAATGCTGAAACGATAATCATAGGTTTTTCCGCCGGCATTATAGGTATTGGTATTACACTGCTTCTTTCAATACCAATAAATATTTTAATGAAGCATCTTGTAAATATAAATAACATTGCCGCGCTTCCGCCAATCGGGGCCATAATACTGATTATAATAAGCATGCTTCTTACAATGATAGCCGGGCTTATACCTGCAAAGATGGCAGCAAAGAAGGACCCTGTTGTGGCACTGAGAACGGAATAGGCACATGGGGATAAATTTGAATTTGTTTTTTAGACTTTTGATAATTAAATCCGACCGCCTTATAAATGCCAAAAACAAATAAAAGATAAAGAAAACACGCATACAAAAAGCAAAGTTTTTTGTATGCGTGTTCTTTAATTATAAATAAAAATAGACGAAATTCTTCGTAATATGCAAATCAAAAAATCAATTACAACGATGTAGCTGTTAACTGATTTTTTGATTTCAGCTTATATTATTTGAAAAGATCAATAAGAAAAAATCTGTTTTTCTTATAAATAATAAATTTTGAAATTAAAAGGCTATATTATTCCGAAAGATCCTGAACTATAAGCTTTCTTTCACCGCCTGAGTTCTGCGCATCATTTCTCTCGGATAAGAATTTAGAAGCAACCTGAGGGAAGAGTGCATAGCTCAAAACATCTTCTTCGGATTTTGCAAGACCTTTTGATTCCTCACGATATTTTTCCATTTCAGGTTCAATAAGATCAGCCGGACGGCATGTAATTACCTTGTCGTCTCCAATTGCCTTCTTGCGAACATCTTCGTTAACTTCGCCCGGAACGCGTCCGTATTCGCCTCTTAAAAGCCCCTTAGATTCTTTGGTTATCATTTTATAGCGCTCTCCGCTAAGAACATTAAGCACTGCCTGAGATCCTACAATCTGGCTTGTTGGTGTAACAAGCGGAGGATATCCGAAATCTTTGCGTACGCGCGGAATTTCGGCAAGTACCTCATAGTATTTGTCTTCGGCGCCTGCCTGCTTAAGCTGAGAGATAAGGTTTGATAACATTCCGCCGGGAACCTGATATAATAAAGTATTTGTGTCGACACTTAAAACCTTAGGATCAAGAATACCCTCGCTCTTAAGCTTGTCTGCAACCTTGCGGAAATGTACTGCGGCTTCGCTTAGCTTCTGAAGATCAAGGCCTGTATCGCGTTCGGTGCCTTTAAGGGTGGCAACCAAAGATTCAGTTGCGGGCTGCGATGTACCGTTTCCAAAGGGGGACAGGGCACAGTCTACAATATCAACCCCGGCCCATGTTGCCATAAGATTTGTCATATCGCCGGTTCCGGTTGTGTTGTGGGTATGAAGATGAATAGGAACCTTTATTTTTTCCTTTAACTTTTTAACAAGATTATATGCGTCAACCGGAAGCAGCAAATTTGCCATATCCTTTATACATATAACATCAGCGCCCATATTTTCAAGCTGCTTTGCAAGCTCAACAAAATACTCTTCATTATGAACCGGACTTATAGTGTAGCTTATTGCAGCTTCACAAATACCACCGTAGGCTTTAATGGATTTCATAGCCTGCTGCATATTTCTTGTATCGTTAAGGGCGTCAAAAACACGAACAACATCAATACCGTTTTCAATAGACTTTTTAACAAATGCGTCAACAACATCATCGGCATAATGTTTATATCCCAATATATTTTGACCTCTTAGCAGCATTTGGAGTTTTGTATTAGGTAATGCTTTTCTGAGTTTACGGAGCCGCTCCCACGGATCTTCGTTTAAAAAGCGCATACAACTGTCAAATGTTGCGCCGCCCCAACATTCCAAAGACCAATAACCGATACTATCCAGTATTTCGCAAGCCGGAAGCATGTCTTCCACCCTCATTCTGGTGGCAGCCTGAGACTGGTGAGCGTCACGCAGAATCGTATCGGTGATAAATAATTTACTCATAAATATTCTCCTTTAAAAAACAAAAAAGGGTTAATTAAAATCAGTTTTCCCGATGATTACCGCTGATGGAAAAACAACGAATATAATTTTTACATCAACTTTTCATAAACTCTTGATAGTCGAAACCGTGACGGGATCGACTATCAAAAGCCTAATCAGCGAAATCAGCCAAAGAGTGCAATCAAAACACCGGCCGCAATAGCGGATCCGATAACACCGGCAACATTTGGCCCCATTGCATGCATAAGAAGGAAATTGCCGGGATTTTCTTGTTGACCTACTACCTGTGAAACACGAGCAGCCATCGGAACGGCGGAAACACCGGCAGAACCGATAAGCGGATTGATTTTCTTTTTGAGGAACAAATTCATGAATTTTGCAAGTAAAACGCCGCCGGCAGTACCAAATCCGAAAGCGACAACGCCGAGCACAATTATGAAAAGTGTCTTTACGCTGATAAATGTTGAGAAAGTTGCTGTTGCTCCTACGGAAATACCAAGGAATATTGTTACTATGTTCATAAGTTCGTTCTGAACGGTTTTGCTCAAACGCTCAACAACTCCGCATTCACGCATTAAATTACCGAGCATAAGAGATCCGATAAGGGGACCTGCGGAAGGAACCAAAAGAGCAACAAATACTGTAACTATTATAGGGAATATAATTTTTTCTTTTTTTGAAACGCTGCGAAGTTCTGTCATAACAATGCTGCGTTCTTTTTTAGTTGTAAGGGCTTTCATTATAGGCGGCTGAATAACCGGAACCAAAGCCATATAGGAATATGCCGCAACGGCGATAGGACCGAGCAGTTCAGGAGCGAGTTTGCTGGTTACGAATATAGCCGTAGGACCGTCCGCTCCGCCGATAATTCCTATTGAAGAAGCCTGATTTTGAGTGAATCCCAAATATCCGGCTCCTACAAATGTGGCGAAAATACCAAGCTGAGCCGCAGCGCCTAGCAAAAGACTTTTCGGATTTGCAATCAGCGGTCCGAAATCGGTCATTGCACCTACACCTACAAATATAAGGCAAGGATAAATTCCGAGCTTAACGCCTAAGTATAAATAGTCTATGAGACCGGCGGTTATTGTTTGGCCGACTTCAAGCTCGCTTAAAATATTTTGCGCAACACCAGCATCGGACATTTCGTTAATAAAATCCTGTGTAATTGCAGCGCCACCGAACAAATCCCAGTGAACATGGCCGCCGGCAAAAAGAATCTCGTGAAAGACATCGCATCCGGGGAGGTTTGTAAGCAACATACCGAATGCAATAGGTAAAAGAAGCAACGGTTCGAATTTTTTTACAATGGCAAGGTATATTAAAACAAATGAAATAAGCAACATAATAAGACATTGCCATTTGTCACCAAGTATATAGAAACCGGTTTGCTTTAAAAAATTAAGTATAGCTTCCATTTAAAGCACCCCTTATTCGATAACGCAAATAGGAGTTCCCGATTCAACAGAAGAACCTTTGGAAACACCTAAGAAGGTTATTTTTCCGTCAGCAGGAGACATGATTTCGTTTTCCATCTTCATAGCCTCAAGTATTACAAGAACCTGACCCTTTTTAACAGTATCGCCTACAGATACATTAACCGAAAGAATAGTGCCCGGCATAGGAGCATTTACCTTTTCACCGCCTGCAGGTGCGGGTGCGGCAGGAGCGGCCGGTGCAGAAGGAGTGGCTGCGGGAGCACTCTGTGTGCTTTCTGCTTTTGGTGCAGGAGCTGAAGCCTCAGATTCATCAATAAACTCAACAGAAACCTTATACTCTGTTCCGTTAACATTAACTTTATAGTTTTTCATTAATTTTTCCTCCGAATCATTTTGATTTTTTAAATTTTTTCGATAGATAAAATGCGAATGGCCGAAACATCGGTTCCTGCTTCTTCGGCTATTACCGCTGAAATAGCGGCAACCGTTTCACGCCTGTTTGGTATCTCGGCTTTTAAACCTGCTGCCGGTTTTTCTGCTAGGGATTTTCCTCCCTGATTTGGCGTATTTTCTTTTTTGTCTTTTTTGCTTACAAGCAAAACACCCATTATTTTACACATTAAAATAATGAAAAACAAACCGCAGAAAACCGTGCCCATACCAAGCAAACATACAAATGCATTTGAATATGTCATTATGCTCCACCTCCACTGTATTATACAAATAAAATACTAATATAAAAATATATTCTACCTATATAACAAAAATTGCATTAAACACAATCATTATACTTTATTTCAACATAAAAATCAATATATTTTATTGTTGTTTTTTATTTTTGAAGGCCGATTAAAACAAAATTCTTTACAGGATTTTGGCTGCTTTTGTATCTTGAATTGATTTGTGTTTATATTCCCGGCAGGCACTGCCTTTTTAAAACAAAATTCAAATACCATACTCTTGTGAAAAAAAGAGACAAAATTTTCATAAAAAGGCTTGACTACTGAGATAAATTAGGATATAATGATAAACTGTCTAATGATGGGGACATGTCACTTATTTTAAGGTTTGAGCTACCGTTTTCTATGTCATTATTTTTAAATAAGTGTGTGTCTAAAGGATAATTTTTGGTTGTCCTGCCGAAATTTGTATAACAGTGGCACATATATATGAACACTATGCGGTCTCACTTGCTGCATTTTATATTGCGGCTGTGCATTTATTTTGCAAGGTAAAAAGTTTTGCATTGAATTTCTTGTTTTGCAGAATTTTGCAGAATATAGAATTCCAAAGTTGTGTTTCAATCTATAGTTACAAATCGCCGTTTATTCGGCAGTTTGTTTCTACCAAGTGCAACACCTATACAAAATGCTTATTTTGGTTAAATATTAAAAGGAGTGATTAAAGCCTATGGCGCCAAAAAAGGTAATGCTTGGCAATAATGAGCGTATGAGTTTCTCAAAAATCAATGAGGTAATTGATATGCCTAACCTTATTGAGGTTCAAAAAAACTCATACCAATGGTTTATTGAAAAAGGGCTGAAAGATGTTTTTGAGGAAATGTCTTCAATAACCGATTACTCGGAAAATCTTCAGTTGGATTTTGTTGATTACAGGCTTGATGATACTCCTAAATATAATGTTGCGGAGTGTAAGTCGAGAGATACAACATATTCAGCGCCGCTGCGTGTAAGAACCAGACTTTTAAATAAAGAAACCGGTGAGATAAAAGAAAACGAAGTTTTCATGGGCGAATTCCCGCTTATGACCGAATCCGGAACTTTTGTTATCAACGGCGTAGAGCGTGCTATTGTATCTCAGTTGGTTCGTTCTCCGGGAGCATATTTCACAACCGATGAGCGTAACGGAAAAGAGTTCTGGGCAACAACAATCATACCAAACCGCGGAGCATGGCTTGAGTATGAAACGGATATGAACGATGTTGATGTAATTCATGTTCGTATCGATAAAAACCGCAGATTCCCACTTACTACTTTTATACGCTCTTTAGGCGCATTTACCGACCTTAATCTTTCGGCAAACCATGAAATAGTTGAGGTTTTGGGCGAAGACGAGCGTTTGTATGCCACGCTTGATAAGGATACAACCGCCGGAACAGATGCCGCTCTTATCGAAGTTTACAAAAAGCTGCGCCCGGGTGAGCCGGCAACAATCGACGGTGCAAAAAATCATCTTCAACAGTTGCTTTTTGATTCACGCCGTTATGAAATTTCAAGAGTAGGCCGTTATAAATATAATAAGAAGCTTTCAATCGCTGCGCGTATTGAGGGTCAAAAGCTTGCTGCTCCGGTTGCGGATCCCATGACCGGTGAGGTTTTGTTTGACGCAGGCACGGTTCTTACAAAGGACGACGCACTGAATATCCAAAACAAGGGTGTCGTTTCGGTTGTTTTGGATTTGACCGACGCTGAGGGAAATACCCGCACTTTCAAGGTTCTTTCAAACGGAATGGTTGACCTTAGAAATTTTGTAAGCAGCGAAGTATATGATAAGGTGTATGAGGCAGGAGTTAACGAATGGGTTTCTTTTGCCGCACTTAAAAATATATTGGAAAACAATGAAAACGATTCCGATATAATCGACGCTATTATAGAAAACGCAAACGACCTTGTGCCTAAGCACATTGTGGTAGACGATATTTTGGCATCGGTAAACTATTTTATGGGTCTTCCGCACGGAATAGGCACAATAGACGATATTGACCATTTGGGCAATCGCCGTATACGCTCGGTCGGAGAACTTCTCCAAAACCAATTCCGCATCGGCATTTCCAGAATGGAACGCTCAATCCGTGAAAAAATGACCTTGCAGGCACAGGATGTGGATTCTATTACCCCCCTGTCCCTTATAAATGCAAGACCGGTAAGTGCCGCAATTAAGGAATTTTTCGGTTCTTCACCGCTGTCTCAGTTTATGGATCAGACAAATCCGCTTTCCGAACTTACACATAAAAGGCGTCTGTCGGCGCTCGGCCCGGGCGGTCTTTCAAGAGATCGTGCGAGCTTCGAGGTTCGTGATGTTCACTACAGCCACTACGGACGCATGTGTCCTATTGAAACGCCGGAAGGTCCTAATATCGGACTTATTTCATACCTTGCAACCTTTGCAAGAATAAACGAATACGGATTTATCGAGGCACCTTTCCGCCGCGTTGACAAGAAAACCGGCAAGGTACTTGACGAAGTTTGCTATATGACAGCCGATGAAGAGGATGCATATATTGTCGCTCAGGCAAACGAACCTTTGAACGAGGACGGCACATTTAAAAATCCCAGGGTAAATGCCCGTTTCCGTGACAGATTCATGGAAGTTGAACGCGAGAGAGCCGACTTTATGGATGTTTCTCCTAAAATGGTTGTATCGGTTGCCACGGCAATGATACCCTTCCTTGAAAATGATGATACCAACCGTGCTTTGATGGGATCAAACATGCAGAAACAGGCTGTTCCGCTTCTCCGCACCGAAAGTCCTATAGTCGGAACCGGTATGGAATATAAAGCTGCAGTTGATTCCGGTGTAGTTGTTACCGCAAAAGCACCGGGTGTTGTAACCAGAGTTTCTGCCGATAAGGTTACCGTAAGGCAGGACGACGGTGAAATAAAGGATTATGAACTTATTAAATTCATTCGCTCTAATCACGGCACATGTATTAATCAGCGCCCGATTGTAAGCGAAGGTCAGCATATAAATGCCGGCGATGTTGTTGCAGACGGTCCGGCAACACATAACGGTGAAATCAGTCTTGGCAGAAACGCCCTTATTGGGTTTATGACCTGGGAAGGTTATAACTATGAAGACGCGGTTTTAATTAATGAAAGATTGGTTCGCGACGATGTTTATACTTCAATTCACATTGAAGAGTATGAACTTGAGGCCCGTGACACAAAGCTGGGACCGGAAGAAGTTACCCGCGACATTCCGAATGTCGGCGAGGATGCACTTAAGGACCTTGACGAGCGTGGAATTATCCGCATCGGAGCCGAGGTTCGCTCAGGAGATATTTTGGTAGGTAAGGTAACACCTAAGGGCGAGACCGAACTTACCGCAGAGGAACGCTTGCTAAGGGCAATATTCGGAGAAAAAGCCCGCGAAGTAAGAGATACCTCCTTAAGAGTACCGCACGGCGAATATGGAACAATTGTTGATGTTAAGGTATTTTCAAGAGAAAACGCCTCGGAGCTCGGACCCGGAGTAAATCTTGTTGTTCGCTGCTATATTGCACAAAAGCGCAAGATCTCGGTCGGAGATAAAATGGCCGGTCGCCACGGTAACAAGGGTGTTGTTTCCAGAATACTCCCAAGCGAGGATATGCCGTTCCTTAAAGACGGTACTCCGCTTGATATAGTTTTAAATCCGCTCGGCGTTCCTTCGCGTATGAATATAGGTCAGGTGCTTGAAGTGCATTTGGGATATGCAGCGGCAGCTTTGGGCTGGAAGGTTTGCACACCTGTTTTCGACGGTGCACATGAGGCCGATATTAAGGAATGTTTTAAAAAGGCGAACTGCATACACGATGAATATGTAGACCGCGCCGATATGCCGCTTGACAGCGGATATATTGCCGACGAAAACAAAATCGACGGTAAATTCACATTATATGATGGCCGTACCGGTGAGAAATTTGATAATCCGGTAACGGTTGGATATATGTATTATCTTAAACTGCATCATTTGGTTGACGATAAGATTCACGCGCGTTCCACAGGTCCTTATTCTCTTGTTACGCAGCAGCCTCTCGGCGGTAAAGCCCAGTTCGGCGGTCAGCGTTTCGGAGAAATGGAAGTTTGGGCGCTGGAAGCTTACGGTGCAGCTTATACGCTTCAGGAAATCCTTACAGTTAAGTCGGATGATGTTGTAGGCCGTGTTAAAACCTACGAGGCTATTGTTAAGGGCAAAAATGTTCCGGAACCCGGAATTCCGGAATCGTTTAAGGTTCTTGTTAAAGAATTACAATCTTTGGCACTTGATGTTAAGGTTCTTGACAAGGATGAAAATGAAATAGATCTGAAACAAACATTTGACGATGATGAGATGGACTTTGTTCCGGTTTCAGCTCCTGAAGAGGAACCTGCATTTTATGAGAATGTAGTTGCTGAAGAAAACTCATTTGACGGATATGGCCTGCAGGATGAAAACGGCGAGGATATTGTAGACGATGCAGGCTCTGCCGAAGACGATAATTTGTAATTTAGGAGGAACGCAAAATGGATTGTATAGAATTTGAGTCAATAAAAATCGGATTAGCGTCCCCTGAACAAATCAGAAGCTGGTCGCACGGTGAAGTAAAAAAGCCGGAAACAATTAATTACCGCACCCTAAAACCGGAGCAGGACGGTCTTTTCTGCGAAAAGATTTTCGGACCCCAAAAGGACTGGGAGTGTCACTGCGGTAAGTATAAGAGAATCCGCTATAAGGGCAAAATATGCGAACGCTGCGGCGTTGAAGTTACCCGTTCAAAGGTAAGACGCGAGAGAATGGGTATTATAGAGCTTGCTGCTCCGGTTTCGCATATATGGTACTATAAAACAATACCTTCCCGTTTGGGGTTGGTACTGGATGTAACTCCGCGAGTTTTGGAACAGGTACTGTATTTTTCACAGTATATTGTTACCGATCCGGGAGATACACCGCTTGAAAAAAAGCAGCTTTTAACCGAAACTCAATATAAAGAGTACAGGGAAAAGTATGAAAACGATTTTGAAGCCGGCATGGGTGCCGAATATATCAAAAAGCTTCTTGAGGAGATCGACCTTGAAGAAAGTTGCAAAGAACTGAGAGAAGAGCTTAAAACTGCCAGCAACCAAAAGGCTGCGAGAATTTTAAAGCGCTTAGAGGTTCTTGACGCATTCCGCTTGTCAGGCAATCGTCCGGAATGGATGATACTTGACTGCGTTCCGGTAATTCCACCGGATTTAAGACCTATGGTACAGCTCGACGGAGGCCGCTTCGCAACCTCCGATCTTAACGATCTTTACCGCCGTGTTATTAACCGTAACAACCGACTCAGAAGATTGTTAGAGCTTTCGGCTCCTGATATAATAGTAAGAAACGAAAAGAGAATGTTGCAGGAAGCGGTTGACGCTTTGATAGATAATGGCAGACGCGGAAAACCCGTAACCGGCCCCAACAATCGCCCGCTTAAATCTCTTTCCGATATGCTTAAGGGTAAGCAGGGCCGTTTCCGTCAGAACCTTCTCGGTAAGCGTGTTGACTATTCAGGCCGTTCGGTTATCGTTGTAGGTCCGGAACTTAAAATGTATCAGTGCGGTCTTCCTAAGGAAATGGCATTGGAGCTTTTCAAGCCGTTTGTAATGAAACGCCTTGTTAAGACAGATGTTGTCAATAACATTAAAACCGCAAGAAAAATGGTAGAGCGTGCGGATCCGCAGGTTTGGGACGCACTGGATATTGTTATTAAAGAGCATCCGGTTCTTCTTAACCGCGCTCCTACTCTTCACCGCCTTGGTATTCAGGCATTTGAACCGGTTTTGGTTGAAGGTCGTGCACTTAAACTGCATCCGCTTGTATGTACTGCGTACAACGCCGACTTTGACGGAGATCAGATGGCTGTCCATGTACCTCTTTCAGCAGAAGCACAGGCAGAAGCAAGGTTCTTAATGCTTGCGGCAAACAACCTTCTTAAACCTTCGGACGGAAAACCGGTTACTGTTCCTACTCAGGATATGGTTTTGGGTTCGTACTATCTCACAATCGTTAAAAATGACGAGAAGGGTGCCCCGGTGAAGAATCCCGAAACGGGAGAAATGCATTACCGTATTTTCCGCGATAAAGATGAAGCCATTATGGCATATGAGACAGGTGCCCTGGGACTTCACTCGCTTATAAAGGTGAGGGTTAAGGGTAAGGACAGCGAAGGCAACGATATTTCAAGAATTATCGATGCAACCGTCGGATTTATCATCTTTAACGAATCAATACCGCAGGATCTGGGAAGAATCGACCGTAAGGTTTTGGGACATGAACTTGATCTTGAAATTCCGGTTTTTGATAAAAACGGCAATGTAAATAAGATAGACAAAAAGAAGCTCGGCCGTATAATTGACGATTGTATACGCGTTCACGGCACCAGCGACGCTTCAATTGTTTTGGATAAAATAAAAGCAACAGGATTTAAATACTCAACAAAGGGCGCTATTACCGTTGCGGTAAACGACGCTGTTGTACCTCCTGCCAAGGCTGATATTCTTGCCGAGGCAGAGAAGAAAATCGATAAGTGCAATCAGTTCTTTAAACGCGGACTTATGAGCGACGACGAGCGTAGCAGACAGGTTATTGAAATCTGGAATACTGCTACCGAAGATGTAGCCGACGCTCTTAAAGGAAACTTGGATGAATTCAATCCGATATTCATGATGGCCGATTCCGGAGCTCGTGGCTCTATGAGCCAGATCCGTCAGTTGGCCGGAATGCGCGGACTTATTGCAAATACAGCCGGTAAGGTTATAGAAGTTCCGATTCGCGCTAACTACCGTGAAGGACTTAATGTTCTTGAATACTTCATTTCATCCCGTGGTGCGCGTAAAGGTCTGGCTGATACGGCTCTGCGTACTGCCGACTCAGGTTATTTGACCCGCCGCCTTGTAGATGTTTCTCAGGATGTTATTGTAAGGGATGATGATTGTCACACCACTGAAGGTCTTGAAATCAGGGAAATAAAAGAAGGCAATCATCTGCTTGAACCTATTTCAGAGCGTTTGGTAGGCAGATATCTGCTTGAAAATTTTGTTGATGACAAGACCGGAGAAGTACTTGTAAGCTGCGATGAAATGATAAATAAGGAACAGGCAGATCTTATTGAAGAAAAGCTTTTGGCTCGTCCTGAAAGTGAGCAGAAGATAAAAATCAGATCTATACTTAACTGTCATTCGCACCACGGCGTATGTAAAAAGTGCTACGGAGCTAACCTTGCTACCGGAACACCCGTTACGGTTGGCGAAGCAGTTGGAATTATTGCTGCACAGTCTATAGGTGAACCCGGTACACAGCTCACAATGCGTACTTTCCACACCGGTGGTATAGCAAGTACAGAGGATATTACACAAGGTTTGCCGCGTGTTGAAGAACTTTTCGAAGCAAGGCGTCCAAAGCGCGCAGGTGTCATCAGCAAATGCGCCGGTAAGGTTACCATTGTTGAAGAAAAGAAAAACAAGGTTGTTGTTGTAAACGGCCTTGATGAAGCCGGCGAACCGATTGAGGAACACATGTCCATCCCGGCAGGCTCACACCTTCGCGTTACCGACGGAGACGAGGTATATAAGGGCGAACCTGTTGTTGACGGCGCAATTGCTCCTCAGGATATACTTGAGGTTCTCGGACCGGAGGCAGTTCAGGATTATATCATAGAGCAGATTCAAGAGACATACCGTACACAGGGTGTTGATATCAACGATAAGCATATAGAAGTTATCATTCGCCAAATGATGCGCAAAGTTATTGTTGAAACAGCGGGAAGCAGTAAGCTCCTTCCGAAGTCCAGAATTGAGCGCAGCGAATTTGAGTCTGTTAAAGCAGATATCAAAGCCCGCATGGCCAACGGTGAAGAAGGCTTGTCGCTTCCTACATGCAGTCCCGTACTGCTCGGTATCACGAAGGCATCGCTTGCCACAGATTCATTCCTTTCGGCTGCTTCCTTCCAGGAAACAACCAGAGTTCTTACCGAAGCTGCTATACAAGGCAAGAGCGATCCGCTGTTTGGCCTTAAGGAAAATGTAATCATCGGTAAGCTGGTTCCTGCCGGTACCGGTATGAAGGTTTACAACGAGCGTGCAAAGGAAAATATTGAAAAATATATTTCCGAACATCGAATTGAGGAAAGCGAACCGCTTTTTGATGAAGAAGCAAGCTCAGCCGAAATGAATTCAGCTGAAGATATAAATGATGGGGCTGAAATTCTGCCGGAGGAAATCATTCCGGAAGAAATTCTGCCGGACGATACTGTTTTAGATGACGGCGACGAAGAATAATATGTTTTTATACCTTTTAAACTAATATATTTTCCAAATATATTTCAAACAGTAAAAATGTATTGACAAAAATATGTTTTGAGTGTACAATTTACTGGTATGTGATCATTTGTTTTATGCATTGGACCGAAATCGGCCTCAAAGGCCGCCAATAGGGGGATGCAATACGGTATTTTGCTTATACAGACAGGGAAAATGGATTTTCCTGTCTGATAGGCTTTATATAATATTTTATTTAGGAGGTGTAATATGCCAACCTTTAACCAGTTAGTTAGAAACGGAAGAGAAGTTATAATCAAAAAGGCTAAGGCTCCGGCTCTTTTAAAGGGTTTCAACTCAATGAAGCGTCAGTCTATTGATCAGGACTCTCCGCAAAAGCGTGGTGTTTGTACTGCTGTTAAAACATCTACGCCCAAAAAGCCTAACTCTGCTTTGCGTAAAATTGCCAGGGTTCGTCTGTCAAACGGAATTGAAGTATCTGCTTACATTCCCGGTATCGGACATAACCTGCAGGAGCATAGCGTTGTTTTGATTCGCGGAGGCCGTGTTAAGGACCTTCCGGGTGTGCGTTACCATATTATTCGTGGTACTTTGGACGCTCAGGGCGTTGCCAACAGAATGCAGTCGCGTTCTAAATACGGCGCAAAGAGACCGAAGGCAAGCGCAGCCAAAAAATAAGCAGCATTTTTATTAAAGACGAAAATCTCTGCTGCATGTACTAAAGCAGCGGCGTTAATATATATTCACGCCTTGCTTGGTGCCACGGGATGTTTGTCACTCGAGTACCTAAGATATCATATATGTGAAGGAGGGAAGTGAAGTGCCAAGAAGAGGCTTTATTGCAAAACGTGATGTTTTGCCAGATCCGCTTTACAACTCTAAAATTGTGACCCGTCTTATTAACAACATTATGTATGACGGAAAGAAGGGCGTAGCCCAAAAAATTGTTTATGGTGCTTTCGATATTATTTCTGAAAAAACAGGTAAGGAACCCCTTGAGGTTTTTGAGCAGGCAATGGAAAATGTTATGCCGCAGCTCGAAGTTAAAGCTGTCCGCAAGGGCGGTGCAACCTACCAGGTTCCATTTGAGGTAAGACCTGAAAGAAAGCAGACATTAGGCTTACGTTGGCTCACAGTTTACAGCCGTACGCGTTCGGAAGCAACAATGAAAGAACGCTTGGCCGGAGAGATTTTGGATGCTGTCAATGAAATGGGCGGCGCATTTAAAAAGCGTGAAGATACCCATAAAATGGCAGAAGCTAACAAGGCATTCGCTCATTACAGATGGTAATTTTATATACCGTCTGAACGCAAAATATTTTGCATATCTTGCGTTTAAAATTGTGTATAAAAACTGTATATTTCGGACACAAATTAGGTGTCCTATTTAGGAGGAAAATATGCCAAGAAAGGTTTCTCTTGAAAAGACAAGAAATATTGGCATTATGGCCCACATAGATGCAGGTAAAACCACCACCACCGAACGCATACTTTTCTATACGGGAAAAGTTCATAAGATCGGTGAGACACATGATGGCGCCGCAACTATGGACTGGATGGAGCAGGAGCAGGAAAGAGGTATTACAATTACCTCCGCTGCTACTACTTGTTTCTGGAAGGACCATCGTATCAATATTATCGACACTCCCGGTCACGTTGACTTTACCGTTGAAGTTCAGCGCTCATTAAGAGTTTTGGACGGATCCGTTACTGTTCTTTGCGCTAAGGGCGGTGTTGAACCTCAGTCTGAAACCGTTTGGAGACAGGCCGACGAATACCATGTTCCGAGAATGATTTATATCAACAAAATGGATATCATGGGCGCCGACTTCTACAGGGTTTTGGATATGATTAAAGAACGTTTCCAGTGCAATGCTGTTCCGATTCAGTTGCCGATAGGCCGCGAGGACACATTTAAGGGAATTGTTGATCTTATTAACAATGATGCCGAGGTTTATTATGATGATCTTGGCAAGGATATACGCCGTGAAGAAATTCCGGACGATCTTAAAGAACTTGCTGCTAAATATCGTTCAGAACTTATCGAACATGTTGTTGAGCAGGACGACGATCTTATGATGGCCTACCTTGAGGAAGGTAAAGAACCTACCGTAGAGGAGATCAAAAAGGTTATCCGTAAATCTACCATTGCAGGAGATATGGTTCCCATCACATGCGGAACTTCTTACCGTAACAAGGGCGTTCAGCCTTTGCTCGACGCAATTGTAGACTTTATGCCGGCTCCTACTGATATTGAATCTATTAAGGGAGTTAATCCGGATACAGACGAACCGGAAGTAAGACATTCTTCAGACGACGAGCCGTTTGCAGCTCTTGCGTTCAAGATTGCTACCGACCCGTTTGTTGGTAAAATATGCTTTTTCCGTGTTTATTCCGGTACAATCGATGCCGGTTCAAGCGTATACAATTCCGTAAAGGATACAAAAGAAAGAATCGGTAGAATTCTTCAAATGCATTCCAATCACAGAGAGGATATTGAAACCTGTTATGCAGGTGATATAGCCGCCGCGGTTGGACTTAAAAACACAACAACCGGTGATACACTTTGTGATGAAAAACATCCGGTAATTCTTGAATCAATGAATTTCCCGGATCCGGTTATCCGTGTTGCTATTGAACCTAAAACAAAAGCCGGTCAGGAAAAAATGGGACTTGCTCTTGCAAAACTTGCAGAAGAAGATCCTACCTTCCGCTGCTATACCGATGAGGAAACCGGCCAGACAATTATAGCCGGTATGGGTGAGCTCCATCTTGAAATTATAGTTGACCGTTTGCTTCGTGAATTTAAGGTTGAAGCAAATATAGGTAAACCCCAGGTTGCTTATAAAGAGACTATCCGTAAGACCGCAGATGTTGATGAAAAATATGCTCGTCAGTCAGGCGGTAAAGGACAGTACGGTCATTGTAAGATTCACATGGAGCCCCTTGAGCCCGGTACCGGCTATCAGTTTGAAAACAAGATTGTCGGCGGCGCTATTCCTAAGGAATACATTCCCTGCATTGACGCTGGTATTCAGGAAGCAGCTAAGAGCGGTATCGTAGGCGGCTATGAGGTTCTTGACTTCAAGGTAACGCTTGTAGACGGTTCCTACCACGAGGTAGACTCCTCTGAAATGGCATTTAAGATTGCAGGCTCTATGGCGTTTAAGGACGCTATGCAGAAGGCGGGCGCCGTTCTTCTCGAGCCTATAATGAAAGTACAGGTAATTATTCCCGACGATTATCTCGGAGACGTTATCGGAAATATTAACTCCAGAAGAGGCAGAATCGAGGGCACCGAGTTAAGAAAGGGCGCTACTGCGGTTAACGCAATGGTTCCGCTTTCCGAAATGTTCGGTTACGCAACGGACCTCCGTTCCAGAACTCAGGGCAGAGGAAACTACTCCATGGAGTTTGACCATTATGAGCAGGTACCTAACAGCATAGCTGAAAAGGTTATCGGTAAAAAATAAGAAATATACTCAAAGCATATTAAAAGGAGAACAACAGATGGCAAAGCAGGTTTACAACAGAACGAAGCCGCATGTTAACATCGGAACAATCGGCCATGTTGACCACGGTAAGACAACGCTCACAGCAGCAATCACAGCAGTACTTTCCAAGAGCGGAAAGGCAGAAGCTACAAAGTATGACGAGATCGATAAGGCTCCCGAAGAGAGGGAGAGAGGAATAACGATCAACACGGCGCACGTAGAGTATGAAACAGATACGAGACACTATGCGCACGTTGACTGCCCCGGCCACGCAGACTATGTAAAGAACATGATCACCGGCGCAGCGCAGATGGACGGAGCAATCCTTGTAGTATCCGCAGCGGACGGCCCGATGCCTCAGACAAGAGAGCATATACTTCTTGCTAGACAGGTAGGCGTACATTACATCATCGTATTCATGAACAAGACGGATCAGGTAGACGATGAAGAGCTCTTAGAGCTTGTAGAAATGGAAGTAAGAGAGCTTCTCTCCGAGTATGATTTCCCGGGAGACGACATTCCGATCATCAAGGGCTCCGCGTTAAAGGCTCTTGAGTATGCTCAGACTCACGACGACGTAAACGACGCACCCGAGTGCAAGTGCATCTTCGAGCTTATGGAAGCTGTAGATACCTACATCCCCACACCCGAAAGAGCGTCCGATCTTCCCTTCCTTATGCCTGTAGAGGACGTATTCTCCATCACGGGCAGAGGCACGGTAGCAACGGGCAGAGTAGAGAGAGGAACAGTAAAGGTACAGGATACGGTAGAAATCGTAGGAATGACCGAGGAGACAAGAAACGTAGTAGTAACCGGCGTAGAGATGTTCAGAAAGCTTCTTGACCAGGCAATCGCAGGCGACAACATCGGCGTGCTTCTCCGCGGCGTACAGAGAAACGAGATAGAAAGAGGCCAGGTATTAGCAAAGCCCGGCACGATTCATCCTCATACGCATTTCCATTCCGAGGTATACGTACTTACCAAGGAAGAGGGCGGAAGACATACGCCTTTCTTCAACGGCTACAGACCGCAGTTCTATTTCAGAACAACGGACGTAACGGGCGTAATCAAGCTTCCCGACGGAGTAGAGATGGTAATGCCCGGAGACAACATCAAGATGGAGATAACCCTTATCACCCCCATCGCAATAGAGAAGGGACTTCGTTTCGCAATCCGTGAGGGCGGCAGAACGGTAGGTTCCGGCGTTGTTTCCGCAATCGACGAGTAATAACGTGGTTTTAAGAGCGGTGAAATTTCACCGCTCTTTTTGTATACCGAAAAGCCTGCGACAGCCGAGCAAAAAGAGCTAAAACTGTAAAAAATCTTGTAAAATTATAAAGTAAAGAAGCTCGCCGGTATAAAAAAAGCATAAGCAGGAGATTAAGAGAAATAAACAGTATAATTCTTTAAACAAATTAGCTCATACGAGAGAAACTGTAAGTATCATACAGTATTTGCAGCGAAAGACAGATAGACAGCGACAGCAGCTACTCTGCAATAGCGACTCTTTTAAGCGTGGCAGGTAATGACAAGCGATTTAAAGCTCACATTGAACTATCACGAAAAAATGCCTTTGCGTGAGAATATTGTTATATATACGAATTGTGCAAAAATATAGCAGCGATAACGACGTTGAGCGCATGAAGTAAGTATTGTAAATTTCCAAAAATCAGTAATTGACATATTATTTTAAATAGTGTAATATATAAATGTAGTTAGCATATGCTAACCACAAGCAAAAACCATAAAGAATAAAGTATAAAGGTCGACGCACGAAAGTGCGCAAATATATTATACAATAGTTAGCGAATGCTAACTGATGGAAACGAGGTGACAAATTGTCTGAAGAGCTCTTAATTAAGCATTGTTCGCCAACGCTTGCAGGTATAAAGACGGGAAGCTTGTTTTCCTGCAGGTTTGCAAAGGAGGAGGAACTTAAAAATTGCATCAAATGCTGGAATACGCTGCTTAAGAAAAAGGGACTGCGCATATTGCCCGTAAGATTGAAGAATACAAGCGCGCTTATATATGTTTATAGGCCGGTAAAGCTATGTGAGGATTTGAAAAAGGAGTCCGCAAAGAAAATATTATGCGATAGGGGGTATTGCGTCGAATCGTGCGAGCGCTGCGTTGCTACGCTTATAAAAAAAGTGTGTGAAGAGAAAATATTTCCGCATGAAATAGGTTTGTTTTTGGGGTATCCTCCGGAGGATGTTCTTGGTTTTATAGAAAACAAAGCAAGCGGGTGCAAAACTGCGGGCTGCTGGAAAGTATACGGCGATGAAGACGCTGCAAAGAAGATTTTCAAAAAATATAAAAAATGTACTGATATTTACTGCGACAAGTACAAAAAAGGAAGGTCAATAGAACGGCTTACTGTAGCCGTATAATTATAAAAATGTAAGAAAATGAAAGGATTACAAAATATGAGCAAAATAGCGGTAGTATATTGGAGCGGAACGGGAAACACCGAGGCGATGGCGGCAGCTGTTGCAGAGGGCATAAGGGAAAAGGGTGCGGAGGCAACCGTTTTTACGTCGGCGGAATTTGACGCTTCAAAAATGGACGAGTTTGACGCAATTGCGTTCGGCTGCCCCTCAATGGGCGCAGAGGAGCTTGAAGAGGAGGAGTTTGCACCTATGTTTAAG
>CAKSDA010000006.1 GCA_934444895.1 uncultured Eubacteriales bacterium | reverse complement strand
GATGAAATTTAAGGCAGTTTTGGGTGCGGAGGATGCCGCAAGGCTAACGCCTCGCAAAGACGACAAGCCTAAAAATGTCTTAAAGATCGCTGTTTTGGGCAGGTTCGGCTTATCCCTGTTTGCCTAGTGTTACAGGACTTAAACCGGCCGCGGTTTCGCTCGCCGCCTTTTAGATTGCGGCTTTGCGTTCATTCTTGCAAGGCGCCAGCCTTGTTTTAAATTTCTCGCTTCGCCGAATAAAAAATTCGGCGGCAGAAACTTTTAACCTATCGAAACTAAAAATTTTGTTATAAGACGAAGCCGATAAAACGCAGGAATACTGCCGTATTTAGGGTTTTTAGGCGATGTATTATTCAAAATTTTGTTTCGTAGGCGTGACAGGTTCGAGTACTGTAACACTAAAGCTAAGAAGGTCTGATATGAAAACTTATATCTGTTCGGTAATCACAACTCAGTTATCCCTGCTAACGCTTATTATACTGGTAACCAAAAACAAAGCCCTGCAAAAAGCAAACAAAACAGGGTTTATAGTAGCATCTTTTATGATTATGGTTTGCGCTTTTACCGAATGTCTCGGCGCGTTATTAGACGGTTCAAACTCCGTTTTACGAGTGCCACATATGATTGTAAAGTATTTGGAGTTATGTCTGACCCCATGTGTTCCATTGGTGCTTGCCTCAGTTTTCCCTTCTGTAAGGTATCGGAAATTTTTCTACATTCCGGATCTTTTTCACATATTGCTGCAAACATTTTCTCTGTTTTTTGGATTTATTTTTTATATTGACGACCAAAATATTTACCGCCACGGAAAGCTATACTGGATATATTTTGTATTTGTTTTTATAAATATAGCGTTTATTTCATTCACGACCGTTAAATTCGGTGCCAAGCTTCAAAACCGAAATCACACTTCTCTGTTTATGATATTGCTCTTTATTTTAGCCGGTACTGTATTTCAGGTTATTGACAGTAATATTAAAATTGTCTGGCTCACCGTTGCAATAGGTACGATTTTGTTCTACATATATTATTGCAACATGGTTTATCAGGTTGATTATCTTACCCTTCTTTTAAACCGCAGAGCTTATGATATTCACAAATTGTCATTAAAAAGTAAAGCATACATTCTTGTTCTTGATGTTAACGATTTTAAAAATATAAACGATATTTACGGTCACATCGCAGGTGATTTGTGCCTTAAAAGCATTGCAGCCGCAATGAAGGCGGTATATGGAAAGCACGGACTTTGCTATCGGACAGGCGGAGACGAATTTTGCATAATACTTGATCGGAAACTTCATTTTTGTAATGTAGAAAAATTAAACAAAGATTTTAAAAGCAGGATTTCAGAAAAAAAGGACAATAATGTAATATCTTCTTCAATTGCAATCGGTTATGCATTATTTGAACCAGGCAAAGCGCAAATATCCGATGTGGCAAAGAAAGCCGATGAGCTTATGTATTTAGACAAAAATCAAGCAAAAAAATATTCAAATTAATAAATATTTTTCTTGTATTTATTAAAAACATTTGGTATAATAATATCAAAATATAGGCAAACCTGTTGAAAAACAGGGACGCAAAGTTTAGTGTCTAACCGGAATTACCCGTATGATCGACTGACCGCACTTTTAAATGTGCGGTCTTTTTTTATTTTCTTTTATTGTCGGAGGTGACTATTTGAACCG
Organism: uncultured Eubacteriales bacterium; assembly: GCA_934444895.1. Classification (GTDB taxonomy): domain Bacteria; phylum Bacillota; class Clostridia; order Oscillospirales; family Acutalibacteraceae; genus UMGS1279. The sequence goes on along the minus strand of CAKSDA010000006.1, from coordinate 25,326 downwards.
AGTTTTAAGAGAAGAAAAGAAGTTTTTAATAAGCGTAGATGAATTCATAGCCCTTTCTCACAAACTTGGCTGTGTAATGCTTTCCGATCCTCACAACGGGACGCACGGATACATAGTTCGATCGCTTTATTTTGACACGGTTTACGACCGTGACTATTTTGAAAAACAGGCCGGAATTGAATTGCGCCGCAAAATCCGGCTGCGTTGTTATGACCCAAACGCAAATTACGCAATGCTTGAGATGAAGCAAAAGCAGGGTTCAAATCAGCTAAAACGGTCACTTAAATTAAAACGGGCAGACGCAATACGCCTCACACAGGGTGATTACTCTCCCCTGCTTTTATATGATGAGCCGTTTGCTGCCGAATGTTATTCTATGATGCAAACAAAATGCTATCTGCCGAAAACAATTGTCGAATACAACCGCAAGGCGTTTATTGCAAAGGAAAACAAAATAAGAATTACATTTGATAATCAAATTGTTTCAACCGAAAGCTGTTTTGATTTATTCAGTGAAAGACTGAATATGAACCAGGTGCTTGACCCTTATAATGTAGTTCTTGAGGTTAAATTCAACGGATTCTTGCTGGAATATATCAAGCGTATGATAAATCCGGTTAACCGAAGTGAATTATCCGTCAGCAAATATGTTTTGGCAAGGCAAAACGGCTATCAAACAAAATTATAGACAATAAGTTATAGGAAAATAAATTACAGGCAAATACAAGTTTACAGGAGAGCAAAAACAATGAGAGAAAAAATTTACAGTCTTTTTACTAACCCCAGTGATATGACCTGGCAGCAAATTCTTATGAACATCTCTGCCGCGGCGATTATAGGATTTTTTATATTCATTTCATATTTTATATCTCACAGAGGTACTATTTACAGCAAAAAGTTCAATGCCTCGCTTGTGATTCTGACTGTGCTCACAGGAACCGTTATGACGGTTATCGGAAACAACATAGCATTGTCCCTCGGAATGGTCGGTGCCCTTTCAATAGTTCGTTTTCGCACGGCAATTAAGGACTCGCGCGACACAGTTTACATTTTTTGGTCAATCATTGTAGGCATTTGCTGCGGCGTAGGAGATTATTTGGTTGCTTCGGTAGGCAGTATTGTTACCTTCGCGGTTATACTGATTCTGGGCTGTATAAAAAGCGACAACCGCATGCTTCTTATAGTACGTGCCAACCGTTCAAAACAGCCTATGATAAAATCGCAAGTTTACAAACTTTTTTCCGGAAAAGCAATTCTAAGGGTTGAAAACACCACGCCGGAAACTGTTGAACTTATTTATGAACTTACGCAGAAAATGGTTAAAAAAGCCGAAAAATCAGAAAACAACATCTCCGACAGTATTTACAAGCTTGAAAATATTGAATATGTTAATTTGGTAATGCAGAATGACGAAATATCCAATTGACGGAGGATTAACGGATGAAATACAAAGCAATTGGAGCGATTGCCTGTGTTATCGCGCTTGTTTTAAGTTTATTTAACTGGAATCTGCTATTCGGAAAATCCGAACCAAAACGCGTGCATGAGCATTTATCCGCAAAGCAAAAGAATGAATGTACAAAAAACCATTCAAATGATGTTCTCTGCAGCCATTTGCCGCTTATATTAATTAACACCGGCGGGCAGGAAATTCCCGGAAGAGGAGCGCGTGATGCAAACGGCAGGCGCTCTGGATATATGACAACGCCTGACGGCAGCGATCGAATAACAGCCTCCATGCAGGTAATAGACCGCGAAAATGAATACAATCACACTACAGATACAGCGGCGGTTTCAAGCGATATTATTATTCATGCACGCGGAAACAGTTCGCGGTATTTTGATAAACTGGGATACAAAATTAAACTTATCGACGAAAAAGGCGATAACAATCCAAAACCGCTTCTTGGAATGGACGAACATCATGAGTGGGCATTGCACGGTCCATACCTTGATAAAACTCTTATACGAAATTACATTATGTATAATCTTTCAGGCGAAATGATGGACTATTCCCCCAATGTTCGGTTTTGCGAAGTTGTTATTAACGGTCGGTATGAGGGTGTATATGTATTAACCGAAATGATTACCGCAGGAAAAAACGGCGGCCGGCTCAACATGTCAATTAATGCTAAGGATAACACATACACCGGCTATCTTTTAAGGCTTGACCGTAGAAACAACACAGACCCTGGTTGCCTTAACAATCTTACCTCATATACTTTGAGATGCGACCCTGATTTGATGATCAATGTAGAATATCCGGGTGTGAAAAATTTAAATGATACTCTTAAGCGTTCCATAGAGGAAGACTTTTCCGCATTTGAAAAGGCAATGTATTCTTATGATTTCAATAATAAAAAATACGGATATCGAAACTTTATTGATGTTGACTCTTTTGTCACATACTACCTACTTCATGAGATTGTTGTAAACTATGACGCCGGATCATATTCAACATACATTTACAAGGACACCGGCGGAAAATACAAAATGTGTGTTTGGGATTTTAACAACGCATGTGACAATTATCAGGAAAAATCTATGATGGAAGTGCAGCATTTTGAAATTCAGAACAAGCTTTGGTTTGGAATGCTTATGAAGGATAAATACTTCGTTAAATGTGTTATAAACAAATATAAACAGCTCAGGAAAACAATATTCAGTGATGAATATTTAGAAGAATATATAGACAGCACCATAAAATACTTAGGTCCCGCAGTGGAAAGAAACAATAAGCGGTGGGTATCTTCTTTTGAAAACAAAGAACTGCTTGAACCGAGCGACAGACATTTAAACTCATACGAAGAAGCGGTGACGCAGCTTAAGAATTTTTTCAAAGAGCGTACCCATTGGCTTGATGATAACATTGACTCGCTTAAACAATATTGTGCTGATTCCAAAATAAAAAAATATACAGAGGTAACTGATTAGGCCTTGCAAAGACGACAAGCTTAAGAAAGGAGCGCACCTATGAAAAAATTTATAATAATTGTTTTGTGTATAACGCTTTTGTATGTCGGCGCAGATGCGGCATACTATCGCATGGGTGCGTATATTGATTTTAATCCGTCAAAGCCTGTTGAAACTTTTGTTAAAACGCAGAATAAAAAAATTATGCTTAACAAAGGCGACGGATATAAAGAGTTTGAAATCAAAGGCGTAAATCTCGGTTCAGGAGAACCCGGCGAATGGTCTACCGACTTTGATATTGACAAAGAAACCTACAAGCGCTGGTTTAAGTATATTAAAGAAATGGGCGCAAACACAATTCGCGTTTATACTATTCAAAACGATACTTTTTACAACGCCTTTTACGAATACAACCATTCAAATCCGGATCCACTTTATATAATTCACGGAGTTTGGGTTAACGACTATATTCAAAACTCGCACCGCGATGCATACGACACTAAATTCTATAACACCTTCTTTCGTGATTGCATAACCATGATTGATGTTATTCACGGCAATAAAAAGATTTCTCTCGGCAGGGTTGCAAGCGCCGGACACGGATCATATATGAAGGATGTGTCTCCTTGGGTAATAGGATATATTTTGGGTGTTGAATGGGACGATATGACGGTAGCATATACTGATGAATCTTATAAAGACGCTTCAGAATACTCATCCTTTAAAGGAAAATATCTTTATACCGACAGCAGCGCTTCTGCATTTGAAACACTTTTATGCAAGGTCGGAGATAATTTGTTGAATTACGAGGCAAAGAGATACAAAGTTCAAAAGCTTATTGCTTTTTCAAACTGGCCTACCACCGATCCTTTCGAATATCCTGAAACGGTAAAAGAGCTTTATATGAAGTGCGCTTATGTTGATATTGAACATATTAAGACAACCGACCAACTGATTTCAGGCCAATTTGCCTCTTATCATGTTTATCCCTACTATCCGGATTATCTTAACTGGACAGACGACTGGACATTTTCCGGCATTACCGACAAGACTCCGTTTTATGACGGAAATAAACTAAATACCTACCGCGCATATTTAAGTATGCTGACATCGCACCACACGGTTCCGGTAATTATATCGGAATTCGGCGTTTCTACCGGACGCGGCATGGCACACCGCGACATTAACACAAACCGTAACCAGGGAAATATGTCGGAAAAGGACCAGGGAAACGCTTTAGTACAGTGCTACAAAGACATAATGTCTGCAGGGTGCGCCGGTTCCTGTATTTTTTCCTGGCAGGATGAATGGTTTAAGCGCACATGGAACACCATGTACGCAGTGAACCTGTTACGCAACCCATACTGGTCGGATTATCAAACAAATGAACAGTATTTCGGTTTGCTGTCGTTTGATCCCGGAGAAGAAAAATCAGTATGCTATGTGGACGGAGATATTTCGGAGTGGAAAAACGAAAAACCGGTAGTTAAAACGGATAATATGTCTGTTTGCGTTCGCTATGATGAAAAATTCATGTATTTTCTAATTTACAAAAAGAACCTGGATTTTAAAAAGGACAAAATATATATTCCAATCGATACGACTCCTAAATCCGGCAGCAATTACTGTAGAAATTTTAATATTAAATTTGATAAGGCAGCCGATTTTATTCTTACAATAAACGGAGAAAACAACAGCAGGCTTATGGTTCAGGAACGCTATGAGGTATTGCGTTCAACCTACTCTCAAAATTTAAAAGGCTTTGATACATACCTTAAGGATAATATACCTGATAAAAATTCTTCAAAATTTGTGAATATTGATATGATTCTTGAAATTTATAATGTAACCGAAGAACAAAGGAAAAGCGGCCTTTATAACTTTGGCGAACCTTCATTTGAAACAGGAAAATTAAAATACGGAAATGCAAACCCTGCTTCAAGTGATTTTGATTCTCTTGCCGATTTTATGCGTTCAGGAGATTATATAGAAGTAAAGCTTCCCTGGCAGCTTCTTAATTTTTCCGATCCGTCAAAAATGCAGATTCTTGATGATTATTATGACGGAAATTACGGAATAAAGTATATAAACATTGACGCAATGAACATAGGAATCACAGACGGTTACAATAGCAATAGCCGTTGCGAGCTTAAAAAATACCGGCTTAAGGGTTGGGGAAACAAGGTAACCTACCACGAGCGACTGAAAAGTTCATATTATATTATGCAGGATTTATGGAACGGAGAGACTAATAAATGAAAATTGAAATAATGCTTTATGTCTATCTGTTTGTATGTTTTGCAATGATTATTTTCAACATTGTCACTGCCATTCTTTTCAGAATAAATAAACAAAAAACAGAAAGGGTCAGCCGCGATCTTAAAGTAAGGGTAATGCTTCAGCTTAAGGCAGTGGAGGCTAATATTTCCGTAAGCCAAAATCACAAGCTCTATTTAAACCGAAAATTAAAAAGAGTAGGAAATATGATTGCCTTTGATAAAATGCTTGAAGCGGAGTACATAGATCATCCTTATGAGATAAGAGAATACCTTCGCTGCCTCGACAGTGTTTTCGTGTCGCTTATGGCGCACTATTCAAAAAAGAATCGAATAGAAGCGGCGTATTTCCCATATATAATAAAAAAGTACCGTTTGATTTTTAACCGCTCGTTTCCCAGCATTGAAGGTTCGCTTATGCAGATGTTGAACGAACCTAGTATTTATTGCCGCGAAAATGCCATGCAGGCGCTTTACACAACAGGTAATTCAGACTGCATAATTGAAGCAATTAAAATTATTGATTGCAGTGATTTTTTCTTTCACGGAAAACTGCTTTGCGACGGACTTTTAAATTTTTCAGGCAAATTAAGTGAACTTAGCACAAAAATAATAGACTCCTTTTTTGAATTTTCAAACGAGATGAAGGTAACATTGCTTGACTTTTTGCGTTTTTCAAGCGATGAATACAAGGAGTTTGCCCTATCCCTTTTAAAAGATGAAACTGCAAACGAAGAGGTGCGATATGCCTGCATACGCTATCTTGGCAAATATAGGTTTTGGGATGCGTACAATATCCTTTGCCGCTTGGCAACAGAAAGTTCCGATAAAAACTGGCAGTATGCCGCAATAGCCTGCTCCGCCCTCAGCTCATATCCAAACGATAACACGGTTAAACTTTTAAAACAAAACCTATATAGCAGAAATTGGTATGTGCGTCTTAATTCTGCCATAAGTCTTAAAAATCTGGGCATTACATATTCTGATTTAACGGATATTATCGACGGGCACGACCGATTCGCTGCGGAAGTTATACGGTATTGTCTGCAACGCGACAATGAGGAAGAAAGAGTGGTGGCGCGCGCGTGATAGAAGCTATTGATATTTTCTTAAAAATCGTAGGTATATTTTTTATTGCGTACATGATAGGATATTCCACCTTCTTATTTTTGTCGGTGCTTGTCGGCTCCTCCGAACTATATAAAACAAATCGCCGAAAACGCCTTAAAAACTATTTTCCAAACGACTATTATGTGCCGATCACCATTGTTGTTCCCGCATATAACGAGGAAGTAACGGTGGTTGAGACTGTTAAATCCTTGCTGGAGCTTGATTATAGGTCGTATGAAATTATTGTGGTGGACGACGGTTCTAAAGACCAAACCGCGCAAAAGATAATAGACGCATTTTCAATGCACCGGGTTATGCGCCCGATACGGCGTCAGATTGATTGTCAGCCGGAGGAATTCATTTTTGAAACAAGAGACACCCGTGTTCCCCTAACCGTTATACGAAAGAAAAACGGCGGAAAAGCCGACGCACTCAATATGGGTATCAATGCTGCAAATTATCCATATTTCATTTGCATTGACGCCGATTCGGTTTTGCAATACGATTCACTTAAAAACATTTCTCAGCCGATTTTGGAAAAACCGAATGTTGTAGCGGTAGGCGGACTTATTCGCCTTTCAAATGATGTTGAACTGGAGAATTGCAGGGTTAAAAAATATCAGCTTCCAAGAAACATTATAGCCTGCATGCAGGTATTGGAATACGACAGATCCTTTTTGGCTTCGCGCATTATGTTTGATAAGTTTAACGGTTCGCTTATTATTTCAGGGGCATTCGGACTGTTTAAAAAAGATACGGTGATTGCCGCAGGCGGATATAATAACAAAACCATGGGTGAAGACATGGAGCTTGTTGTAAAGCTGCACGAATACTGCGCCGTTAATAATATGAAATACAGCATATGTTACGCAACCGATGCCATATGCTGGACTCAGGCGCCGGAAAAATTACGGGATTTAAGAAAGCAGCGCAGACGCTGGCATATAGGTTTATTTCAAAGCATGGTAAAGCACAAGAGAATGCTTTTTAATCCTAAATTCAAAGCAGTGGGGTTTATCTCGTATCTGTATTTTTTAATTTACGAACTGGCTTCGCCGTTCATTGAAATTTTCGGAGTTTTTACAATGCTTTTGGCATTTGCGCTTGATTTGATAAATATACCTTTTATGATTTTGTTTTTTCTTATTTACGCCGTTTTCGGAAGCGTTTTGTCGCTTACGGCATTCTTTTCGAGAATTTACACATCGGATCTGAAGATTACATTTTTTGATGCAATAAAAGCCTGTTTTCTGTGCATTTTCGAAATTACATGTCTTAGATTTGTTCTGGCGTGGGTCAGAGCGACAGCCTTTATCGGATACCGAAAAAACAAACTTAGATGGGGTCGCATTGAGCGCAAAAAAATTAATTTTAAATAGGGGGAATTTTTATGGAACTTAAGGATTTAAGAACCGGTCTGTTCGGATTTAACAAAAATGATGTCTGCGAATATATTTCGCAGCTTAATTCAATTTATGAGCAAAAGGATAGTAAGCAAAAAGACGAGCAGCGCGAAAAGTTGGAAGAGCTGAGCCGAAAAAATGAAGAATTAGGCAACAATGCCTCATTTTTAAATCAGGAAAATACTGAGCTGAAACGAAAAGCAGAAGCCCTTCAAAACAAGGTTGATTCATTCAGCCGCGAAACAGAGGAACTTAAAAATAAGCTTATGCAAATGCATAAATCAATAACTCTGGTACTAAGCGATATTGAAAATCAGTTTGCTTTAGCTGAGGATAAAATTTTAAAACTGCAAAACGCACAAAGCAGTGAGAATGAAAATGATAATAAAGAATAAATTTTTAAAAGCTTCAAAAGTTTGTTTGTTTGCACTGGTTGCAGCGCTTTGCATAAATCTTCCCACTGCTGCCGCCGTATATACAAACAAAAGTGATTCCGGACCTTCTGACACAGTATATGTAGCCGGCAATCCGGACTGCTTTCCCATTGAGTATTACGACAGTGAGAAAGAAAGTTTTTGCGGCGTTATTCCGGATATGCTTAACGAAGTTTCAAAAAAAACCGGTATTTCCTTTACATACATTTCTGCATCTTCAAAAAACCGCCAGCGTGAACTGGCGAGAAATAATCAGGCAGAGATTATAACCGCAATCACCTTGGATCAAAAGGAATGTGAAATATCGTCGATAATTCCCATTTTAAAGGCAGACAACACAAATAACAATGAGACCTATTGTATCGGATTTACAGAAATTGCTTCACCTGAACTTGTTAAAACATTAAAATCCGCTTTTTCGGAAATATCCGATCAGGAAAAAATGGGTCTTATGCTTGAAAGCGCGCGCAACAACCCAAAAATCGAAAGCAAAGATAAACTAATAAAAATTATAATTACGATAATCGCCTGTTTGTTTGCGGCGACAGGTATTTTTGTTGTGATTATCGCCTGTAAGAAAAAGCGTCACCGCTTTGAAACGCTGATTGATGAACTGACCGGTGTAGGAAACGCTGATTACTATACCCATGCTTTTAATAACCTTTTATCATATCAATCCAGAAACCTTTATACATTAAATTATCTTGCGTTTGATTTTAAAACGATTTGCGAAAAATACGGTGAAAATGTCTGCAGTGAAATTGAAAAATATGCCGCGGCGCATCTTAATGCCGCAATAACATCTTCGGAATACCTTGCAAGAATCAAAACGGGAGTATTTGTTTTGCTGCTTCAAGCGCCGACCGAACAGGAATGCGATAATTCGGCACAGAATATTGTAAGCGGTCTGAATCACTATATAGAGGAATTTTATCCGGAAGAGAAAAATCTGTTTTCTGCCGGCGTTTGCCGCCTGTGCGAACATCTTGATTGTAATGCTGAAACCGCATTATATAACGCAAAGCAGGGATATTTAACCGCCTTAAGGAACCAGACTGCTATTGAAATAACATGCAAAACACAACTTACAAAAAACCGTAAGCAGGAAAATCTGCGGAAATCGCTGGCATCCGCCATTAAAAACGGTGAATTCAGAGTTTACATGCAGCTTATTACCGAAAGCAAAAAAGGAAAAGTCTGCGGTATGGAAATTTTGTCACGCTGGCAAAACATTGAATATGGCATGCTGCGTCCTTTAGAGTATATTGATCTGCTTAAAGAGACGGGTCAGATTGTACCGCATGATTACAAAATGTTTTCCGAAGTATGCAAACAACTTGAAGCCTGGGAAAACACACCTTACAACAGCTTGTTTCTGGCATGCAATTTCACAAGGATTTCGCTTTGTCAAAAGGATTTTGCCGACCGTATAGAAGAAATTTCAAGCAAATTTAAATTTAATCATAACCGCCTTGTTATTGAAATAACCGAAGATTCCATTTCTACAGATGTTAAGGTTATTTCAGAAAATATCCGCCGCTGCCGCGAAATGGGTTTCAAAATTGCTATTGATGATATGGGCGCTGGATTTTCTTCGTTTGCCGACTTGTATGACAATGAGATAGATATGGTTAAAATCGACAGCGAGTTTATTGCTTCATGCATTTCAAACCGTCAGCAGACAATGCTCTCGGATATTATATCTCTTGTTCATAATTCCGGAGCCGGTATTGTTTGCGAGGGCGTTGAAAATGCTGATCAAATTAAATTGCTCAATACAATAGGCTGCGATATGATGCAGGGATTTTATTACTCCGGTATCCTTCCCCAGGTTGAATGCTTAAAGCTTCTTAAAACAAAGGATATATGTGATAAACCATTTTTTGAAAAATAATTTTTCGTAGTTGATTTTAATAGGCTCTTGATAGTAAAACATCACCCGATTCCTTGCTATCAAGAGCCTGACTATATATTATCATCCGCCACTTTAATAAATTCTGACTTTTTATTGTACCAAAGTATTTAAAATTCATGTCCGGCCTCAAGCAGGTTGCTAAAAACATACATTTCTGCTATACTGTGAATCGTAAAAGCATATAGACAAACAGTGATAAATTCATATGCAAGCTTTGTATGTCTTTAGAAATTGGGGTAATCCGTATGACCGAACAGAAACGAAAAACTATAATCAACAGCGGCATAATATTGCTTGCTGTTATTGCTGCATACTGTTTTCGCCTTATCGGAAAAGGTCATTTTTATCCCACACTTTTTTCCTATTTACGCAGTTTTATCTATATCGGTCTGTTCACCGCATGGGGACTTTCCGTTCGTCAGCGCATTGTACAAAAACAACTAAGACAATATCTGACCGGCATTTCGGTGCTGCTTATTTTTTGGATGGCAGCACGCACGGCAAAGTATTTTATTTTCTGGCAGCCTGCCGCTATCAGGTACCTTTGGTATCTTTTCTATCTGCCGATGTTGTTCGTCCCTATGATTGCACTGCTGATTGCAATGTCCCTGGGTCGACCGGACGAATATAAACTCCCAAAAGCCACATTGATTTTGTGGTTCATCTCCGGTGCGCTTCTTATACTGGTGCTGACCAACGACCTTCATCAGCTTACATTTACCTTTCCGAAGACCGCCGCCGTTTGGTCCGATACCGACCACGGATATGCCATTGGATATTTTATTGTTGTAGGCTGGCAGGTGCTTTGTGCAGTTGCCGCACTCATATTCATGTTTATCAAGTGCCGCGTGCCAAACGGTAAACTCCAACTTATCCCCGTCATTCCTATGATGCTGTCACTTTTTTACAGCGCACTTTACTATATGGGCGTATCATGGCTCCGCTATTTATTCGGTGACATTGCCGCATTCCAAAGCGTGATGTATATTCTGACCTTTGAACTCTGCATAACCTGCGGCTTTATTCATTCCAACAGCCGATATGCCGATCTGTTTGCCTCCTCTGTCGGTACATCTGCCGAAATCACCGACAAAAATTTTAATATCAAATATTCGGCTCAGAGTGTTGAACCTATACCAAAAGAGACAATAATAAAGGCCGCGCAAAGCCCTGTTACAACAAGCAGTGGCTTTACTGTACACACAATGCCCATCGGCGGCGGCTACGCTGTTTGGACGGAAGATGTTTCGGATTTGCTTAAAATCAAAGAGGAATCCGAAAGTCTTGCGGAAGAACTTAATGAAAGAAATGATATACTGCGCTACGAATACAAGCGAGAAGCGAAACACCGCAAAATTGAGGAGCAAAACCGTCTGTATGACCTGCTGCAATCTGCAACGCAGACGCAGATCGACCGCATTGCGATACTTACAAAAGAATACCGCAAAATTTCTGAATCAGATCCCGGCAAAGCAAAAATTCTCCTTGCCGAAATTGCTGTTTTATGCAGTTACATTAAACGCCGCAAGCATTTGACCCTGCTTGCCGACCGTGACTATAAAATATCCATAACAGAGCTTGAACGGGCTTTTTCCGAATCACTCCAAACGCTGAAATTATTAAATATCCGCAGCACACTTTATGTGGAAAGTTCCCTCTCCATGCTCTCCGGCAAAACTGCTGCCTCAATATTTGATTTTTACGAATCGGTTATTGAAGCCGACCCGCAGAATTTAATAAGCATTCAACTAAGCCTTACCGGCTCAGATACCTTGCGCCTATCGTTTAATATCTGTTGCAAAACAAACCTTTCGGCTTTTGCAAACAAGGATAATGTCCTCTATGAGACAGACGAAAACGATGACTACCAACGCATTGTATTTTTTGCAGAGGGAGGTGCAAAACAATGAGTGCATTCTCTTCCCTGCCCCTATTTTGGCAGACCGTTATCCCTCTTATTTTGCTGGTGGTTACCACGCTTGAACTCGGACTTTTTATATATCAAATGCTCCGCAGTAATAAGCCTTTACGCAGTTTGCCCTGCGCTGCATACTTTGCAATTCTGCTTACGCTTTTGTTCTCGGTCACCCAGGGTGACCCTGATGAGGGCAAGGACGCCTTTCTCATAGACGCACCTTGGCTCCTGTTTGCTGCAGTCATTGTCCTTTTGGTGATTCACTTTGCCATTGCTCTGCCAAGGGAATACCACCGCCGCAAAAATGAACTGTCACTGTTCTCCATCAAGGAAGCGACTGATAGTCTCCCTATGGGCATTTGCTTTGCCGATCCAGACGGCAGGATCATTCTATGCAATAACCGTATGCGCCGCCTGTCATTTGCTCTCTGCGGTCACGACCTGCAAATTAAAAGCGACTTGGAAAACGCATTGGCTAATCCGGACAAATCCGTCACCATAAAGGACGGCTGCTACATTCTGCCGGACGAAACCGTTTGGCAATTTTGCACACAGAATATCACCGTGGACGGTGACAATCACTGGCAGCAAGTAACAGCTCAGAACGTAACAGAACTGTATGACAGCAACCTTCGCCAGTCGGAAATTAATAAGGAACTTGCAGCGGTCAACCGCAAGCTCAAAAACATGTATGAACGCATGGCAGATGACATAAAGGAAAAAGAAAGCCTTGATTTAAAGGTTTACATACATGATACAATCGGTAGAAGCCTGCTGACCATTCGCGACATTATTGGAAGCAAAGAGGCCACCAACAAAAAAATTGAAACCCTGCAAAACGCCGTAAGTATGCTTGCAAACAACCGAGTAGCTTCGGTTGGAACAATTGATGAAGTAAAGCAAACCGCAAAAGCACTTGGTGTTTTGGTTAAAACACAGGGGTATCTTCCGGCCGGATCTACTGCCGAAGAACTTACCGTTGCCGCGGCAAAAGAGTGCGTTACCAACTGCATTAAACACGCAAAAGGAAATGAAGTATATATTCGCATATCCGAGCAAAACGACTGCTATGACATTACCATTACCAACAATGGAAATCCGCCGACAGAGCCGATAAAAGAAGGAAGCGGACTTATAAGCCTTCGAAGTAACATTGAAAGCTCCGGCGGCGAAATGCATACGGTGTACAAGCCGCGTTTCGCCCTGCTTATTACTCTTCCTACAAAGGAGAATGGCCTATGATAAACACAATACTTGTAGAAGACGATGTATATATACAAAAGCATTTTGCCGAACGCCTTGCGGCAGACGGCGAATTTAGACTAAAAGGCATATATCGCGACGCCTTTGAAGCGGAAAAGTATTGCGACGCTACAATAGGTCTCATTTTAATGGATGTTCAGACGCAGCACAAGCATTCCGGCCTAGCCGCCGCAGAGCGGATTAAAAAAGCATTTCCCCTCACAAAGGTTGTGATTGTCACCTCACTTGTTGACCCTCAAGTACTTGCCAAAGCCAAAACGGGTTCCGCCGACAGTTTATGGTATAAAGATCACGGTACGGATGAACTCTTAAATGTAGTAAAACGAACCCTTAAGGGCGAAAAAGTGTTTCCGGATACCTCTCCCGCAGTGGAAATGGAAGAAACTATGTCCGATAAATTTTCACCTCGTCAATTAGACATCCTCCGCCTGTACATAAAAGGCTTTACTTATCAGGAGATCGCCGATAAACTCGGCATCTCCAAAAACGGCGTCCGTTGGAACTTGGACGATATGGTCATCAAGGGCGGCTTTGAAAACCGAGAGGCACTGGTCGCCACCGCCATTGAAAATAAGCTCATGGTAACCACCTTAAAAGACGAATAACCTATGTTTCCCCCTCGGCCACCCCGACCGAGGGGATTTTTGCGCCCAAAAGGCAAAGCTTTTTTGAAAAAATCCAAATTTCTGTTACTGGCACAAGTGCCAGTGACAAGATTCAAAAAATCAGTACAATAGTATATGTAAAATTATAGTTGTGCATTAAGAAGGCGGTGATGAAAGATGAAAAAGATCGTTCTGGACATTCAGAGCGGTATCCATGCGCACAACATGGAACGAATGTTAATGCAGGAACTGGACGATTGCCAAGTCGTGATCTCCGAGTCGCCGGACTCCACCGCCGAGTGGTGCAAAACACATAAGCCGGATGTTCTTTTAATGGAGGTCAAGGCGTTTTCGCCGTGGATGTTTTCCGAACGAATGGCAATTCGTGATAAGGTAAAACGGAACATTGAAAATTGCCGCATTATTCTTTTTGTGGATGATGAAAGCGATGAAATTCTTACCGAAAAAGTTCGGCAGGCAAAGCGCGAAGGTCTTATTGACGCCTTCCTGTTCGGCTCGGTGTCGGAAAACTATTTTGCTTCGGTAATCGACAGCGTTTAATAAATGTTTAATAAAAAGGAGGAAAACTTATGAATAACAAATATATAGGGAATTTTTTACGCCGTCTGTCGGCTGTTGTTCTCTCAGTCATTATGCTATTTTCCGCATTGCCTGCGGGTGTGTTTGCGGCGAAAAGCAGTGGCTCTGTCAAGGTAGTTTCGTATGTTGTTGCGTGCAACGGCGGCAAGCAGGGCTACCCCGGCGACGATGTGGGCTATTACTGGGAAAATAATAAAGGCTGGGTCAAGGAAAGCAACGACTGGAACGGCTATTTCGACAAAGAAAACAATATTTTCCATGTAAAAAACATCAGCATTTCCGGGTTGGATTTGCGCGGAGGCTGTGCCCTTTATTTGGAAGGAACAAATTTCATAATAGATGATAACCTCAAATGGAGCTACTCGACCGCTCTTGGTTGTTATGATTGGGAAAACGATGACACGGACACTCTGATCACCACGGAGCCGGGAAAGCAGGGAGAGCTTTGTCTGAACCGGCTATATTCGAGGTATGACGGAGGATACCAAAAATCATGTACGGTATTGGGATCAGACAGCCATCTTACATTTGGCGGCAATGCTAAAGTCTATGTGGAGTTGACCCTGTCAGGTTCGGTAAAATTCAGAGACCCATGCTATTTAATTAAGACAGCGGGTGATCTGAATATTACGGACAATGCGTCAATGGACATAAAATGTTCCCTGAAGCTCGGCGATGACGGCTACGGATGGCTCAAAACCGGCTGTGAGGTGGGCGGAAAGTGCACCATTGATACCACCGGGACGATACGAGTAGACACCATGAACTGCGGCAGCGGAAGAGCCGACGGCATTAAAGCCGCCGATATACAGGTCAAAAATGTTGGCGACTTGGAAATTTATACCGGCCAGGACGGTTTGCTTACCCGCACCGGCAATGAAATTGATATTGCCGACGGATTGATATACAGGAATATGAAGTATTTCGATAATAACTGTTATGATTTTCCCTATGATGGCAGCGGTAGTAAAACCGTAGTAAAGCCTTGCAGCGACCCTGTAACGGTAACTGTTTATCGCGGAAGGATCAACGGGTCTGCCTATACACACGAGGCGCAGTTCGCCAGGGGCGAATCGGTTTATATAGAGGCAATTTCGGAGCTTTCGATCTGGCGGTTCTATAAGTGGGGCTATGCCGTTCGCGGCGGCAAAACGGACCACATTTATAGCAGCGGGGACGATGTTTTGGGGCTTCGCTCGGGTGCCAACATTGAATATTTCCGCTTTACCATTCCGGAGGATTTAGACGGAACGGAAATAACCTTTGGGTGGACCGCACAAAATAAAAGTACGCTGACCTCCAACGGCGATCGTGGCACCTTCCTGGTGGATGGTGATTCGGCAGACACCGTTTGGCTTGCGCCGGAGCAGACTGCTGAGCTTGAGGCGGTGCCGAACGACGGATACCAGTTTGACCACTGGGAGGTCTGGACCGACGGCGTCACCCTGACGGAGCAGCAGAAGACCTCCAACCCCATGACACTGTCCGGTGAAAGCAATAAAAATCTGGACATCCGTGCGATATTCGTGGAGAAAGAATATAAAATCATCTATAAATATGTGGACGGCGGACAGGAATTTACGTTCAGCACATCTATGTGGAAAAACGGCAAGCCAAGTGTAAGCAAATTCCGCTTAGGGCAGACCGTCACCTTGCCTGCGGCAAGTGAAATCACCAGAGGCGGCTACGCTTTTGTGGGCTGGTATACAGACCCTGAATGCACGCGCAGTGCGGGAAAAGAACTGACAAGTAATAATCCTGAAAATGTAAGACTGTATGCAAAGTTTATTCAGGACGCAAGTTCGGGGTATCGGGTAGGCACACGGTTAAATACCGAACTCGACGCAAACAGAGGAATGATAAGCGTTATCAGCAAGGCAAAGACTGGCGACACTGTATACTTCACATTGTCGCCCAACACCGGGTATAAGGTAAGCAAAAATGTCCAAATTTACATAAGTTATATGGACGCGAACGGCGGCGGTTATCAGAAAATTACACCTACCCATGTGGCAGGAGACACATATTCATTCGTGATGCCCGAGTGCAGGCAAAGCGGTGTTACCGTTATTGCGGAAGATGCATTTGAATTGATACAGTACAATATTACCTATAATATAGGCGATGGCAAAGAGACGTACTATTTTGACAAACTGCCGACAAAGTACTGCTATGAGGGGTATTATACCGGCAAAGACAAAGATATTTTAATAACTGATGATGTTGACCTTACGGTAAGTGGGAACGCACCGGTGAAAAAGCCGGGTTATATCTTCTTCGGCTGGTCCGAAACGGAGAACGGCTGGCCCCCCATAACGAAGATTGAACAGGGTACCCGGGTTGGTGATTTGGAACTCTATCCTGTGTGGGTTGGCACATCTTACAGTGTTGAAACCATTTATGTGGACGGATGCAGTGACAAAGGCAATGTTGAGATCATCGGCGGTGACAGTGCCAAGTACGACAGCACAGTAACCTTTGCGCTTAACCCTGCGGAGGGCTGCGGCGTGTATGATGTTGAGGTGACGCTATCCACATCCATGATCGCAAAAATACCAATTACCGATAATGGCGACGGAACTTATTCCTTCACTATGCCCGGCGAGAATGTGAAGATCCGGGTGGAATTCCAGCGGGAATATAACATCTTCACTGACTATAACCCCGGCGTGGTGCTTACGCCAATGAATAAACCCGGTACCGACGAACCGTCCCTGTCACCCTGTATGGAAGGCAAATGGTATTATTTCACCCTGCGGCCCGCGGCAGGATATGTGTTTGGCAGCGACTTTAAGGTTTACGCCAACGGCACTGAAATAAGCAAAGTGGGCAATAATGATTACTATGCCGTTACCCCAAACGGCGGAAATATAACATTGTCGTTTTCCGGTGTGCAGGAGGGTGAGAGCGGACTAACCCTTACCGGCACTGTGACAAGTTTCGGCAATATTGAAGATTATGTCGAACTTGAACTTGTGCCTTTGGGCGAAAGCGAGGCAGCATATTCCGTTACCGCTTCCCCCGACAGCAAAACCGGGCTGAAAATTATTTCGACCTATGCATTTACCAATGTGGAACCGGGAAGTTATACTATGCGGATCACTAAAAAGGGCCATGTGATCGGAGAATATGATGTAGATGTTACTGATCCAAACACAACAGTAAACGCAGAAATTTACCTAAAAGGCGACATAAACGGCGACGGTGTGGTTAACCTTCAGGATATTGCCGCCCTTGCACAATATATAGCACAGTGGGATATTACTGTAAATACGGTAACGCTCGACATTAACGGTGACGGCGTAGTTAACCTTCAGGATATAGCAACACTTGCACAGTATATAGCTCAGTGGGATGGTATTGAATTATCTGACAAGCCGTATTTTAAAGATTAAATAACACTATACAAGTTTTATTAGCAGTTAGTTATAGAACAACCTCATAAAGCAGTGATAGCCGGTTGCGGATTTTAATTCCGCAACCGGCTATACTTACAACACATTCAATATACTTTTTGAAATTTATCCCTGCTTGCCTAGTCAAGCAGGGATGCCTAATCATAAATACCGCCGGTAATATCCCTTTTAAGAAAATCGGAAGCCGAAATACAAGGAACATTGACATTATGCCCCTTTGTTTTCATAATCTTTAATTTGAAATCCAAAAGTTCAAAAGGAACATACAGTTCACTTGCAATAGAAAAAAGCGAACCGTCTGATTCTTCCAGCAAATTCAGCAAGTCTTCATCCGAAATAATAAGTTCGGCGGCAAATAAATTAGCCTCATATTCTGTGGGAATCAACGAATCGAAAAGCCCCAATTCCCTAAATCCCTTCATAGAAGCCATTTTACCGTGGAGCGTTGCGTGACCGAGTTCGTGCGCGCAAAGAATTCTTCGAACTACAGAACCGGCATTTGAATTTATTACTATGTTTTTAATTCTTGATTGGTAAAAATAATAGGCTTTAAGTGCACTTCCCAAATCGGTATAGTAAAGGTGTATATCAGAATCCTTGCATATTTTAAAAGGATCTCTGGTGTCGTATTTGTCAATTAATTGGTCAACAGTCCTATAAATGTATTTAATATTAGACATTTAAATCCTCCGAAAACACCGTATGATAATGATTTTCTATTTATCCGGACTAACTTTTCTGGCGCGTTTTCTTGAAGCAAACTTCTTTCTTGCCTCCTGCTTGGAATCAAGATAAACTTCCATAAGGGACTGAAAAAACAACTCTTTATCTTCTTCGTTAAGTTCTCCTCCTGCAAATAATGCCGAAGCCCTTGATAAAAGTTCAGTTGCCTCTCTTCTCCCTTTATATCCAAATTCATTACCGGCATTGGCAACAAAATCATCCTTATAAACTTCATCCTGCAAATCTGCTTGTTCTTCCAAAAGATAGTTGACCGACACATCCAAAGCATCGGCCAATTTACGTAAATTATTGCTGCGCGGAAAAGTACCTGTTTGCTCATATGTGTAGAGTGACCGTTCTGAAATTCCTGTTTTCTTCGCAAGTTCGGATTGTGAAATATTTTGTGACAAACGAACCGATTTTAATTTTTCGCCGAAATTCATAAAACACCTCTTTTTAAAATAGAAATTTTAGAATATTCGTTATTAAGCTTTAAAATATTTTATGCAAATAACTTCCGATTAATATTTTACCAGTTTTTACTTATTCTGTCAAGTAGTTTTTAAAACCACATTTATAAATATGAGATGACTAATAAATAAAAGATGCTAAAAAATCCGATAAGTCAAAATAGCTTACCGGATTTATACCTATATAATACTATACTAAATAAGTGCTGCACTCGGTAAAAGCAAAATGTTTGTTTCAGAGTGCAGCACAAATGTTTAATTTTTTAAATTAAAATGCCTTTGTTATAGAATTAATATGTATTTCCTTCAAAATTAGCCGTTCCGTAATAAAGCCCTTTTAATGCCTCATAATAATTTGCTTTTGCGGCGAAATGATAAGACATTACCCAAAAAGTTCCTAGTCCTAAACAGATGGATCCTACAATATACCAACCCCAGAAACTAAGATCCAAAACAAAAAGTTCACCTTTATGACCCTGGGTCATTCTGCAGCTTTCATCAATACATTGTTTCCATGTATATTCAGGATGATCGTTTGCAATATACGGATACATTGAATAGGCGTAGTACTTTACAATACCCGGAACTACAAAAAGCAATGACCATAACGCAATAAACAGGTTGGCTAAAAATCCCACAAGAAAGTTTCTGCTTAAATTCTTTGAAAACCCGTTTACAAACATATCTTCGATGTTTACGGTGCCGGAACCTCTGGCAAGGTTTAGAAAAACAAAGGAAAGACCTACTGCAAATGGTCCTGCAATCAAAGAAACAATAACTCCCTTTGTGCATTTGGATGCCACTGCCGAAATAGCAGTAACAATAAAGCATAAAAGCGTTGCCATAAGCCAAACCTGACCGAATATATTGCTTCCCAACTGAACCTTGGCGTTTTCTTTAATTGCCGCTCTTGAAATCATAAAATATTCCCCTTTAAAACAAATTAATTATATTTTAATACTATCATAAAAGGCACAATTTAGCAACAGCTTATTAAAAAAATGTTGGCAGAACGAGATATATTTTTTAAAACTTACAAAATTAATAATTGTATGATTGAGATAATTTGCCCTATCGCGTGCAACGCCCTAATTAACCTTTTTAAAGAAGTCCAGACTCACCCAACCGGCTCCGGATTTCAGTCTTCCCCATCCGGATTTGGAGCCTTTTCCGCTCTTTACTTCGGTTATTGTAAATACCTGTCCTCTTGTTACTCTTCCGCATTTCTTATAATTTGTACCGGGGCCCTTTCTTATATTGCACCAAATACCGGTTACTTTGTAAAGCGGATATTTATTTTCGGCTTCGGATGTTTTAGGCTTTTCGGCAGGCTTTTGTGAAGGCTTCTCAGCGGGTTTTGCTTCGGTTTTAGTCGCACTTTGCTTTATATTTAAGGTTTTAAGAACTCCCTTTGCAACTGCAATACCCATAGCATTTTGCTTTTCCGCAGTATCAATTATTTTGCAATCATTACTGTCCAAAAAAGCACATTCCACAAGTGCTGCGGGAGCCTTAGTCTGCCTTATCCAGCCGAAATAATCCAGTCCCAGTTTATTGCGTTTTGTTTTAAGACCTCTGCTGTTTTGGCCGAGTTTAATAATCTCACTCATGATATTTTCGGCAAGCTCTTTACCTTTTCCGCCTTTTAAGGCGTGATATATTTCAGCGCCGTCTCCTCCGCCTGAATTATTATGTATTTCAACCGCAAAATCAGGACAAAAATCATTGCACCTTTTTATTTCCGCCGCAAGCCCGCAGTTTTCATCCTTTGTTCTGCTTATTCCAACAGAAACTCCGCTTTTTTCAAGCTCTGCTTTGCATGCAAGCGCTATTTTTAAATTAACATTCTTTTCAAGAAGTCCGTTGGCAACAGCTCCGCTGTCTTTACCGCCATGACCGACTCCTATAAATACCTTTTTCATAATATTCCTCCTTAAAAATGTGAACTGTCTGCAGGGTTGTTTACAATTCCGAAGGCTACCAGAACTGGTAATAAAACATTTAACAGTCCGTCTGCCTCATTTGAAATATCTATTCCGGTAAATTCCTTTACGCAAAAAACAACAAGCGCCACTACCGAAACCCAAACTGCCCAAGATTTAAATCTTTTTAAAACTTCTTTCATTAATAACTATCTCCCATCTGATTTTTTTCTAGATCGTGAATACGATGATTTATAACCTTTATTTGTTCTTCAATAACCGGCATACGCCGCGCATAGTTATTGTGAAGCCGCACTTCTCTTGTCAGCTCCGCAATTTTCGTGCCTGTTATTGCCTGATTTATTTCCATGCGCCTTTGAATATTGCCGTTTGATTTTGAATTTGTCAGTATTACACCGACAAGCGACAAAATTCCAACCGCAATCGAACCTGCTGCCGAAATAACGGCCGCTATTACAGGCGTCATATTTATCCCCTCCTTCATAATTATTTTAATTACAACCTACATTTCAAATGTAAACGCAGCGGTACTCTAACTGTAAATATAACTGCAACTGTTAAATGTAACTATAACTATAACTGTAACTAAAACTGAAATTTTAAAGCCTACCAGCGTTTATCATATTCAACCTCAATATCAACATTACTTGAAATGTTCATACCGGGATAAAGCGAACGAAATTTTAACAAAGCAATACCCAGTTCGGTGCTGGTTATATCGGTTACCGTGGGTGTGCTTAACATGTACGATGCATTATCTATGTATTCGCCGACTCCCATATCATCAACAGCAGAGTCAACCCTTTGTGTCTTTATCACCTTCTTTTTATAATAATCAACCGTTATATCATCCCTTGCAATAGGCTTGCCTGAGCCGGACGGTATAATCCTGAGTTTAGTAGATGCTTCGATTGTTTGCTTAGTTTCCATCGGTGTAAATTCTGTTGTTTCGCTTCCTACCGCCAGCATTGGTTTTATAAGTTCAACGGTCTGTCCTGCCGGAACCGACACCATAAACTTAACGCTTGACGCTTCATCCAAAACAATCACTGCTTTGTTGGTATCCGGCACCTTGAACCACGATCTGGTGCCTATTCTATAGTAAACATCTAATTGGTCTTCCTTGCTGAAAAAATATTCTCCGACATTTAAACTGTACTCAATATAAATACTTTTGTTTTCTGAAACCGTGTCGTTGCAACTGAAAGTAACCTTGTTTTTATTTACAGTAACAGTTACATCCGAATCATTTGTAAAACTCCCATTGCCGAAAATGTTTTTTCCGATGATACTCAAATTTATAGTATCAAATAAATTATTACTGCCTAAAAATCTGATTTGTTTAAATTTGCCTCCGGCCGAGTCATTTATTGTTATATCTCTGTCGGACACAGTTTGAAAATTGCTGTCAACGCATACGGTTCCCCTCATTAAATAAGGCATATCATTACCGGTTGCGGTGGTGTAAATTTTACTGTAGCCGGGATATGTTTTAAGCGGGGTTGATGATATTCCCGCAGTAACCGTAGGTTCTGCCTTTACAAACACCACCATTATGGGAGTTCCGGCATTTGCCTGCTGTAAAGCATAGTTTTGAAATGCCTCCACGGTTTTAATGTTTCGGCTTTCGGAAATATTAAATATAATACTCTTGGTCGCTTCATCATACGAAATACCCTCATCGGTTCCGTCACAATAGCAAAAATGCGTTGACAACATTTTTTCCGGATATTTTAAATAATATGTTTCATCTAACGCATATTTAAAAGAATATATCCTATTTACCGGGCCTGTACATGTAAATGATTCCTGACCGTATAAAGATATATACTGTGTTTTTCGGTAATATTTTCCGTTTTTTACTTCATCCGCGATTATATAATTAACAGTTTGGTCTTTAAGTGTTTCGGTGTAATTATAATCACAGTCTGCATCAACATAAATTGCTCTCAGCACAGGGTAAATCGTTTCATATGTAGAATATGGCTCCGACAGACCGCCAAGCGCTTTTACATATCCTTTTGCCGCCCTTATTTTGTAAACATTATCTATAGACGGCGCTCCCGTTAAATTCTTTTCAAATTCGGTTACGGCCGTTCCTTTTTCAAGCTGAATATACTCTGCTTCATTATTTATGCTGCCATTTACCTGGTTTGCAACCTTTAAAACAAGTTTAAATCTAACGGTGGTTTTTCCGCTTACTGTAAATGTAAAACCGTTTTTAATGTTATGCCACTGTTCCCCGGTATAATTAACCAAAATCCCGGCTGATCCTGAAGCGGTATATGTTCCTTCATATACGGTTGCTGTTGCTATAACCTTTTCAAAATTAGCGCTTATAGTACCGCTTACATTAAACTTTCCGTCAGAAGTCCTTGTCAGCGTTATGCCGTTTTCTGTAAATTCACCGGGCTGGCCGCAAAAATTTTTGCCGGTGGGTTCAACAGCCGTTCTTCCTACAAAGCTTAACTTGTCAACCTTTGCATTATATGTTCCGTAAAGTTCAACGCTTTCTCCATAAATGCTTTTTTCATAAGCTCCGCCGAAATCCAAAGAATTTTTCTTTAAGCTTACAGGGGTATATGCGCCCTTGTAAATTCTTGCTTTTTTATTTTTAAGTCTAACCATGTTATTCCTCCTTTGTTTTTCGTATTATATAATTATCAGGGTTGGTTATCCCCCCACTAATATGTTTTCTTTAACTGATATCCACCTAATAATCTGTTATTTTCCGATAATCACCTATACGCTGCTTACTAAAAAATAAATACATATAAAAAAGCTCTGCTTTGCAGCAGAGCCCAAAACTTTTTATAAATTAAATTTTCAGTCTATTCCAACCATTTTGTATATAAGCTTTTGTCTTTGTGGCTTTATACTTCCAACGGTAACTGCCTTGTTTAAAATTTCTTCCGCCAAATCAAGAGTCTTTTCACTGTTTGTATATATTGTTGCCAATACATCGCCCGGTGAAACTTTATCACCCGTTTTTTTACTCAAAACAATACCTGCCGAATAATCAATACTGTCCTCTTTTTTTATTCTTCCTGCTCCCAAAACCGAAACCGCTTTTCCTATTTGCGAAGTTTCCATTTTGCATATCCAGCCGCTTTCGTTAAGCTGCACTGTTCTGCTGTACTTTGCCGTCGGCAACTTGCTGTAGTCGTCAATAAACCCAATATCGCCGCCCTGAACGGATATCCATTCTTTGAACTTTTCCAAAGCCTTGCCGCTTTTAACCGCCCGGTCTGCTCTTTTAAATCCTTCGCTGAAGGTAATATTAAGACTCTTTGCCAGCATTGCTGCGGAAAGGGAAAGACAAATTTCATAAAGATCATCAATTTTCTTTCCCTTAAGCAAATCAACCGCTTCCGCTACCTCAAGAGAATTTCCGATTGCATAGCCCAAAGGAATATCCATGTTCGTTATAAGAGCCGCAGTGTTTCTTTGGCAGCTGTTTCCTATATTCACCATTTCTTTTGAAAGTTCAATCGCCGAATCCAAATCTTCAAAAAACGCACCGCTTCCGGTTTTTACATCTAATACAATGGTTTTTGCGCCGGAAGCAATTTTTTTGCCCATGATACTGGAAACAATAAGCGGTATTGAATCAACCGTAGCAGTAACATCTCTTAAAGCATAGAGCTTTTTGTCTGCCGGAGTAAGATTTCCGCTTTGCCCTGTTACTGCAATTCCTATTTTCTCCACCTGACCCAGAAATTCTGTTGAACTCAGATTTATTTTGTATCCCTTAATAGATTCCAGCTTGTCTACCGTACCTCCGGTATGACCCAGTCCACGGCCGGAAATCTTTGCAATTTTGAGCCCGCATGCCGCAACAATCGGAGCCACAATCAAAGTGGTCTTATCCCCCACTCCTCCGGTTGAGTGTTTGTCGACCGTTAAATCCCCAAGCGATGAAAGATCGGTAATATCACCGGAATATGCAATGGCCCTTGTCAAAGCGGCAGTTTCGTTTGTTGTCATGGAATTAAAAACTACTGCCATTGCAAAAGCCGACATCTGATAATCCGGTATTTCGCCTTTTGTATAGCCATTTATAATAAAATTAATTTCATCTTCACTAAGTTCAAGTTTTTTTCTTTTTTTCATTATAAGATCATACATGCGCATAGCAAAACCTCCAGTTTTTTTATAATATTAGCAGCTGGTTTTTAAACACTTTGCGTCTAGTGTTACGGTTTAGAAAATAAAGTGCCCAGACAAAGCAATCGGGGGGCAACGGTTTCGACAATCAAAAGCCTAGGCAAACAGGGATAAGCCGAACCTGCCCAAAACAGCGATCTTTAGGCATTTTTAGGCTTGTCGTCTTTGCGAGG
>CAKSDA010000005.1 GCA_934444895.1 uncultured Eubacteriales bacterium | reverse complement strand
CAGCGGTCGACACGAAAACTTTCGCTCCAAGAATGTTTTCGGTCGGGAACCGCAAGAGGGTTTCTAAAACGGAAAACTATTTACAAATTTGTTGGCTATTTTAAAAACTTAATATTTAATATCGGGGTGTAGCGCAGTTGGTAGCGCGCCAGTTTTGGGAACTGGATGCCGGGGGTTCGAGTCCCTTCACTCCGACCAAAAAATGACCGAAAGCAGAGTTTGTTCTCCACTTTCGGTCATTTTTTACGCTATTTTGGGTGTTTCACCGCCACTTTTGTAAAAATCGCATTTTTACGATCACATTATCAAATATGGCCTGAAAATTCCTTTTCTTTGTTTACAGCGGCGCAAAATTTAAGTGACATTTAAGCCCTAAAAACAGGCATTTACTTATTCGGTTTCTGTGCGAATAGTAAACACATCCGGAATATTGAAAATATCTTTTTTCAAAAACAACGGGTAAAAGTATTCATTCTTTAATTGAGCAAACTCCAACCACGCAAAAGTGTGTATGCGGTCACCCTCGTTTGTTGTGAACTTTTTACCCCGCGATAATAAATCGGTATCTGTTATATCCATTAAAAAATAAATGCACAATTCGTGGTAATGCAGATTATCGACATCTTCCGTAAAAAATGCTTGGTTTAGCCAAACAGGGCGGACAATCTTAGGAGTTACACCTAATTCCTCCTGAACCTCTCTGATAACGGCATTTTCCGCAGTTTCTCCTATTGCAACCCTTCCACCGGGCAAATAGTAATACGGTGACCGTTCATCATGCATTGCTAAAATTTTGCCGTCGGAAATTATTATAGCACATACTCTGTAATTAAACTTTTCATTGCCTATCTTAAAGGAAATATCCATTTTATTGGCCACCTAGCATAATTTTATAAATTAAATTGATTATATCAAATAACAATCTACAAATATACGTTAAAAAGTATCTATTAATTAATCATCCAAATGGTCTATAGCGTATTGGGCTTCCTTAGCAGTAAATTGCTCGCCGTATTTGGAAACAAGTTGATCATAAATGGCACTCTTAGACATATTCATGGTTTGCTGATAAGATTTTGCCTTTTCTAAAGCATTAGCCTTATAATCCGCCTTCAAATTATCAACAGCATACTGTGCTGCATCAGCTGGGAATTTTTCGCCATATTCTGAAGTTAATTGATCATAAATTCTCTGCTTAGACATATGCATTAACTTTGAATAGGATTCAGCTTTTTTTAGTGCATTTTGATATTCCATGGACGGTTTTTTGCCCTTTGAAAGTACAACTTTAATTGTTACACCTTCTTTAACTGTTCCGTTAGCCTTTTTATTTTGACTAATTACAGAACCAGAAGCAACTTTATCAGAATAATCTTCACTAAAGGTAACTGTCACCTTGTTTGTGGCTGCCCAACTTTCGATATCAGCTTTGCTCATAGTAGTGAAATCAACTACAGTAATCTTATTCCCCGCTTTATTAGCTGTTTCATTTTTATTTGTATCATTGGAAGTTTCATCTGCACTCTGCGCAATTGAACTTACACCATCGGAATTTGTTGATGCTTCACCATCACCGCCTAAACCACTGATAATACTGATAACGACAACGGCAATAATTACCCAGAACCACCATTTTTTATAAAAAGGCTTATTTACATTGGAGTTTGTCTGGTTCATAACAACTTGTTCACTTGAGTTTGAGCCTTCTTCGACCGCAGGAGCACCACAGTTAGGGCAAAACTTACCTTCAAATTGAGTTCCACATTGACTACAATTCATATTAATTCTCCTCATTATACTTTAATCAATCCATTAAGAGCATTCATCGCCAACTGATAGTTTTTCTTAAGATAAAAATTAACTAAAAACTTTTGGCCGTTTTTCATTTTGAATTTTATTGCGTTATCATATATGAGAGCCTTCCTATATTCCTCCACATCTTTGAAATTAATATGTATTTCAACAGCGTTGGTTTTTATATCCAACACCTCTGCGTAATTACTGTAAATTACAAAATTTTTCTTATCAAAAATGCTATTGCCAATAGATGGCACTGTAGATATAAAAGCGTTTTCTTCTATATGTGTTGGTTCTTGTTTTATGAACTCGTCAGCAACATCACTTATCCTGTTTTCAGTTCCGCAGTATTCGCAAACCAAAACAACAGCACCATTTAATGAAGGAAGTGGTGCGCCACACGATTCACATCTATAAACTGACATAAATTAATTCTCCAAATCAAATTTCCCAAACAAGACAAATGTTAATGCCTTTTGCAGAAAGGGTAGGTGTGAAAGTATGTAATTTCCAACCTTTTTTTGTTCCCATGTCGAGTAACGGTTGAACTTTTTTAGGTATTAAGTCTTGCGCATCGGTAAATACACCTGCTTTAATAACTACATTTTCCACTTTGTAACTGTAAAGTCGGTTAGACGACATAACCGGTGCGGTAGCAGTTGTATTTTTTGTTTTTGGTACCTGTCCAACAGGAGTTCCGCAATTAGTGCAAAATTTTCCTTCACATTGAGAGCCACATACATTACATTTCATTAGTTTTTCCTCCTATATTTTATAGCGGTGAACCGCAGTACTCACATTCATTTACAGCTCCGGGAATAACTGTATTAGTTGCACCGCAATTTTTACATTTTACACTTGTAGGCTGAGCATCAGCGTGAGCAGTGTTTTGATTGACAGTAACATTAACCGCTACTGACCTTTGCGGCATTATTAACTCTCTGCGGTTTAAATCGATATACGCATTCATAAAATATCCATCGTCTATCATTGACTGAATATCTTCTGTTGCCTTTTCGTAAGTTGTAGGATAAGCTGCGGCAATATTGTCGATTAGCATATCACTGCTGCTATTGATAATTGAAACATATCTGTTGTACTTTGTACCTTTCTTTATGTACGAATGGGCATTATATAATGCAAAAGCACCACCGCCGCCGAAAATTATAAGCATTACAATAACGCCACCTACAACACTTGATCCATCTTCGGTTTCAAGATCACCAGTAATTCCCATAATCAAATACATTACAGCAAAGCCTATTAATATCCAAGCTAAAATTCTTAAACACTTTCCGTTTTTGATATAGTTGAATTTTTCATCAGTCATTTTTTTGACTAGCATCCAAATACCAATAGGAAAGAATAAAACAAACATTAATATTATAATTCCCCATGAAAAAGATTTTTTCTGCATTTTATTCACCTTTTTATTCTGAAATTTGCGAACCGCAAAATTCGCATTCGCTAACTGTTCCTGAAATTATTCTATTTATTGCACCACAACCTTTGCATTGAACAGTGATATATTTTGTTGTTTGAGTTGCCGCAGTAGGTGTAGGCGTAAAAACGAATGAAGCTTGTGGCTGCGGCGAGGCAGGAAACACTAACTTGTTACACTGTTCATCAAGATAACAATTAGGAAAAAAGCCGAATTCTATCATATCGTTAATGTTTTTCGTGGCTATTGCAACAGTAGTTCCGGTTGCAGATGCCAATAAATCAATTGACTTTTTCGGATCAGTTGCCAGTCTTGCGGAATAAGCATAAAATGTTTTGATTAATTTGAACTTCTTATTTCCTTTAATAATTAACAAAACCCCTACAACGGTAACTGCTGAAAAAAATATTACTAATGTCACATCAGAAGCCTCTTTAAACCCGGATGCAACACACCCAACAAAAACAAAAAATCCATTAAAGATTGCCATTATGTAGCCAAATACTCTTTGAATTGTGCCTTTGGCTTTTACCTTGTTAATTGCAGAATCAATACTATTAGATGCCATAATCATATACCTCCGACTTTCAATCTGCACACTTCAGCGTTCCTCTGATTAATAAGGCACATCGTTTTTTCACATGATCCAAGAACTTGGTTATTATTTATTTCTTTAACATTCAACAGTTCCAACAAGGCATTAACACTATCGTCTATTAGACGATCAGTGTCAACACAAACACTCTGATCACAACTTTTTACTGCGCCATCTATTTTTATAAGCTCGCTATGAATGGCTTTTTCGCAATCTATGGAGTTTAAGCACTCTGTTTTATATTCCAGTACTTTAAAAAAGCGGCAAGCGTTATCAACGGCATTTGCTTTATCAGAAACCTTCTTGCCGGAAAAATATACTAAAACTAACGAAATTAAAAATACTCCAGTTAAACAAACAAAGATAATTTTATATGTTGCAATCGCATTTCTGTAATAAAAAACAAACAATATTGATAATATAATGACTGAAACTTGATAACCGAAAAGTATTGTATAACCACCTGCTGTCATCGTAAGTTTCTTTTTGTCGGACACGGTGTTATAGAACAGAGTTCCCAATAATGTAATCACTTCCGAAATTATGACACCAAACAAAGTATTTTTATCCATCAACAATTTTTCATATGGAAGTAAATAATATATTACAACTGTTAAGGCAATAAATAGCAAAAAGCCAAATGTAGAAATTAAATTATTTTTTAGTTTGTTCATTATAGTCACCTTAACCTCACTCTATTTTTGTACCACACTCAGGGCAGAATTTAGGAGTACTGGTTATCGGAGAATTACAAGATGGACAAGTTTTTATTAAAGACTTGCCACATTCAGGACAGAATCTTGTGTTCTTACCAGGGAGGGCAGCACCACAATGAGGGCAAGGCTGCGGAGCTTCATATCCGCAGTATGTGCATGTTACAGCACCTTCGGGCAAATCAGCACCACATTTGGGGCAAGGATTATATTTATCACCGCATTCGGGACAGAACTTCATCGTATTTTTATACTCAAAGCCACAATTGCTGCATTTTACAGTATCTTTTGCATTTTTCTCTTCTTTTTTGTTGGTATCACAACCGCAGTCGGAACAGAATCGTTTGCTTTTGGGCATTATAGCACCGCAAGAAGGACAAGATTTTGTGTCTTCAGCACTTGTATCAAGCGTTTTTGCAATTCCACCAAATTGGCCACTGACTGCACCGCCCATAGTCACGCCCATTCCAAGACCTAAACTTGCGCCCATAAGATCTCCGGAAGTTCCAGGATTCTTTGCTGCACCTTCCAAAGTATTGAAGGAACGCTCTTGCTGATAGTTGTATCCGATGATATTCATCTCGGCCTTCTTTGCAAGAGCATCTTTGAGTTTCTTTACCGCCGCATCATCTTCGGGAACACTGATGTCATTAACATAAAAGTTAACAAGTTTTATGCCGTATTCCTCGAGTACAGGCTGCATCTTTTCTTGCAGATATGTAGAGAGTTCTTCAATATAAGCATTGATCTCCATAATACTTATTTGTTTATGTACCAAATAAGAGGAAATCGCATCTTTTACCTTTGTAAGATATAAACCGCGGAAATATTTAAGAATATTGGTTTTATCAAATACAGAAAGTGTTCCGACCAATTTAACAAGGAACTGTTTGGAGTTTTCAATTCTAATTCCAAACTGTCCAAATGCTCTCACAGGGATAAATACAGAATATTTAGGATCCTGCAACTGAATTGGTGAAGCTGTGCCCCACTTAATATCAAGTGAGTTTACCTTGTTTATGTACCAAACCTCCGCAGTAAATGGTGAACGACCACCAAAGGGAAGATTGATAATCTTATTTAAAATCGGAATATTGGCAGTTTCTAAAGTGTGACGACCGCTTTGAAACACATCCAGTGCTTTACCACCCTTGAAAAGTATCGCTTCTTGTGATTCATTGACTATTAACTGTGTCCAAGTACTTAATTCTTCACTTGGATATTTCCAAGCAAATACATCCGGACTGCCATTATATTTAACAACCTTTATTATTGCCATTTTTATTCCTCCCTAAATACCGCTACTCATCAATCTGATTTGCATATTTCTATCCTTTACCACTTTTTTAATATCGTTGATAATGGCTTCCATACTTGTGATATCATCAGATTTAATTAAAACCAAATTATCAACTTCCGCAGAAAGCATCTCAGCCATAGAGCGAAGCCGTGTGTCTATATCTGAGACATCAACGGTCAAACCAAAATCTGAAAATCTCAACTCATCTAGAAGACTGTCAATAAGCGGTAAAGCTTTTCTTCTTGTTTCTAATTGCATATCTATAAGCTTTGTTTTTATTTTTTCAAATTCATAAATGAGTATTTGCATTTCGCATATTTTACCATTTACTTGATTATTTTGTTTTATTACCACATTCTTGGTTGCAAACATCAAGATTGTAATTATTGCGTATAAGGTCATGCAAATCAAATGAATACTGATAAATATATTAACAGATGTGTTAAATATGAACCCAAATAAAATATTAATAGCAACTACAACAGCAACATAAATTGTAGAAAAAGCCAACATCGAAATTTCCAACGGAAATGCCGAACTTCTTTTTTGATTAGTCACTACTGTTATAACTGCGGTTAAGCCAACCGCAAACAGCACAATTGCAAATCCAATCCAGAACACTGCGTTTCTCTCGGTAGTCAATATTAGCGATAAAGCGATATATAACGCAGCAATAATCGAATATATCGATAGAATTATCCCATGCTTTCTCATTTTACCCCTCTTTTCCGTCTGTATCTGTTTCAAGATTATCTATTGCAAATTCCAAACATAACATAATTATTTCATTTCTGTTTCGTCCAGTGTTCTCTGCAATACGATCCAAATCTTTTATTAATTCGTTCGGTAATCTTGCAGACACAACAGAGGTATCACCCTTATAGCGTTTTGATGGTATAAATAATTTTTTACCAGCCAAGATTATACACCTCCATAGTATTGCTGATATTATCCAACGCCATTATTGTAATACAAATGTTTACAAATGTCAACACTGTTTTCGACATATCGCAAACTTTTCTTGTATATTTTTTGTTCTTTATTACATATTATATCACACTAATCCCAAAATTGCGATATATCCTACACGATTTATCGCAATTTTGAGTAAAATTTTATGTAATAAGGAGGTACGCTGGTGAATACAAAAGAAGCAGTCGCAAAAAGAATACTTCAGTTGTGTGAAGAAAAACATATAGCAATTAATGCCTTAGCTAATATTTCCGGTGTGGCTCCATCTACAATTTACAGTATGTTAAATGAAAAGAGTCAAAATCCGGGAGTTGTTTCTATCAAAAAAATATGTGATGGTCTTGAAATTACTGTTCGTGAATTTTTTGATTGCGAACTATTTGACAACATAGAACAAGAAATATACTAAAAACGCTTATGAATTCGGGCAAATTCATAAGCATTTATTTTTATGAATTTTCTGTTGTTTGTTAATTTTTGTTTTTCTTTGGTTTTAATGTTTTTAATATATCGATCTGAAAACAAATATTGTGCGATGGTCCAGAATGCTGTTTCATGATTTTGGCTAATATGTTTGTATAACCGGCAATTAAGCACTCAAGAAAAAATATAGGAACATTATTCTTTCGCTGAATGGTATTGATAGCCCTAATAATATCTTCGTTGGTCAGAACATAATACTTCCAATAGTTACTAAAAACGAATAATAAGCAGAAATCCGACTCACTTTTAATGAGTCGGATTTCTGCTTTAAATCAAATTAGTCTCTACCAAGCGCAACACTTGTTTTAAAAAATAATTTATTTTATGTAACAGTAAATGTTATTTATCTGGCTTCATTTTTTATTCCGAAAAAAAGCCTTAATAACCCTCTTAACATTTTAGGACTCTTTACAACTACTACCTTCACAAACAATTCCCCCTATCAGCATTTAAGACTGCATGCTCCCAAATAAATAATTACAATTGCCAGCAGGAGCACCAGCACTTTTAAGGGACAATAAAAAGCAACAATCAGGCCTACTCCGAAAAAAATTATGTAAATCGGAAACCTTTTTGGTTTTCTTCGCACCTGCACCACCGTCCCTTAGTACAGTATACGCCTTAGAGTTTATTGTGTTACAAGTACATATACACTTCCGCTTGAAACGGTAATTTCAACCAAATCCGACTCAAACTCATTGCTCACCCCTAAAGGAAATGAATTTTTCAGCGTTTTGTTTTTTAAATTGTATTTTGCGCCGCAGATGCTCACTTTTGCTTCTTCAGTAACCGGAAAAACCGAAAAATAAGAATGTTTT
This sequence comes from uncultured Eubacteriales bacterium, assembly GCA_934444895.1. Classification (GTDB taxonomy): domain Bacteria; phylum Bacillota; class Clostridia; order Oscillospirales; family Acutalibacteraceae; genus UMGS1279. The sequence continues at coordinate 19,405 of CAKSDA010000005.1, read as the reverse complement.
TCAGGAGCTTTTAAATTTAAGCATTTGTTCGTTACATAAACGGTGGTATTCTTATCATAAATGCAGGCAATGCATCCTATTGAAAGAGCGTAATATAAAGTTGTAAGCGACGCCAATGTATGATCGCATCTGCCACCGGTCGCGCCTGTAATAATGAAATCTCTCATTCCCAAGTTTATACAGTGTTTTAAACTGTACATTAAATCGGTATCATCCTTTTCAGCAGGCAAGACAATAGTATTGTCGCCGTTTGGAACCTTTCCTTTATATGAGTCAAAATCCCCTATAATTAAATCAGGTACTATACCGTTTTTTAAAGCATATGCATACCCATTATCAGCGCAAACAACAAAATCATCCGAAGAAATATTATTTAAAACTTCTCCGTTTATTTCAGGTAAATAACCGCATATTATATAACACTTTTTGATTTTTTTGCTTTTTATTTCATTTCCCATTTGTGAAGGTCCTTTATCTCGTTGTAAATCGAACAATAACTTTCAAATCTGCTTTTGGCAATATTGCCGTTTTGGGTATTTTTAATAATTTCGCATCCTTTTTCAACAGTGTGCGTACAGGATGAAAATTTACACTTACCTATATATTCGTTAAATTCAGGAAACAAATACGGGAGATCTTCTTTCAAAAGAACCATTGTTTTTTCAATATCCAATGAGGAAAACCCGGGAGTATCGGCAACATACCCGCCGCATATCGGAAAAAGTTCAACATGCCTTGTTGTATGCCTGCCCCGGCCCAGCTTTTTGCTTACCTCTCCGACTTTGAGTTTCAGTTCAGGCAAAACCGCATTTAAAATACTGGATTTGCCAACACCTGAATTTCCGGTAAATGCAGACACCTTTCCTTTTAGCAGATCCCGTATTTCCTTAATACCCTCACCGGTTTTTACAGATGTTGCAATTGAAGTAAAATGCGCCTTTTTGTATAAATCGCACCAATTATCCATGCTGCCCAAATCACTTTTATTAAAAATAATAACCGGTTCAATATTACTGTTTTCACAAATTGCCGTAAGGCGGTCAATAATAAGCGCGTTTGGGGTTGGCGTATCATGAGATGATATAATAAATAAGCGGTCTATATTGGCAATTGGAGGCCTGATAAGCAGGTTTTTCCTCTTAAGTATTTTATCTACAACGCCCTTTCGACCGTCAATATCGGTTACCTCAACCCTGTCTCCTACAGTTGGCGAAATGCCGTCCTTTTTAAATACGCCTCTTGCCTTACATTCATATATATCATTGCCGACATCTATATAATAGAAGCCGGCAATTGCTTTTAATATAATACCTACGGTGTTATCCATAAATTAATTTTCCGTACTGGTTGACGAAACCGGATAGTTATGAATAATGGTATATTTATTATCTATAGCCCCGGTTTCGGAGTTGATTTTATAGGTTACATAATCATCATATTTGTTATTACCTGAAGATAAGCGAATAATTACTTCAACCTGGCGGCTTTCGGTAGATATCTGGAATGTTGTGCTTCCGGATTTCCAAATATCAAGCTTTGATGTTTCGGAAACGCACTTATTACCAATCCATGCGGAAACCGTGCCGTATTGCGAAACATAATCATCAGGCAGCGGAACCTTTAAAGAGAAGTTATAAACTGCAACGCCGTTTCCGACTGTTAAATTAATTGCTGTACCTTTTCCGGCGGTTTTTTCCTTAGATGCACTGGGAGATTGTGAAATAACATATCCCTTCATTGCAGCGGTACTGCTTACTTCTTTAATTGTGCCAACCTTAAAGCCTTCGCGCTCTATAAGGCGTTTTGCGTCCTCAAGGGTGCATTTTGTTACATCAGGAATATCAGCATATTCGGTGGGAGCACCGGTGCTTACAAACATTTTTATCTCTGTTTTCGCCGGCATGTTTGAACCGCCCGCCGGTTCTGTTCTTATTACAAAATTAGCGGCGACATCATCGCTTGTTTCTTCCACCGTAACAACGGTAAAGCCTTCATTCTCAAGCATACCTTTAGCGCGTGTAACATCATATCCGGCAACGGTTGGCACAACAGCCGTTTTCTCCCCTATACTTACCGAAACCTTTATTGTAGCCCCGCGTTTAACCTTTTTATTTGCCTTCGGCGTCTGATCAAAAATAACGCCGTTTTCCTGTTCGGAATTGTAATCATATGTCGGTTCAAAAACAAAACCGTATTCATTTTTCCCCGCAACAAGAGCGTCATACTTCATTCCCACATAGTTGGGGCAAGGAAATTCGTTTCCGGTTGAGCCCATAAGCTTTGGTATAAAAATAAGGCACAAGACAATAATTGCCGCAATAAACGCTACCGCAACACCGGTAAGTATTGGTATAACCGGAACCTTCGTTGGAGTTTCATCCTCCTTACTCGGCTTATTTTCGGAAGATGAAACATCATAATAAAAATTATCAATGTGCTTTGTAGGTGAATCATCAACAAAATAATCGTTATTAAAAAGCGTATCCGGATCCCTTTTGAATTGTTCCAAATCACGCAGCATTTCTGCAGCCGATTTATAGCGGAATTTTGTATCCTTTTGCATTGCCTTCATTGTAATCTGCTCAAGTCCTAATGGGATGAGCGGATTAATATGTGTAGGTAGTTTCGGTTCGGTTTGAAGCTGCATAATTGCAACCGAAACCGCATTTTCAGCCTCAAAAGGCAGAGAACCTGTAAGCATTTCATACATAATAACGCCTACGGAATAGATATCTGTTTTTTCGTCTGTAACTTCGCCTTTAGCTTGTTCAGGGCTGATATAATGAACTGAACCGATAGCCTTGTCAGTTATCGTCTTATATTCGTTTCTTGCAAAACGGGCAATGCCGAAATCGGTCACCTTAATTGTTTTATCCTTTAAAACCATTATATTTTGAGGCTTAACATCCCTGTGAACAATTCCTTTGTCATGGGCATGCTGCAAACCTCTTAAAATCTGTATTGTAAAATTAACGGCGTCTATCCACTGTAAATTTGTATTGCGCTCAATATACTCTTTTAAAGTAATGCCGTCAATATACTCCATTACAATGTACTGAATAAGATCGCCGAAACTGACATCATAAACTTTTACGATATTCGGATGCGATAAAATTGCAATAGCCTTGGATTCATTTTTAAATCTACGCTGAAATTCCTCGTTCGAGGCAAATTCCTCTTTAAGAATTTTTATTGCAACAATGCGGTCTTCAATGCTGTCGTAAGCTTTGTAAACAACAGCCATGCCGCCCACTCCGATTATTTCTCTGATTTCATATCGACCGTCAAGTCTTTTTCCGACAAATTTATCCATAATAAATCCGTTCCGCCGCTGCACCGGCTATAAGAATTTTTCCGTTTTGAGCAGATGTTAATAACGGAAATACAGTAAAAATCTAATTTTTATTCCGAACACATTGCAACAACCGTTATGTTATCGCTGCCTCCGTTGTTGTTGGCTATGTTTACAAGATCTTCCGAAATATCTTTAAATTCCGATTCTTTTACGGTTTTAAAGATTGTTTCACGGTCAACGCAATTTGTAAGTCCGTCTGTGCAAAGCAATATAATATCATTTGGACAAAGCTGCGCTGTTTCAAAATCAACATCTATGTCGCTGTTTACCCCTACTGCCCTGGTTATTATGTTTTTATTCGGATGATTTTTTGCTTCATCCTCGGTTATCTGACCTGTCTCAACCATTGATTGGACAATGGAATGATCGGTTGTAACCTGAGTTAGCTCACCATTTTGATATAAGTAGGCTCTACTGTCTCCCGCATGGGCAAAATATGCAACGGAATCCAAAACAACAACCGTAACAACCGTAGTTCCCATTCCCTTTAAGGAAGGCTTGCTGTTCGACATATCATATACCGCCGCGTTTGCGGCATTAACGGAATTTTTTATAAGATTGTTAATAAACGAGGGTGACGATTTTGAGTTCAAATTATCACTGTATGACCTTGAAATTACATCGACAACAAGCTCGCTGGCTACATTTCCGGCAGCCATACCGCCCATACCGTCGCACACAACAGCCCAGCAAATATTACAACCTTCTACTTTGCCGAAATTGTAGCAATCCTGATTCATTTGTCGTTTTTGACCGATATCGGTTTTGGCTGAAATCTTCAAATGTCACACTCCCTCTTGTAGTGTTTTTCTTCTTAACTGTCCACAAGAAGCGTTTATATCCGCCCCAAGGGTTCTCCTGACCGTTGCGTTTATTCCGCAGCTTATAAGTCGGTTTTTAAAATGATTTACCATTTTTTCATCCGGCCTTGAATAGGAATTCTCCTTAACGGGATTTGCCGGAATTAAATTCACATGGCACAACATTCCCTTTAACTTTGCCGCAAGTAAATCGGCACATTCATCACTGTCGTTTACTCCACTTATAAGAGCATACTCAAAAGAAATTCTGCGCCCGGTTACATCGATATAATCCCTGCAAGCTTTTAAAAGCTTTTCTATAGGATATGCATTGTTAACCTTCATAATTTTACTTCGTATTTCATTATTGGGCGCATGAAGTGAAACAGAAAGGGTTATGGGAAATTCGGCTTTCATCAGTTCATAAATTCCGGGAACAACGCCTGATGTTGAAACCGAAATATGCCTAAGGCCTATACCAAGTCCCTCAGGTTCGGAAACAAGCCGCAAAAACCTGACAGTGTTTTCTAAATTATCCAGCGGTTCGCCCATGCCCATCATAACAACATTCGAAATACGAACGCCGTTATCCTTGCCGGCCATTTCAATTTGCGCCAACATTTCGGAAGCAGAAAGATTTCTGTATAATCCCAAAAGTCCGGAAGCGCAAAAGCTGCAGCCCATACGGCATCCCACCTGTGATGAAATGCAAACAGTATATCCATGATGATACTTCATAAGAACAGATTCTACAAACTGCCCATCATAAAGCTCATATAAGTATTTTACAGTATCATCTACCCTAGATTCAAGCTTTTTTTTGATTTTTACGCCTCTTATATCAAAAAAATTGCACAAAGTTTCACGCAAAGATTTAGGCAAATTGCTCATTTCCTCAAAAGAATCTGCACCTTTTCGCAGCCAAGAATAAATCTGCTTTGCCCTGTAACCGGGTAAATTTAAATCTGAAATTTCCGAGGTTATTTCATCAAGGGTCATTGATTTAATATCTTTTTTGTCCATAATCATTTCCTTTTAAACGCTGCTACAAAAAAACCGTCGCCCTCGCTTTTTGGAGGAATAAATGTTATGTTGGTTTTTTCATAATCTTCCGACAAACTGTCCGGAACAAATTCATCATTATCTTTTAAAAATTTTTCTACAATATCTTCATTTTCTCTTTTAAGTAAGGTACATGTTGAATAGATCAAACGCCCGCCGGGCTTTACATATTTACTGCTTGCAGATAAAATTTTAAGCTGGATATCAGGCAATTTTGCACATTCTTCGTTTTCTTTATATTTTATTTCAGGCTTACGCCTTATAACCCCAATTCCGCTGCAGGGAACATCGCACAGAACCCTGTCGAATTCCCCCAAATCTTTATTAAATATTTCCGCATTATTAATCAAAGGCTTTATGCATGATACAGCAAGTCTGTTCTTTCCGCTTTCAATAAGATTAACCCTGCTGCCATGAAGATCGCATGAAATAATTTCGCCGCGGTTATCCATATCAATTCCAATAGAAAAGCTTTTTCCGCCGGGCGCTGCGCAACAATCAAGCACACGCATGCCCGGTTTTGCATCAACTGCTTTTGAACAAATGACGCTTGACATATCCTGAACAAATATCAAACCGTTTTTGTAAGCCTTTGTATCCTCTATATTCCGAATTGAATCGGTTTTATAAACACCCTTTATTGATGTTTCCTTTAAATTTGTTCCAAGTTCTTTAAACTCTGCACAAACTGCTTCAAAAACATTGCCTTTTATAGTATTTATCCTTATAAAAACAGGTGGAGGTTCGAGCGAATTTTCCAAAAATTTTTCGGTAATTTCGTTACCGTATGAAGCTTCAAGCCTATCCACAATCCACTTGTTAACGGAATATTTAATATCACATGGCACATTACAAAATATCTCGGCAAAATCAGCTTCCGAAATTTTTCTTAAAACAGCGTTAACAAGCCCTGAATTTCCGCTTTCTTTAGACTTTTTTACAAGTTTTACGGATTCGTTAACCGCTGCTGAATTCGGAACCTTTTCCATAAACAATATTTGATAGGCTCCGCTTCGCAAAACCGACGCAGTGTATGGAGGACATTTTTTAACCGGTTTTTTGAGAAACTTATTCAAAACAAAATCCAGTGTGATTTTTCTTTCGATAACGCCGTAAAAAAGGCGTGTTATAAAGCCTTTTTCTGCATTATTTAAATTGCTGTCTCTTAAAATATTATTAAGAATAATATTTGAATACCCTTCTTTTTCCGCTTTAAGCAAAGCCTTTACAAGAAGTTTGCGCTCATTAGCCAAGGGATCTCCCCCAAAAAATTAATTATATTTTCGAACCGGCCCAGGCTGACGCTCTCACAAAGACGACAAACCCAAAAATGCCTAAAGATCACCGTTTTAGGCAGGTTCGGCTTACAAAAGTTTTGTTTTGTTTTCTATAAACCTTCCGTTAATAAATGCTTTGGCATCCATTTTTTTTGAACCATCAGGACATATCTCATTTATTCTGAGGGTCATTTGATCGCCGCATACTACAAATGCAGCGTTTTCACTGTAAAATAAACTGCCTACGGGAAGATTAGATTTTAAGTCCGGTGAAGCGGAGAAAATTTTGTATCTCCTGTCATTATATTTAAAATATGCGAGCGGCCATGGTGTAAAACCTCTTATTAAATTATAAAGTTCGGCCGCCGGCCTATTAAAGTCAAGCTCGCCCATGCTTTTTTTTATTATAGGAGCATATGAAACTCCTTCCTCCGGCTGTTTTCTTGGGTTTATTTGCCCTTTTTTAAGTTTATCTACCGTTGAAACAATAAGTTTCGCACCGAGTTTCGAAAGTTTATTGAAAAGGGTCTCAGCCGTGTCTTGCGGCAGTATTGGGATCTCGGCCGTTTCCAAAATATCACCGGTATCCATGCCTTCATCCATAAGCATTGTTGTAACTCCGGTAACATTGTCCCCTGAAATAATTGACCACTGTATAGGAGAAGCTCCGCGGTATTTCGGCAAAAGAGAAGCATGGACATTAACGCATCCGTATTTAGGTATCTCAAGAATTTCAGAAGGCAAGATCCTTCCATATGCCACAACAACAATAATATCCGGGTTTATTTCTTTTATAGTATCAATAACCTCGGTGTTTGATTTTAATGTTTTTGGCTGTATAACCCTGAGATTATGCTCCTGTGCAAACACTTTAACCGGCGGCGCCGTCATAACCTGCTTTCTGCCTACAGGCTTGTCCTCTCTTGTAAATACCGCTGAAATGTTGTGCCCGCTGTTTAAAAGCTCCTCTAAACATGAAACCGAAAAATCAGGCGTTCCCATAAAAATAATATTCAAGCCGTTTCCTCCGTTATAATCAGTACTTGTGTTGCAGTATATAAACAAAGTATTTGTTTAATTTTAATCCGCTTTATCTGCCAGCTTATCAAAATATAAAATGCCGTTTAAATGGTCAATTTCGTGGCAAAACGCCCGTGCCAGCAATCCCTCTCCTTCAATTTCAAAGGATTCGCCTTTCCTATTTTGTGCCTTAACCTTAACCCACATAGGCCGCTTTGTTATTCCGGATCTGCCGGGAAAAGATAAACATCCCTCGGTTTCGTGCTGCACTCCCTTTTGTTTAGTAACAACAGGGTTTACAAGCTCAATCGGTCCCTCGCCCACATCAACAACACATACTCTTTTAAGAATTCCAACCTGAGGTGCTGCAAGTCCGCACCCTTCAGCCTCATTCATGGTATCAATCATATCATCAATAAGTATTGCAAGCTTATCATCAAAGTTTAAAACAGATCTTGCGGTTTTTCTTAAAATAGGTTCTTCGCCCTTTACAATGTTTCTTATAGCCATTTTATATTACCTCTTTAAATAATATTTTCCGGATTAACATCTATAAATAAATTTATACCGTTTTTACAATTTTTATAAAATTCACTTAAAACCGAATCCAAAAAAGCTCTGAAATGATTGTTGTTTTTGGTTTTAATAATTATTCGCTGCCGATATTTTCCACTTACCTTCGGAATACTTGCGGCAGACGGTCCTAAAATTATCATTTTAATACTGTCATCAACATTGCTTGTTATAAGTTTGAAAAATAAAGCGGCGGATTTTTCGGCAAAGTCTTTTGAAGCCGCAGTAATTCCTATTAAAACTATATCGCAGTACGGCGGATATATCATAAGCTTTCTTGTCATTATTTCCTGATCAAAAAAGCATTCGTAATCCTGATTACAGGCAAGAGATATAATGTTATTTTCCGGAAAGAAGGTTTGAACAATTGCCTTGCCCGGGAAATCGCCCCTGCCTGAACGCCCAATAACCTGGGTTAGAAGCGAAAAGGTCTGTTCATATGAACGAAAATCATCACTGTACATTGACTGATCTGCCGATAAAACTCCTACAAGAACAACATTAGGAAAATCCAGACCTTTTGCTACCATTTGTGTTCCCAGCAAAATATCATATTCTCCGTTTGCAAAAGCAGAAAGAGTTTTTTCAAACGAATCCCTTCGCATGGTTGTATCAGCATCCAAACGAGCTACCCTTGCGTCTGGAAACAACTGTTTTATTTCTTCATCCGCGCGCTGTGTACCGGCGCCTGAAAACCTCAGATTTTTGTTTTTACAAACCGGGCACTCAGCAGGAATAGGAGCAGATGCTCCGCAATAATGACACATCATTCTGTGATTTGCCGAATGATATGTAAGTGATATACTGCAATTAGGGCAGGAAAAAACATGTCCGCAGGACGGGCAGGAAATAAAAGTATTGTGCCCTCTTCGGTTGAGCAGCAAAATAGCCTGTTTTTTTTCATTTAAGGTTTCTATAATTTCATCTGCCAGCATTCGACTTAAAACACCGGTGTTTCCGCTTGATATTTCCCTTTGCATATCAACGGTTATAACATCAGGCAAAACCGAATTTCCGTAACGGTTTTTAAGGGTTACCAAGCTGTATTTACCGCTTTTGGCAAGGCAATAGCTTTCAACCGACGGAGTTGCCGAAGCTAAAATAAGCGACGCATTATTAATCGCGCAGCGTAGTTTTGCAACATCTCTTGCATGAAACCGTGGATTTTTTTCAGATTTATATGTGTGTTCCTGCTCCTCATCCATAACAATCAGTCCCAGATTTTTTAAAGGTGCAAAAACCGCGGATCTGGTACCGACTGCAACAACAGCTTCTCCGCTTTCTGCTTTTTTCCACTCCTCTGTTCTTTTTCCAAGAGGCATGGCGCTGTGGAAAACCGCAACCTTATTACCATATCTTTTGCAGAATTTTGAAATTGTTTGCGGTGTTAATGAAATTTCAGGTACCATAACAATAACACTTTTTCCGCATTTTACCGCTTCATCGGCCATTTTCATAAATACATTTGTTTTACCGCTTCCGGTAACGCCGAACAAAAGAGATGTGTTTGCCGATTCTTTTTTAAAATTCTCACATAATACATCAAATGCTTTTTGTTGTTCATCGGTAAGAGATATATCATCTTTTACAACGGTGGAAATATCGGAAGAACCACCGTATTTATTATAAGGCATATCATATATTTCTATGATATGCTTTTTTTCCAGTGCCTTGATTACCGATGTTGTAACCCCGGTAAAATATGTTATTTCTTTAACCCCCGCAGAGCCTACATCAAAAAGAAGATCAACAACGGCCTGCTGTTTTTTTGTAAGCGCAGGCAGATCCTCTTTTGAACAGTTAAGCCTTGCCATGCTCAGCGTCGGGTCTTTCATATTCTTTTTGGCTTTTTCCAAAAATATAACAACACCGCTGCTTTTAAGTTCATTGAAACAATTGGCATCCGGTTCAAGTCCAAGTGCGCTGCAAACTGCTGTTTTATCAGCCCCATCCGGTTTCTTTCTTAAAAAAGTTACCACAGAATTTGCTTCCCTCGAAAGACCTGCTAAAATGTCGCATCTTATATCTTCGGCAATTTTAAGAACCGGGACTATTTTATAATTAAGCCCAAATGGCAAAATTGTTTTTACCGCGTCAAAATAGGTGCAAAAGGTGTTAGCCTTAAGCCACTTTATAATACTGAGCATTTCATCACTGAGCAGCGGTTTTTCATCAATAACAGATAAAATGCTCTTGATATTCTTAATGCTCTCTTTGTTATCGCATACTTCGTTGCAGATTTCCAGAATAAGTCCCATTCTCTTGGTATTTCCGCGTCCAAACGGCACTGTTACTCTGCTTCCGACGCTGCAACTGCTTAAAAGATTTTCAGGTATTAAATAATCAAAAGGCTTGTCAAACCGATAAACCGTTTTGTCAACAACAACTTTGGCAATAGCAGAATATCGCATATGACAGGCCTCCCTTTTGCAATGTATACAGGATTTTTTATAAACCTTTAAGCTCCGCAACCTTGTTTATTGCAAGGCTTACAGATTTTTCAAGATCCTTATCCGTTTCATTTTCGTTAATTTCGGCAATTAACCTTGCCTGCTTTGCAACATCCAAAACAAGCTGATAACGGCTTTCATATTCATTGATTAATTTTCCGATAGCAGGATTAAGCATTATTAAGCACCTCATTAATAATATTTTTTTGACAATTAAGTTCCAGTTTGCAACTGCGAAGAACAGATAATACATCTTTAACCGCAATTTCCAACTGATCATTTACAACAATATAATTGTATTTGTCTGCACACTTAATTTCTCCAAGCGCCGCCTGTAGACGCTTTTCAATCTGTTCTTTTGTTTCTGTTCCCCTGCCGCTTAACCGTGCTTTAAGCACCCTTAGCGAAGGAGGCATTACAAAAATCATTGTTACATCGGGCATTTTTTCTTTTATTGAAAAAGCGCCGTTGACATCAACTTCAATCAAAACATCGTTCCCTTTTTCAATCTGCTCCTCAATTGGAGCTCTGGGAGTTCCATAATAATTATCCAAATATTTATTATACTCTAAAAACTGAAAATTTTCAAGGCCGTGTTCAAATTCGCTTTTTGATATGAAATGATATTTATCTCCTTCAACTTCACCTTCACGCATTTCCCTTGTAACAGATGAAATTGAAAAGAAAATATCTTTTCTTTCCTTTAAAACATTTTGCAAAATTGCATCCTTGCCTGAACCGGACGGACCGGAAATTATAAAAACCTTCCCTTTACTCATAAACTTCCTCCTCAAACGATGCTGCCGAGTTTTCACCCTCAATGCGGTTTGCCACAGTTTCGGACTGAAGATATGATAAAATTATGTGATCGCTGTCTGTTATAATTACCGCCCTTGTTCTTCTTCCGTGAGTTGCATCAATAAGAGTTCCATTTTCCTTTGCGTCTTGAATTATTCGTTTAATCGGCGCCGATTCCGGACTGACTATTGCCACCAAACGGTCGGCGGAAACCATATTTCCGAACCCTATATTAATAAGCTTCATATTTTACACTCCCAATTTAGCTATTCAATGTTTTGTATTTGTTCCCTGATTTTTTCAATTTCGGATTTTATCTCCACAACAGTATGAAGTATATTTATATCCTGTGCTTTAGAGCCGATTGTGTTTGCCTCTCGGTTCATTTCCTGAACCACAAAGTCCAGCTTGCGGCCCACCGCACTGTCACTGGAAATTAAGTTTTTAACCTGTGATATGTGACTTCTAAGCCTGACCGTTTCTTCATCTACAGCAATTTTATCCGAAAAAATTGCTGCTTCGGTCAAAATCCGTTGCTCATCAATATTTGTATCGTTTAATACTTCCTGCATTTTTTGAACAAGACGCTCTCTGTATGCCTTAACAGTTTCAGGAGAACTTTTTTCAATGGTTTCAACATATTCAGCTATCAAATCGCAGCGGGAGTTAACATCGTTATATAACTTTTCGCCCTCAACGCTACGCATATTTTTAAAAGATTCCAGAGCAATTTCAGCCGCTTTACTGACATATTCCCAAATTTCTTCTTCATTAATTTTTGGGCGTTCGGAAATAAAAATATCATTGTTCGACGCAACATCCGAAACCGTTATTTTGCCCGGTAATTTAAATTTGCTTTTAAGCTTCTTTAGTGCTGAAATATAACTGTCGGCAACTTCATTATTTAGGGAAACCTTTATTGCGGAAGCGTTGCCGCCCTCTATGCTTACAAAAGCTTCTACCTTGCCCCTATTTACCCCTCCGGAAGAAAAAAAGGTTTTCAGCTTTTCATCTAAAAAAGAGCATCCTCTGGGCAAGCGGGACGAAAATTCAAAATACCTATGATTTACCGATTTGATTTCAACAACATAACGAGTATTGCGAGACAGCGATTCACCGCGGCCGTAGCCGGTCATACTTTTTATCAATATTAACACCCTACCTGTTTGCCGGTCGGCAAATAAAATAATAACAGTATAACTGACCCAAACCAGTTAAACTATTGATTTTTTGCCTTATTTCGGCAAAAGTATATAATAAATAATTATACTAAACATAACATGTGTTTGTCAACAAAAAGCGCCTAAAATATAACAATTTCAGCGAAAATTTACGGTTTATCAGAACATTAGGCTCTTGAAAGTTAAATCAAATATGGCTTTGCTCACAAACTATCGTAAAAAGCGATATGCCTTAAAACAATGATTAAAATTATAAAGACAATTGTATTTATATATACAAAAAATCACACAGTGTACTGTGTGATTTTTATGTAGCCTATGTTAAAATTAGTTGCGGTTGTTTATCATATCAAAAAGTTCATTATAAACAACATCATCATCAGAAGACTTATCCTCATTATTTGCGGACATTATGTCTTCCAAAGCACCGGCTGCGTCAGATTTCTTTTCTTTCTTTTCACCGAGTCCGGTAGCAATAACGGTAATCTTAACAGTATCGTCAAGAGATTCGTCAAGCTGAGTACCCCAAATAATATTAGCATCCGGATGAGCCATTTCAGCAACAATTGTAGATGCAAGAGTAACTTCTTCAAGTCCGATATCAGGTGAACCGGTAATGTTAATAATAACACCGGAAGCATTTTCCATTGAAGTTTCGATAAGCGGACTTGTAATAGCGGCACGAGCTGCTTCTTCTGCCTTATCGCGGCCGGTTGCAATACCAACGCCCATATGTGCTTGGCCTGAATCTTCCATAATTGCCTTAACATCTGCAAAGTCAAGGTTAATAAGAGCAGTAACATTAACAAGTTCCGATATACTCTGAACGCCGTGACGCAATACATCATCGGCAATCTCAAATGCATTCTTAAGAGTGATCTTCTGCTCTGAAACAAACTGAAGTCTCTCGTTAGGAATAACTATAAGGCTGTCAACACATTCACCGAGAGATGAAATGCCTTCGTCAGCCTGAGTCATTCTTCTCTTACCTTCAAAAGCAAAAGGTTTTGTAACAATACCAACTGTAAGTATGCCCTGCTCTTTTGCTATCTGAGCAACAACAGGAGCTGCACCGGTGCCTGTACCGCCGCCCATACCGGCTGTAATAAATACCATGTCGGCATCTTTAATTGCGGCAGCAATTTCATCGCGTGATTCTTCTGCCGCAGCACGACCGCGTTCAGGATTAGCACCTGCGCCCTGACCCTTTGTTACGCGTTCGCCGATTTGAATTTTCTGGCTTGCTTTAGAAAGATAAAGCGCAGCGCGGTCTGTGTTAATGGCTACAAATTCAACGCCCTTAACACCGGCATCAACCATTCTGTTAATGGCGTTTCCGCCGCCTCCGCCGACACCGATTACCTTAATTTTAACAACTTCATCTGCCAGTTCATTTGAAACATCAAATGCCACTTTTATCATCCTTCCGATTTATACATTTAACTTCACTTAGTTATCATACATAATATACAATAACATATTAACATGAAAAAACAGAAATTTCAACACTTTTTAAAAATTTTTTATAATTTATGTCATTACCGGCCATATCTGTTTTTCAGGCCGGCGAAAATCAAACACCATACGATGTCCGGCGATCAAAAGCCCGGGCGTTGAATATAACTTAAAAGCTATTGTTTATAGCGTAATGATCGGATTTAAATCATCTGTCGCTTTGCGAAAAAATACCTTTTGGGTTATCCAGTGTCCAAACCGAAAGATCTATGGTGCCGGTCATATCGCTGTCAATTTTTTCTATCATTGCACTTAAATGATTTACCTTTTTTTGATAGTTTGACATTGAACCGAATTTAACGGTAAATCTGTTTGATATTTTAAAAACAATATTAACAGTATCAGAAACATTTATATATTTTACATCAATATTCTTTTCTTTAATTGAAGACAATAAATTATCAAAAGATCCCGCCGCCTTTGTATCGGCAAAGGTAATTTGTTTCCCCGGTTTTACTTTATTAATTTTTAATCCGGAAACGGTTAAAATATCATTTGGCTTTTCCTTTAAAATTTCAAGCAATTTCATATTTTTACCGCATAAATAAAACTGCTTTTCAAATTCGTAGCACTGTTCCCCTGATGCCTGAGTAACATTCAGTATAATTTTATCAGGCAATTTTCTTTCTATTTTAACATCCTGAATATACGGAAGTTTTTCAGTAACGGTTGCCGCTTTATTCCCGGCAAGCCATAAATTATCTCCTTTTTTGATTCCTGAAGCTTTTATAATCTGTTCGCTTGAATATGTGCTTTTTCCCTTTGTTTCAATGGTTTTTATAGGAAAGAATACAGTAATTGACAATACACAAAAAGCCAAAACAAGAATGACTGCCATTACGATAAGAACCCTTTTTGCGGTCGATTTATTCTTTTTTCGTCTTTTTCTGCGCCCGGTTGGTCTTTTATTGTAATTCCTGTTCATTACTTTCCTTACTCCTCACAATTTCTGCCCCCAATTGTGACAGATTATATTCTAAGGCTTCATATCCGCGATCAATATGAAAAATTTTATTAATTTCTGTTGTTCCGTTAGCCGCAAGACCTGCAACCACAAGCCCTGCTCCGCCCCTTAAATCGGTACATTCAACCTTTGCGCCTGATAAACCGGGTACACCGTCGATAACAGCCACGCGGCCGTTAGTTGTTATCTTTGCACCAAGCCTTTTTAGTTCATCAACAAATTTGTATCGATTTTCAAAAATATTTTCCACAAACATAGAACTTCCGTTTGCAACCGAAAGCATAGCAATTACGGGCGATCCGCCGTCTGTAGGAAATCCCGGATATGGCAATGTGTTTATTGTGGGCACCTTGTTAAGCTTTGAAGGCGCAATAATTGTAACATTTCGATTGTTAACATTTATCTCACAGCCGGCATTTTTAAACACCGCAAGAATAGGGGTCAGATGTGCCGGTATTGCGTTGGTAATTGTTAATTTGCCCTCAGTTACTGCGGCGCAGGCAAGATATGTAGCCGCTTCTATCCTGTCCGGTATAACCGAATGTTCGGTTCCTTTTAGCCTTTTTACCCCGATTATTTCAATAGTGTCTGAACCGGCGCCCTGTACCATAGCGCCTGCTCTGTTAAGAAAATCCGCAAGATCGCTGATTTCAGGTTCCCTTGCCGGATTGTGTATTCTGGTTATACCCTCTGCCGTTGCCGCCGCCAAAATAATATTTTCGGTTGCACCCACACTGGGAAAAGAAAGGGTAATGTCTGCACCCCTTAGGCCGCCGTTTGTGTTACACTCCAAAAGCCCATGATTTTCAACAATTTCCAATCCCAGTTCCTTAAGTGACGACAGGTGTAAATCTATGGGTCTGGGTCCCAGTTCACAACCGCCGGGACTGCTTAGTATGGCCTTGTTCATCCGAGCGCATATAGCGCCCAAGAAAACTATCGACGATCGCATCTCCCGCATTAATTCATCAGGTATACTGAATTTGTTAATATTGTCGGAATTAACAATTACGGTTGAATTTTCTTTTTTTACCACTGCTCCCAAATGTCTGAGAATCTTTATTGCAGAATCAACATCGGAAAGAGCCGGGCAGTTATGTATGACGCTTTCTCCGCTGCAAAGAGCGGTAGCAGCCAAAATCGGCAATGCACTGTTTTTTGCACCGTGCAACCTTATATTACCTCTAAGCTTATGACCGCCGGTGACAGAAATAACAGACATATTATCTACGCACCCTTCAATAAAATTCTAATTTATCTTATGCGGTGCATGGATTTTTTGTTAAACCCGGCAGTATACTAGCCTTTAAATATTGTAACTCAATTCTTAAAATCAGGAACTTTGAGATAAAAATTTTTTAAAAGCAGAGTGCTTAGACCCTTGAAAAAATATAAATAATTTGAAAATTAAATCCGAAAATTAATGTGCTGTATATAGTTTCATAATTTCATCATAGATTCTTTTTGATGAATCGCAAATTGCCGCAGCTTTTGTTTTAAGGCTCATTCTGTCAAGTCTTGTCTGATTGTGAATAAGGCCGTCAACCGTATTAAGTAGTGACTTGCCGTCCAGGTCTTTTTCCTCAATCACTTCTGCTGCTCCAATGCGTTTGAGCGACATTGCATTGTGATACTGATGATTTTCCGCAACATAAGGCGACGGAATTAAAATAGCCGGTTTTCCGCATACTTCAAGTTCACTCAGAGTAATTGCTCCTGCCCTTGAAATAACCAGATCCGCCGCAACCATACATTCTCCCATATTATCAATGTAATCTTTAATAATAACATTTTCGGCATTAATATCAACACCCTTGTTTTTAAGAGAATCGATAACTTCGTTATATCCGCCTTTTCCGGTTGCATGCATGAAAACTATATCATTATCCTTCCACTTTTGGGCAATCAAATCGCATATAGCATTATTTACAGGTGCGGCGCCCAAGCTTCCGCCGGATGATAACAATAACGGTTTATCAGGTATATTTAGTTTTTCTCTGCATGCCTTTTTCTCTAAGGTAAGGAATTCTCCCCTTACCGGGTTTCCTGTAATCACCGGGTTTTTTTCAAGTTTCAGCCTTTTTTTTGCTTCCGGCATTGCAAGCATAACAGTATCAACCAAATTTGCAAGCATTTTGGTTGTAACTCCCGGAAAGGCATTTTGTTCATGAATACATGTTTTAATTCCGAGTTTTGCTGCTTGTCTCAGCACCGGACCGCTTACATATCCCCCGGTTCCGACAACTACATCCGGTTTAAGTTGTTGTAAAAGGTTTTTTGAAATAACTGATGAAGTTACAACCTTTTCGGCTGCATTTATGTTTCTTAAAATATTTTTAAAGCTTATTTTACGCTGAAAGCCTTCAACCTTTATTCCGTAAAAGTCAATGCCTAGATTACCTACAAGGCGTTCTTCCATTCCGCCTTTTTTACCTATGTAACTTATTTTTGCATCCGGATGCTTTTGTAAAATGTACTGAGCAACGGCAAGTGCCGGATTAATATGCCCTGCCGTTCCTCCACCGGCGAATAAAATATGCAAAATGTATCCTTCCCTTCATATAATTGGCTAATAAAGCGGATAAATTTAAAACCGATACTGATAAACTCAATATTATTAAAATTAATATTAATATTATTAAAATCAATGTCAAAAAACCGATACAAAAAATAAATACTTAATAAATACTTATATAATCTATAATCGGCAATTATAAAACCGCCGCCGAAAAGCAAAAAATTATACGGATTTAGTTTTTAAATTTATCAACTCGGCTGGCTCTTGAAATCGATAAAACAATTCCCATTTGCATTAAAAGCAAAACAAGCGCAGTTCCTCCGTAACTGAAAAACGGAAGGCTTATTCCGGTGTTGGGAACCGTGTTTGTAACAACCAAAATATTTAAAACTGCCTGAAGTCCAACCTGGAAAGTGAGTCCCACCGCCATAAGAGCTCCAAATTTATCAGGAGCATGCATTGCAATAATAAAGCCTCGCCATACCAAAGCGCAAAACAATAAAATAATTATCATGGCGCCCACAATGCCTAGTTCCTCACATA
This sequence comes from uncultured Eubacteriales bacterium, assembly GCA_934444895.1. Classification (GTDB taxonomy): domain Bacteria; phylum Bacillota; class Clostridia; order Oscillospirales; family Acutalibacteraceae; genus UMGS1279. Next base: position 1,349 of record CAKSDA010000005.1, on the reverse strand, counting down.
CAATGGCAAAAATAAAGTCGTTGTGCGGTTCCGGAACCCAAAGGTATTTTTGTCTGGAAAGTCCGTAGCCACGGCCCAAAACTCCGCCGGAGCCTATGGCAAGCAGCGACTGTATTGTCTGGTATCCCTTGCCCGCAGCGTCTGCCCACGGATTAAGCCAGTATGTTATTCGATCGGAAGCATATCCAACAACACCTGAAGCCACAAGAACTCCGGCGCCGGCGGCTCCAAGGCCTACACCGCCCAAAATGTAAATACCCCTCATACCGCCTACAATCATAAGGCAAATACCAATTGAAAATATAAGTATTGTTGCCGACAAGTGAGTTTCAACAACAACCAATCCGCAAACAAAAACAAGCAGCATTCCCAAAGTAAAAACGCCGAATTTAAATGTTTTCATCTGTTTGTAATTTGCGGCAATTAAATGCGAAAACAAAAGAATAATTGAGAATTTTGCAATTTCCGAAGGCTGGAAGCTTATCGGTCCCAAAACCATCCATCTTTTTTGTGTTGCGCCGGGTACCATCGGCGGAAGCACAAGCAACGCTATAAGCATAATTGCGGATATAATGTACACAAACCAGGCAAATTTTCTGTAAACTTTATAGTTTATTTTGGAAATCACAAGCATTAATGCGTATCCCAAAACCGCAAAAATCACTTGTTTTATTATAAAATGGTAACTGTTTCCCATATAAGCCAAAGCGTATGCATAGCTTGAGGAAAACAGCATTAAAAGACCGGCAGTAAGCAAAACAGTAACCAAAGCGAAGAAACTGATGTCCATTTTACCGTTTATAAACAGACTTTCTTTTTGCTTTGTTACTGCTTCAGAGTTGTTATGACTCACATCTTTTTTCCTTTTCACTGCCGGTCCCTCCCTTATATTTTATATTTTAGGCTGACGCTAAACCCTTAAAACCCCCGCAAGTATGGCAAGGATACCTCCGAAAAGTGTAATAAGAGAAAAGATAAAAACAATTTTTTCTTCACTCCAACCACACATTTCAAAATGATGATGAATAGGGGTCATTTTAAAAATGCGCTTTTTTGTACGCTTATAATGAGCAACCTGTAAAATAACAGATAATGCCTCCAAAAGATATACTATACCGGCAGGTATCAGCAATATCGGCATACCTATCGAAAAGGAAAGCCCCACTACAAGACCGCCCAGAAGCATGGAACCGGTATCTCCCATAAACACCTTTGCAGGATGAGCATTCCACATTACAAAGCCGATACATGCACCGGCACCTGCGGAAGCTAACAGGTTTGCTCCGCAAAAGCCGCATACTCCGGATAAAACCATAAATGTGCAGCAAACAATCAGGGTTACAGAGGAT
>CAKSDA010000004.1 GCA_934444895.1 uncultured Eubacteriales bacterium | reverse complement strand
TACCGAGTATTTTAACAAACGCCATGTGAAAAATTAGCGTTTAAAAAACAGATTCGGATTTATCACTGTTTGCCTAACCTTACAGGTTTCCGCACTAATAAAAAATTGCATAATCCCACTCGGAGGAAAAGATAATGGATAATAATTCTTCTAAAAAAACGGTTTTTTTGTTTACCGACGGCGCATGTTCCGGAAATCCGGGACCGGGAGGTTGGGGAGCTGTTTTGAGATATGGCTCTAAAGAGTTGGAACTGTCCGGAGGTATGGAGGAAACAACAAACAACAGAATGGAGCTCACTGCGGTTATAGAGGGGCTTTGTAAATTAAAGGAACCCTGCATTGTAAAACTTTGTACCGATTCAAAATATGTTGCCGACGGAATTTCAAAGGGATGGGCAAAATCATGGAAAGCAAACGGATGGCGCAAAGCGGATAAAAAGCCGGCGCTGAATGCGGATTTGTGGGAAAAGATTTTAACCCTGACAGAAATTCACACCGTGGAAATAACATGGATAAAAGGCCATGCCGGGCATGCTGAAAACGAAAGATGCGATCGTCTGGCTGTTGAACAGTCTTTAAAATACAAACGCTGAAAGCACAAACTGTAAAGATAAGTTTTGAAAAAACGAGTGCTTAAAAAATTAATACTTAAGAAACGAATACTTAAAAGATAAATACTTTAAAAACAAACGCTGAAATTACAAGCACTGGAAAATTACTTAAAAAGTATTTAAGAAACGCTGAAAATACAAACGCCGGACTTTGCGGCGAACGGGCATAAATCGGAGGACTTCATTATGCGTTTTTTGCATATGTCGGATTTGCATTTCGGGAAAAAACTTCTGGAAAGGGATCTAACCGCAGACACAGCCTTTTCGGTGGATTATATGATAGAAAAAGCGGCGAGCGAAAGGGTAGACGCCATTTTTATTTCCGGAGATATATACGATAAATCGGTGCCGTCTGCAGAGGCAGTCTCTTATGTAGATGAATTTTTGTCTCATATAAAAAGTACAAATATTAAAACCTATATAATAGCGGGAAATCACGATAGTCAGGAGCGGCTTTCTTACTGCGCCGGTATGTTGGAAGAATTTAATATACATATTATAACAAAACCGCAGCCGAAAATTAAAAGGTATGAGATTTGCGATGAATACGGCAGTGTAAATATATATATGCTGCCGTTTGTTAAGGCTTCGGTTGTAAGAAATCTTTTGGAGACAAGCGGTAAAGCCGAAGAGGCAGAAAAAATCAAAACGGTTGCCGACGCAGTAAAATTTTTAATTAAAAACACAGATATAGATTACAGCGCCAGAAATATTCTTTTGGCGCATCAACTGATAGCCGGGGCTTCAACCTGCGATTCCGAAGAAGTTTTTGTAGGGGGTACGGGAGCCGTGCCTTCGGATATTTTCGCAGGATTTGATTATGTTGCGCTGGGACACCTGCACGGGCCGCAAAAGGTATCAAAAAATTATATAAGGTACAGCGGATCTCCTCTTAAGTATTCCTTCTCCGAGGTTTCTCATAAAAAAACCGCGGTGTTGGCAGAAATATCTGAAAAAGGATGCATAGAAATAAATACAATTCCTTATAAGACACTTTGTGATATGAGCGAAATAAAGGGAAGCCTGTCGGATATTCTGGCTGCCCCTGCAACCGACGACTACTTAAGAGTAATCCTTACCGACAGTATTCCGCCTATAAATTCGGTTTCTCTTTTGAGGGAAAAATTTAAGAATTTGCTTCAGGTAAGTCTTGAAAACGACTCGGCCGAGGAAAGCAGCGCCCTCATTCCGGATATTTCTCAGAAGGATTTTGAAAGTAAATCCGTCATGGATCTTTTTTGCGATTTTTATGAGTTGCAAAGCGGCTCAAAGCCCTCTAAAGAGCAGGAAAAAATTTTAGAAGAATTTTTGCGGAGGGATATTAAGTGAAGCCGTTATATTTAAAATTCAGTGCATTCGGACCTTACAGAAAAACAAGCGAAATAGACTTTACAAAGCTTAGTGGCGGCCTCTTTTTAATATGCGGAGATACCGGCGCCGGAAAATCGACAATTTTCGACGCAATTACCTTTGCTCTTTACGGTGAGCACAGCAATTCGGTGCGAAAGGGGAAAAACAGTTTTCGCAGCGATTATGCTTCTTTGGAGGAAAAAACATTTGTGAAGTTTAAATTTTCCCATGCCGGCAAAGAGTATAGCGTAACCAGATTTCCCGAGTATCAAAGAAAAAAGCAAAGAGGAGAGGGATTTTTAACTGTACCCGGAGAGGCAGAAATAAAAACCGACGGTATTTTAACCGTTACGGGATACAGGGCGGTCACCGAATCGGTGGAAAAAGTTTTGGGAATAAATAAGGATCAGTTTTCACAGGTCACAATGATTGCACAGGGCGAATTCATGAAAATACTTTATGCCTCAAGTGAGAACAGAGCGGAAATTTTCAGGAAGCTTTTTAATACCGAGCCGTATAAACAGCTGAGTTTAAATCTTAAAGAACGGTCTTCAAATCTTCAAAAAAAGTTTGAAGAAGTAAGAGCAAGGCTTCTTACATATATCGATCAATTCGATGTCCCCGGAGACAGTGAGTTTTTCGAAAAGTATTCCGCATGCATGAAAAATCCGGATATTTACAGCGACGCGGTTCGGATTGTCGCAGAGATTAACAACAAGGACAGCGTGCTTGTGGGCGAGCTTAAAAAAACGGTCGATGATCTGCAGGCGGTGCAAAACAAAAACCGTGTTGCGCTTGAATCTGCCGAGGAAAGAGAAAAAAACGCAGCGCTGCTGGATGAGACAACCAAAAAGCTTGAAGAGCTGAGCGGCCTGGAAGAAAAAATCAAAAAAACAAAGGAAAACATTGCGTTTTATAAAAAGGCAAGGGAGATAGGTCCTAAGGAGACCGCCTTTGTTGCTGCTGACAAAAGATTTTGCGAGTACAAAAAAGAACTTTCTGTAGTAAGTGATAATCTTAAAGAACTAAAAGATAAATTGGAAATTGAAAAGGAAAATCAAAAAAATCTTTTATCAAAAGAAAAAGAAATTGAAGAGTTAAGACAACTTACTAAAAAAAGTGACGGTGTTTTGCCCCTTTTTGAAGAGGCATTTTCGCTTGCGGAAAGATATAAAAAACAAAGCGCCGCACTTAAAACCGCCATAGATGAAAAGACAAAAATTACAAACAAGCTGTCTGAACTCAGATCGCAGCAATTGTTGCACAGGGCGGGAATTTTGGCCGAAAAACTGGAGGACAACAAACCCTGCCCGGTATGCGGTTCAACCCACCACCCTAAAAAAGCAAAGCTTTATAATCCGCAGTTAAGCGATGAAAAAATCGAAGAAATTCAAGAGGAATGTAATAAGAAATATGATATCGCGGCGAAGATTGCAAACGATTGCGCAGCAATTAAAGCAGACATAGACCGTATTTTTAAAACAATAAATGCCGAAACAAATGAAAGGGCCGATGAAGAAAATCTTGAAAAAACACATTCAAAATTAAAAGAGAATCTAAAACTTTTCAAAGAAAAAATAACCGATTTTGATTCAAAAAAAACCGAGGCCGAAAACATAATATCTAAGGCGGACAAAGAGTATATTGTTAATATGGAAAAAGAAAAAAGCATATTAAATATTATTTCCGACCTTAAAACGGAGAGCGACGGTTTGCTTAAAGAATATAAAACAGCACTTATAAAAAGCGGATTTGAAAGCGATACTGAATATCATAAGTATATAATAGAGCCGGAGGAAATTGAAAAGGCAGAAAAAGAAGTTAAGGATTTTTATGAAAATATAACCTCCCTTAAATCCAGGCAAAAGGCGCTCAGAGATATTGTTAATAAAACACCGTTGGCGGACACCGAAAAAATAAAGTCTGAAATTTTAAGGATCGACTTTGAAAAAGCAAAAGCCGAGGAAAGTTTTAATCAAATATCAGCCAGATTTTTGAAAAACAGTGAACTTGAAGACAAAATAGCCGAGGCCGGAGAAGAGTATACAAAAAGAATGAACGAATACGCAAGGGTAAACCACCTTTATAAGATTGCGTCCGGCGACGGGCGAATAAAAATCAGTTTTGAAGCGTATGTCGCACAGTACTATTTCAGGCAGATTTTAAAGGCTGCAAATTTAAGATTTGTGGAAATGACAAACGGAAAATTCCGCCTTATTATGAGAAGCAAAAATGCCGACGGAAGAATTAAAGGCGGCCTTGATATAAATGTTTTTGATGCTCTTTGCGGCACCGAAAGGGATATAAAATCACTTTCAGGAGGAGAATCGTTTCTTGCTGCTTTGTCAATGGCTCTCGGAATGTCGGATATAATCGGCAAAAGAAAAACAGATTTAATGTCCGAGGCAATGTTTATAGATGAGGGTTTCGGCTCTTTAAGCGACGATGTAAGAAGAACGGCTATAAATGTTTTGTCAAAACTCTGCGACAAGGACAAAATGGTAGGTATCATCTCCCATGTAAACGAGCTTAAGGACAGCATTGATAAAAAAATTATAGTAACAAAAACAAACGAGGGAAGCAAAATCAGATTAGAGGTTTAACATGGAAAAGGCTTTGGAAGTTGAAAGAAGTATAATTAAAAAATTTCGCAAGACAATATGGAATCGTTTTATCGAAGCGGTTCAAAATTATGAACTTGTAAATAAAGGAGACAAAATAGCTGTCTGCATTTCCGGCGGCAAAGACTCTTTTTTGCTGGCAAAGCTCATGCAGGAACTCTGCCTGCACGGACATACGGAATTTTTCTTGGAGTTTATATGTATGGACCCGGGATACAGCAAAGAAAACCGCGCAAAAATAGAGGAAAATTGCAGGTTATTAAATATACCCATAAAGTTTTTTGAAAGCGATATATTTGCGGCGGTTGAAAACATAAAGGAATCCCCCTGCTATCTTTGCGCAAGAATGAGAAGAGGATATCTTTACAGCTATGCAAAAAGTCTGGGTTGCAATAAAATTGCGTTGGGGCACCATTTTAATGACGCAATTGAAACAACCCTTATGGGTATGCTTTACAGCGGCCAGTTTCAAACAATGATGCCAAAACTCCATAGCACAAATTTTAAAGGAATGGAACTAATTCGCCCTCTTTATTGCGTAAGAGAGGATGATATTAAGTCCTTTGCAAGATACAACGGTTTAGAGTTTCTTAACTGCGCCTGCAGATTTACCGAAAATATTATGACGGAAAAAACAGAAAAAGACCGTGAGGAAAGGTCAAAAAGATATAAATGTAAACAGCTTATAAAGGACCTGAAAAAGGATAACGACCTTATAGATATCAACATATTCCGCAGTTTCCATGCGGTTAATTTGGATACGATAATAGGATACAAACAAAAGGGGAAAAAGATTACCTTTTTAGATGAATATGATAATCTACCGCAGGATACAAAAGAGGATTTTTAAAAACTTTATTTTGCCTGCGAAATATCACCAGCCTAACAGTTTGTAGAAATTTGCTAACCAAAAAGGCAAGAGCATTTACTATATATAGTGATTTTAAATAATTTTCCTTGACATGACCACCAAATAGTAATAAAATATATTTGGTATATCGGTATGTAAAACTAGTTATGCCACATTGGCAGTTAATCTGAAAATATATAGCTTATTTTATTTTTTAACCAAAAGTATGGGCAAATCGACTCTCGCCGGACTAACAAAAACTGGCGGTTCGGTTTTGCCGGGTATAACAAACCACAAATCATATTTACATAGTCTTCAGTCTGCTTTTCATATAAAAAAATCGAAAAGCAATGCATATTAAAACTTAAGATTAGTATAAAGTATTATAAACTAAAAAACAGTTTAACACATTCTTTCATACCGGGTTTGCCGAATGCAAACTTTTTGTGATTAAAGCGGCCTCTTTGGCGTGTCGGCTGCTTTTTTAGCACACTAATGTATCGGAGGTATATGCGTGGCCTTCTTGTGCGAACCTTACGGCATGACCCCGTTGCGCTTTGCATAGTTTTGTATTGCGCGAAAAGTATATGGTTTAGCCGCAAAATATGGTTTCGCTGTAAAACACGCTTTATTATATAAGGAGGTGCATTTTATGCCCGTTGGATTACCGTTTTATATAATGGCGGCAGTCATCGCCGTTGTTTTAGCAGGTATAAGTTTTCTGTTCGGTTCGGCATATCGCCGCAAGGCAGACAGTACAGCAATAGGATCGGCGGAAGAAGAAGCTCGCAGAATAGTAAGCGATGCCATGAAAAATGCAGAAACTAAGAAAAAAGAATTGTTAATTGAAGCAAAGGAAGAAATTCATCGTCAGCGTTCAGATGCAGATAAGGATCTGCGCGAACGCCGCATTGAAATTCAGCGCCAGGAGCACAGATTACAACAAAAAGAAGAAAATCTAGACAGGAAAACAGATAATCTTGAAATTAAAGAGGAAAAATTAGCAAAACGCGCCAAAGAAGTAGAAGATAAACTGGTCGAAGTAGAACATCTTAAAAAAAGCCAGTTTGAAATGCTGGAGAAGATTTCAGGCCTTACCGCAGAACAGGCAAAGAGCCAGCTTTTGTCAATGCTTGACGGTGAACTTACACACGAAAAGGCCCTTAAAATTTTAGAGTTTGAACAACAGTATAAGGATGAGACCGATAAAAAGGCAAGAGAAATGATTTCTCAGGCAATACAGCGCTGTGCTGCCGACCATTCGTCGGAAGCCACTATCTCTGTGGTAGAACTGCCTAACGATGAAATGAAGGGCCGCATTATAGGCCGCGAAGGAAGAAATATCAGAGCTCTTGAGACCGCTACCGGAGTAGATCTTATTATCGACGATACCCCTGAGGCAATAACCCTTTCAAGCTTTGATCCGGTAAGACGCGAAATTGCAAGAATAGCGCTTGAAAAACTTATTTTGGACGGAAGAATACATCCTGCCAGAATAGAGGATACCGTCGCAAAGGCAAAAGCCGAGGTTGACAGAACAATTAAGCAGGAAGGCGAAAGAGCAATGCTCGATGCCGGTATTCATAATCTTCATCCTGAACTTATCAGGCTTCTCGGAAGGCTTCATTACAGAACCAGCTACGGTCAGAATGTATTAAACCATTCCTTGGAAGTTTGCTATTTAGCAGGAATAATGGCGGCAGAGCTCGGCGAGGATGTAACTCTTGCGCGCCGCGCGGGACTCCTGCATGATATAGGAAAGGCTCTTGACCATGAGCAGGAAGGTTCGCATATACAGTTAGGCGTTGAGGTCGCAAAGAAGTGCAAAGAAAGCGAAGCGGTTATTCACGCAATTCATGCTCACCACGGTGATGTTGAGGCAAAAACCGTTATTGCATGCCTGGTTCAGGCGGCAGACGCAATCTCCGCGGCAAGACCCGGCGCACGCAGAGAAAACATTGAAAATTACATTAAGCGTCTTGAAAAGCTTGAAGAAATCGCAAATTCATTTAACGGAGTTGAAAGCTCCTTTGCCATTCAGGCCGGACGCGAGGTTAGAATTATTGTTAAACCGGAACTTGTGGATGATGATCAAATGGTTATTATTGCTCACGATGTTGCAAAACGGTTTGAAAATGAGCTTGAATATCCCGGACAGATAAAGGTTAATCTGATTCGTGAAAACCGAGCAATAGATTACGCAAAATAAGAGTTACGCAAGTTATCTAAATTGTGCAAAGTATGTTCGGTTTTACCGACTCCTTTTATGTTCTGACGCTGCTTTTAAAAACCGTGCGGATGTAGCGGGAAATCCTGTCCGCCAAATATGGTTGTTCCTATAAGTTGCAGCAATAATAAAAGGCAAAAAATATTTATTATTTTGAATTTCGGAGGGCTTAAAATGAAACTTAAACACATTTTGTGGATCAGCGCAGCATTTATCGCATTGGCTTCAGCCGCAACCGCAGTTGCAGTTTTTGTAAACCGCCTTCTTGCCAGGAAAAAAGAAGAAGGATATATTGAATGCGAATGTGACAGTTTGTCCGAAGAAGATTTAATCGATGAAGATTTGGCAGACGAAGATGAAACTTCGGCTGAACCTTCTGAGGATTCTTCCGAAGAAACCGAAGACTGATAAAATTTATATGAAATTCATATGGCCGGAGATATTATAATCTGCGCCGGCAACATAAAAGACTAAAATTTTATCACCCTTGACTTAAGGAATCGCCTTTTAATGATTAAACGGGCAGTTTCCCTTGTCAAGGGTGGCTTTTATTTTTTGTTTTAAATTTTAAGAAAATGATGCGCCCGGTATGGCACAATTTGTTCCTACCCGGCGCAACACAAATGGACAAATCAAACAATGCCAAAAGGCCGCCATTTTGTAAAAGGCCATTTTTACTTTTAAGTGCAATACAAAGCAAAACCCTATACAAAAGCCCTATATAAAAGAGAACCGCTTGACACAAATAACTCTTGCTGGTATTATAATACACAATTGATAATTCGCGTAAAATCTGTTTTGTAGGTGGTTCTATATGACTTTATCCCGTTTGGCAAGGTTGGCTCATGTATCGGTTTCTACTGCGTCCAAGGCATTTTCCATGAGCCGTGAGGTCAATGAAGAAACCAGAAAAATGATTTTTGATATAGCCCGTAAGGAGGGCTGCTTTAAGAAGTTTTTCAACGCCAAGTATCCTAAATTTGTTGTGGCTGTCTTGTGCCCGGAGTTGGACAGCCTTTATTATGCCGAACAGGTCATGGCGCTTCAGCGTGAGCTAAATGCCAGAGGATTTGAATCATGTACCGCAGTAACGAATTTTTCCGAGGAAGTACTTAAAGATACAATATCATATTATGATACCTATGCATCGGTGGACGGAATTTTGCTTATAGGAGGCAGCGAACAGGCCCTTCCGCCGCATGAAACGCCGCTGGTGACTATAGGCAGTAATTGCAAAGACTCCGCAGCGTCGATACATTATGATTTTTTACCGGCAATGAAAAAGGCAATTCAGTATTTTTATTTAGGCGGAATACATGATATAGGATTTGTAGGTGATCCGCTGACCGGCTCAAAACGCGCTTGTTTTGAAAAGGCAATGGAGGAAATTACCGGAAACTCACATGAACACCGAATTACAGTATCAAAAGAAAGGTTTGAGGCCGGGGGATATGCGGCTGCCAAGCAGATGTTTAAAAACAATGATTTACCTGAGGCACTGCTTTGTGCGTATGACAGTATGGCATTTGGAGCTATCAGATATCTTTCGGAACAAAGTATTGATGTTCCCGGTAAAGTAAAGGTTATAGGCATGGATAACATTTCAGTAGATGCATATACGACACCTTCCTTGTCATCAATAGGCATTGATAATAATAAGCTTGCAAAGCAGGCTGTCGATAAAATTACAAACATTCTTGCCGGAAACCAAAAGGAAGAGTCTGATTCAATTGATGTTCAGTTGTTTTTAAGAGAATCGTCCGTGATTTAATAAGAAAAAAGTCCGTGATTTAAATCGAAAAATTTTCGATGCCATAATGGTAGAAAAGCAAAAATCACTATGATATAATAGCTCCGAAGTCTAGAATTTCGGAGCTGTTTTTATGCAGATGTTCATATATTTGGGGGCTATATTGTTAGCCAGAGTTGTTCAGGCGGTATTTGGCAAGCGCAGCAGTAATAATATTGACAGTATTGCAAAGACCGCTGTTTTTACTTCATACAGAAACACCATATCCGCCCTGCTCGGTCTGGCGTTAATACTGCCTGCTTTTGGCAGATTGCAAATATCCTCTCTTGCAGTGTGGATCTCGCTATTATCCGGCGCCTCCCTTATGGCAGTGGGATTTTGCGATATATATGCTATGAAAAGCGGTACAGTCGGCCTTGTTTCAATTTTCGGTACGGCGGGACTTATTATCCCCGTGTTGGCAGGGGCAATGTTTTTCGGTCAGTCGGTAAAACTACCTCAAATTTTTGGTATTTGCGTGTTCTTTGCAGCAGCATGGCTGCTGATCGGAAGTTCCCGCAGTATTTACAAAAACTTCAGTATTAAAACGGCATTACTTTTAGTTGGTTCAATGCTCGGAAACGGAACAACAATGTTGGCACAGCAACTTTATGCCAGATATGTTCCAAACGGCAGCGTATCTGTCTTTTCGTTCATTTCTTTTGCCTTTGTGGCAGTTATGGGAATTCCCCTTACATTTCTCATTCGCAGAATTCCAAGTGAAAAAGACCGCCCTGTTAAACTTAATAAATCTCTACTGATTTGCGGAGCAGCGCTCGCATCGGCGGTATTTGTAATCAATCAGTTTGCAACTCCTCTTACCGCGATGCTTCCTCCGGCTCTTTTGTTTACTTTTATTAACGGAGGCGCAACAATTATTTCAACTATTGTTGCAGCGATTTTGTATCACGAAAAACTATCAGCGCGATCTGTTTTCGGAGTGCTGCTTGGAATTATATCTATGATTATCATTAAAATGTTCGGAGGATGAGCAAAGTGGAAAAAGTTATAGTAAACAGAGAAAATATTATTGGACAATTCAAACCTTTAAATTGCGTAAACGGAGGGCCTTGGCATAAACGCCACGCAACCGACCAGTGGCGCTCTAATTTCGAGGATTACAAAAAGGCCCGTATTCCATACACCAGAAATCACGACGCAAATATAGCCGGAACGGTTTACGGCGGGCCTTATACAGTTGATATTGCCAGCATATTTCCTTGCTTTGACGCAGACCCGGACAATCCGGATTCTTATGATTTTGCATGTACCGATGAATCTATATTGGTTCCGCTGGATGCGGGAACAAAAACCTTTTACAGATTAGGGCAGTCTATTGAACATCAAATAAAAAAGCATGGTACGGTTCCTCCCAAAGATTTTTCAAAATGGGCGGTAATCTGCGAACATGTAATTCGGCACTATACCGAAGGCTGGGCAGACGGAATGTATCTGGATATGGATTACTGGGAGATATGGAATGAGCCGGACATAGATCCTGATGAAAGCAAAAACAAAAGAATGTGGGGCGGCACCAAAGCACAGTTTTACGATTTTTACGAAATTGCCGCAAAGCATTTAAAGAGATGTTTTCCGCATTTAAAAATCGGAGGTCCCGCACTTTGTTGCGATTTGGAATGGGCTGGGGATTTTCTGAGTGAAATGCGCCGATGCAAAGTAGAATTTGACTTTTTTTCCTGGCATATCTATGCTAAATATCCGAGTAAAATTGCCGAAAGAGCCGTTCGAATACGCGCTATGCTGGATCAAAACGGTTATACCGAAACCGAAAGCATTCTCAACGAATGGAATTACATAAGGGGCTGGGAAGAAGAATATGTATATTCAATTGAAACAATCGGAAACAATAAGGGAGCAGCATTTTTAATGGCAGCAATAACCGAGGGCCAGCACAGCCCTGTGGATATGATGATGTATTATGATACCAGGCCTTCGGTATTCTGCGGCCCGTTTGACTTTTATACATGCCGCCGCAAAAAGCCGTATTATCCATTGTATTGGTTCGGAATGTTTTATGACTGTGTAGGAGAAATAGAGTGCGAAAACGATATTCCTGATATTTATACCCTTTGCGGAATAGATGAAAACAAAAAAGCCGTGATGGTAGTTACATATTACTCGGAGGATGATAACGCTTCGGATAAAACTCTGTCAATTGATATGAAAAACGGCGGAATGTATGATGTCTTTAGGGTAGATGCTGATCATTCCGGCGAAAAAACAGAAACCACCGAAAAACTTGAATTTACAATGCCTGTCAATAGCTGCATATTAATAAAGGAATGTTGATAAAATATTTCTAAGCCAATTTGTACCTATTAATTATTGTATTAAAATAATAAAAAATCCGTATCTGAAATTTCAGAAGCGGATTTTTTGTTTCTTATTAAAAGGTCTGCTATCAAGAGCTTAAAATATTCGGATTTACCGGTGTGGCAGAAACTGACTTTGCCGCGCCGGGATATGAAACCATACAAAACTAAAAATACTTATATTTTTTTCGGTTCATTACAAGGAAAAGCACCGAAATGCAGCTTGCGAAAATCTCCGCTGCCGTAATCGCATACCATATTCCGTCAACCCCAAAAATAAGCGGCAAAAACAGCACAGACGAGGTTTGGAATAAAAGGGTTCGCAAAAACGAAATGGCTGCGGAAATGCCTCCGTTGCTGAGAGCCGTAAAGAACGAGGACGCAAATATGTTGAATCCTGCAAATAAAAACGCAAATGAAAAAAGTTTAAAGGCATGGCAGGTAAGGTTAAACAGTTCCTTATCATATCCGACAAAAATGTGCGCCAGCGGAGAGCTTAGCAGAAGAGCGGACGCAGTAAGAGCAATTCCGGAAAAGATCATCAGCAGTGTACTGATTTTAAGCAGATTTTTAAGTTCGGCATGATTTTGGGCGCCGAAATGATACCCCACAATCGGAGCAACACCGATAGAATATCCTATATAAATTGCAACAAAAATAAACTGGACATACATTAACACACCGTATGCCGATATTCCGTTTTCACCGAGATATTTAAGCAGTTGAAAGTTGTAAACCATGCTTACAACCGAAGATGAAATGTTGCTCATAAGTTCGGAAGAACCGTTACCGCATGCAATAAGGAGCGGTTTTAATTTAAGCGGTGCAGCAACCAGACGCAGCCGGCTCTTGTTAGGCCGCAAAAAGTAAACAAGGGGAATTATTCCGCCTACGCATTGGCTTATACCGGTTGCAATCGCCGCACCGGCAACTCCCCATTTAAAAACCGCAACGAAAAGCCAGTCTAAAATTATATTTGTGACGCCGGCGGCAATGGTGGTAACAAGGCCAAACTTTGGTTTTTCAGCTGCAATAAGAAAACTTTGAAAAACATTTTGCAGCATAAAGGCAAAGGTAAAGCCGGTTACAATTCTGCCGTAGAGCACACAATCGTCAATCATTCCGGGGGTTGCGCCCAGAAAAAGCGCAACAGGTCTTATGAAAATAATTCCCAAAGCGGTTAAAAAGATTCCAAGAATCAGGGTAAAAATTATTATCATTGAAAAATAGCGGTTGGCTTTTTGATTGTCCCCTTCGCCTAAGGTTTTGGAAACAAGGGCAGTGCCTCCGGTGCCAAGCATGAAGCCAATGCCGCCCAAAATCATAACAAATGGCATTACAAGATTAATTGCCGCAAAGGAAGTCTTTCCGGCAAAGTTTGAAACGAACAGGCCGTCCACAACGCCATAGACCGAAGTAAAAAGCATCATTATTATAGAAGGAAAAACAAAGCGCAAAAGCCTTGTACAATTAAAATGATCGGAAAGTTTAATGTGATTTTTCATTTTTAACAGTCTTGCTCGATTAACAGTTTAACCGGCACAAATTCTCCTTTTCTTATTTATAAAATATTTTTTTGGTTCGACTCTCACCAGCCTATAAAAAACAGATGTAACAACTATTATAGCGGTTTTTGTATTAATTGTAAAGGAAAAATACAAAAAATTTGTCTTTAAAATGCGGATTTTTTATATATTGAAATTTAAATCATTGTACTTTTAAAGTTGCAGAAAATATGTTATAATAACCATAATGCAGCATGATATTAAAAACATAATGCTTAAAAAATCTTATAATATACAGTTGCAATACTAAAGGGGCAATGTTATGAATCTGCTTCACATGAAATATGCATTGGCGGTAGCCGAAACCAATTCAATAAACAAGGCGGCAGACAGACTTATTGTCGGTGCGCCTGCGCTCAGCCGCGCAATTAAGGAACTTGAAAACAATTTGGGGGTAACATTGTTTGAGAGAAGCGCAAGAGGAATGTTCCTCACCCCTGACGGAGAATTGTTTGTTCGCTATGCCAGAAAGATATTAAAGCAGGTTGACGATATTGAAAATGTATTTAAAAAAGGCACCACCGCAAAGCGGCAGTTTTCAATTTCAACCCCCAGAGCAAGCTATATTGCATCGGCTCTTGCCGAATTTTCAAAGAGGCTGGATCCAAAGTCCAAAACCGAAATTTTTTACAAGGAAACCAATGCCTACCGGGTTATTAATAATATTCTTCATGAGGACTATAAGCTTGGAATTTTGCGGTATTGTGAAAGATACGACGGATATTACAAGGCAATGATGAACGAAAAAGGCCTTGCGGGCGAGCTTATAACCGAATTTGAATATACACTGGTAACGAGCGAAGAAAGTCCGCTTAATAAATCGGAAGGAATTAAATTTGAGGATCTTAAAGATTATATAGAAATTGCTCATGCGGATCCTTATGTTCCGTCTTTGCCTCAAACAGAGGTAAAAAAGGATGAACTGTTTGAGCACGAAGGTTGCAGGGTTTTTGTTTTTGAACGGGCAAGTCAGTTTGAGCTGCTTTCAAAAAACAAAAACACATATATGTGGGTTTCTTCAATACCAAAGGATTTGCTTAAAAGGTATAATCTTGTGGAATGTGAATTTAACGGTAATGCACGCAGATATAAAGATGTGCTTATACATCGCGAAGATTACACCCTTTCGGATCTTGACAGAATGTTTATTGAAGAGCTTGTAAGTTCAAAAAGAAAGGTTTTCGGGGATGATTGATATGAAGTGGATGATCGCTTCGGATATTCATGGAAGCGCCTACTGGTGCGAAAAACTTTTGTCTTGTTATAGGGAGGAAAAGGCCGACCGGTTGATATTATTAGGTGATATTTTATATCACGGACCAAGAAACGATTTGCCGAAGGATTATAATCCAAAAAAAGTAATAGCAATGTTAAACGAGATTAAAGAAGATATTTTATGTGTTCGCGGAAATTGCGACAGCGAGGTTGACCAAATGGTTTTGGAATTCCCTATTATGTCTGATTATGCAGTGTTGGATTTAACAAGTAAAAACCTTGTTTATGCAACCCACGGGCATTTAAAAATGTCAGACCTGCCGCATTTTAAAAAAGGCGACATAGTTTTAAGCGGACATACCCATATACCTAAGTGCAGTAATAGGGATGGCGTCATCCGCATTAATCCGGGGTCGGTTTCTATACCTAAAGAGGGCAGCAAGAACAGTTATATAGTGTTTGAAAGCGGTAGATTTATTTTAAAAAGTATAGATCAAAAACAATCCGAGCAGATTTGGCCGGTTAATGAATAAAAAAGATAACGCGGCGGGCAGAATCTTTTGATTCTGTCCGCCGCTTTTTTGTAATTTTAATACTTGCAGGGCATTAAATGCTAAGCTGTCTTAGGTACTGCAAAAAAGGTTTGCATTTATTGCCGATTCACTTAAAAAATTCATTTAAAATTTAAGTTCGTTAAATCCGAAAAATTTTTGAGTATAAGTTTAAATCCATATTATCAGCGCAGATATGAATCAGGAATCTGGTAGTATTCAGGGTCCTGAATCGTACTGACAATAGCCACTGTAAGTATAATAACCAATAGAATAAACACAATAGCGGATAATACGGTAGATATTATGTTAAGAATTTTTGCTGTGTTATTCGACGAAGCTATTTCAAGCGGATTCGTTAAGTTTTGAACATTGCAAACTTTTACAAGCGCAATAATTGACATTATAATCGATGCCAAACCGCCAAACAATAAACCACAGACAAGATTTGTTATCGACCATGCCAGAAGTCCTCCGCTGAAACTTGTCTTTGCGTTTGGTACGGAATACGGATTATGCATAACCTTTTTAGACCCATAGAACTGCGCTCCGGGCGCTGTGTTTCCTTCGTTCGGCCTGCATTCTACATTTATGTACGGATTAAAAGGAGCGTAGGAAGATTTATCGGCACTTTCTTTATTTGCATCCGGATTAGCATTTTCATAAGGATTAGAATTTGAATCACTATCAGCATTTATAAAAGGGCTGGAGTATGCATTAGGATTACCGCTTGCATCAGCACCGGAGTTTCCGTTAAGATCGGCGGCGTTTTGCTCAGCCTCAGAATTATTTTCCACCTTAATTCCACAGCTTGTGCAGTATATGGCGTTATCATATAATTCAGCATTGCAATTTGGACAGTTTTTCATAAAAAGACCTCCTTTTATTTTAGACAATCAGGGATAAATCCCGTTTATTATTGTGTTGCCTCTGCCGGCACAACAAAACCGCAACATTTATATGCTATTTTATAACATTACCGGTTGTATCTTTTTGAATAACATCGTGCGCTCCGCCTTCTATTATGCTGGTGGCGGATACAAGAGTTATTTTAGCCTTTTGCTGAAGCTGCTCAATTGAAAGAGCGCCGCAGTTGCACATTGTAGATCTAACCTTGTTAAGCGACAGGCACACATTGTCTTTAAGGGTGCCGGCGTAAGGCACATAGGAGTCAACACCTTCTTCAAAGGAAAGGCCGGCCTTTCCGCCTAAATCGTATCTCTGCCAGTTACGGGCACGGTTAGAACCTTCACCCCAGTACTCCTTAACATAATTTCCGGCAATTGAAAGTTTGTTTGTGGGGCTTTCGTCAAATCTTGCAAAATATCTGCCCAGCATCAGGAAATCGGCTCCCATTGCAAGGGCAAGGGTCATGTGATAGTCCTGTACAATTCCACCGTCGGAGCATACCGGAACATAAATACCGGTCTTTTCAAAATATTCGTCTCTTGCGGCGCATACATCTATAAGCGCGGTCGCCTGGCCTCGGCCGATTCCTTTTTGCTCTCTTGTTATGCATATGGAACCTCCGCCTATGCCAACCTTAACAAAATCGGCTCCGCATTCCGCAAGGAATAAAAATCCTTCTCGGTCTACAACATTGCCGGCGCCTACCTTTACCGTGTCACCGTAATTTTTTCGAATATAGTCAATGGTTATTTTCTGCCATTCCGAAAAGCCTTCGGATGAATCTATGCAAAGTACATCTGCTCCGGCGTTTACAAGGGCGGGAACCCTTTGCTCATAATCCCTGGTGTTTATTCCGGCGCCCACAACATAGCGCTTGTTTGCGTCCAAAAGCTCTAAAGGATTTTCTTTGTGGGAATCATAATCCTTCCTGAAAACCATATGGCAAAGGCGGCCGTCTTTATCTACTATGGGAAGGGTGTTGAGCTTATTGTCCCAGATAATGTTGTTTGCCTCTTTAAGGGTAGTACCGTCCAAAGCCCAGATCAGCTTATCAAACGGAGTCATAAAATCGCGAACCGGCGTGTCCTCGGACATGCGGCTTATGCGATAGTCTCTGCTGGTTACCATTCCCAAAAGTTTACCGTCGGCTTCGCCGTTATCTGTTACTGCAACGGTGGAATGACCCGTTTTCTTTTTAAGCTCAAGTATATCTTTAAGGGTGCAATCCGGACCGATGTTTGAATCGCTTATTACAAAGCCTGCTTTAAAATTCTTTGCTCTTTTTACCATTGCCGCTTCGGATTCAATAGACTGAGAACCGAATATAAAGGATATTCCGCCTTCCTTCGCAAGAGCAACCGCAAGTCTGTCGCCGGATACAGACTGCATTATTGCGGATGTAAGCGGAATGTTCATAGTAAGAGGACAATCTTCCTGCCCCTTTTTATATTTTACAACCGGTGTTTTCAGAGATACTGCCGACGGAATACATTCTGAGGATGAATACCCCGGTACCAACAAATACTCGTTAAATGTATGCGATGCTTCCTTAAAAAAATATGCCATGCCTTGATTTCCTTTCCCTTACATTAATTAACTTTTAATATTTGACTTCTTATTTGTTGTTATAAACAATCCTATAATAATCATAATCTAAAATCCCCGCAGAAGCAAGATACATATTGTTAATTTCTACCTTATATTTTTCAATATAATCGTCTGTTATCTTACTTTCGTGGCCTTTAAAGGGGGTAAACTGCTTTGTAACGGAATTGTACATTCCGTCCTCTGTTATAAAGCTTCGGTTGGAAAAGACAACCAATTGGGGGGATGTTGAAAAAATATCTCTTCCCATTAAAAGCCGCGAATCATATTCAAAATCAAAAAGATTTGAAAGGGTTGGCAGGATATCCAAACTGCTGCAGTATTTTTCAACCGAGACCGGCTCGGACATGGACGGAGAATACATCAGAAGAACACTTTTATAGAGTTCAAAATTTGTTTCCACATTGTGCCCCAGTATCTCGCTGAAATAGTGGTATTTGTCATCGCTTTCCTTGTCCTCAAGTCCATACGGATAATGATCCGGAGCGATTACAATAAGGGTTTTTTCGGCAACGCCGGCCTTTTCAAGCTTTGATATAAGTGCCTGCATGGCTCTGTCTAATTCTATGTTACATGCTTTGTAGGCTTTTACCCTTTCGGAACAGTTAAGACCGCTTACAAGAGCTTTATTTTTTTGCGCCATCGCATTGCCTTCAAAATTATACTCCAGATGACCGCTGACGCTCATATAATAAGCGTGAAACTGCTTATTTGAGGAGATATATTCATTCGCTGTGGCGTTTATTGTTTCAAGATCCGATTCAGGCCAGGATTTTGTAATTTTGCCCTCAAGCCCGTTTCCGTATCCTTTAAAATCATACCCCATATTGGTGTGAGAAATATCGCGGTGATAGTATGTATATGTGTGCGGATGATATGCGTAAACCTTTTCAAGGCCGCTTTTCAAAAACTGTCTTCCAAGAGTAAAACGCATGTCGTTCTGCTGTTTTCCGGAGCGGTAAAAGCTCCAAACTCCGGATTTCGGTATAAGTCCGGTGCAATTAACATACTCTCCGTCCGATGTGCTTACTCCCCAAATAGGGGTGTAGTAATTATTAAACTTAAAACCTTTGGAATACATCTTGTAAAGGGTAGGGGTAAGATCTTTGTCAATGGCATAGGGAGAAAAGCCTTCTGCCGTAACAAATATAAGGTTATATCCCTTAAAACGCCCGGTATACTCATTTTTAAAAGTCGGAGCTCTTTTGGCAAAGTATTCATGCATCTTTTTAAGATCTTCATCCTTTTCATTTTCCATAAGAGATGAAAAGTCAATATCTGTCTTCCAGGGCTCATATACCTTAGTGTTTAAAGAGGCGTTTACCTTTTTTGTGTTATCTATTTCGGAGCTTGAATTCATACCCAAAACATTGTACCTGAAATCCATAAGTTCCGTGTTTATAAGACCCAGCGTTTTAGCCGTAAGGTTGGGGTCAAACGCCTGCCGGTAAACCTCGTTGGAACTGGGAATTAGCAAAACCAAAAGCAGAACAACTCCGTAATAAGCAAGACTTCCCAAAAATCCGAAAAGTCTTTTAAGTCCTGCTGTTTTATTAAAGGTCAATTTGCGTTTTCCTATAAATATAATTCCAAACAGTACAGGTATAAAAGAAATAATTATGGGAAGCGCACATGCCTTTATGGTGCGAAGGGTGGTTTTTATAATTCCTTCCTCAATAACCTGATCGGCACCGCCGGCTCCCACGGAATATAAAATCAAATATTTATCAAAACACCAGTGATATACTATCTGCACTGCAAAAATAAGCCATATAAGTATTAAAAAGATTTTTGCCAGAATATTATTTGTCTTTTCCGAGAAGGATGTGCATATTAAAGAAACAACCGTACCGAACATGATTGAAAAAAGAGGCATAAAGAAAAGCCCAATATCAAAAAACGAATTCATGGTAACCGCTTTAAAAACAAGCTCCATAAAAACTATCGATACGGGAAAGACCAAATAAACATAATAAGGATTAACATTAAAAATCCCAAAATGTTTTATATTACAATTTCGGTTTTTTTGTTTGCGCATTTCTACTTTTTTCTGCATTTTTCACCTCAAAGCGACGCTGTCTTTTGTAATATTATAATCGCTCTGTATCATAAAATCAACAATCGGTTTTCAAGTTTAAAAAATATTTAAATCTTTGTAAAAATTTGCAATTTTATTTTTAAGTATATTTTTTTAAGTATATTTTATATATTATCTGTTTTATTATTTTATCCGCTTTATCCGCCTAGGCCGGCACCCCCACAAAGACGACAAGCCTAAAAATGCCTAAAGATCGCTGTTTTGGGCAGGTTCGGCTTATCCCTGTTTGCCTACCCGGCGCAACACAAGGTTTGTTCACATTTTCTGTTTATATTGTTCCTTAGGCAAGCAGTGATAAATCCGAATCTGTTTTTTAAACGCTAATTTTTCACATGGCATTTGTTAAAATACTCGGTAATCCGCTAGGATTACCTGTGTTTTTGCCTCGCCCTGTAAAAAATATATCAGTTTAAAAAATCTTCGACCCAAAACGGATGAAATTTAAGGCAGTTTTGGGTGCGGAGGATGCCGCAAGGCTGACGCCTCGCAAAGACGACAAGCCTAAAGATCGCTGTTTTGGGCAGGTTCGGCTTATCCCTGCTTGCCTATAATTATAATGTAAAGAAAAATAAAATAATACAAAAACGCAGATGGTTTTCGTATTATTTTATATCGGCATTTTTAAAAAACAGATTCGGCTCTAACCTCCGGATTATAGCTCTTCGTAGCTGCCGTGCGGCTCGCAAGGAATAAACACCTTGAAAGGAATTTTGCGCTTGACGCAGTGGTCGATAGTGAATTTTGTGCCATGGGATATTTTGTCCCAAAAGGCAAGGACAATATCAGCATTTTCTATAATTTCAATGTTTCTGATAAGGGGAGCGGCTCGGCCGTATTCTTTATATTTAGGGAGAAACTCAGTGAGTTTTATATTGTTATTCAGCGCATATGCTCTGGCGCAGCTGTCAACTCCCCTGGCGCCGCCGGATACAATCTCCGTTACGCCTGCCGGAAGATATTCTTCCAGTTTGTTTACACGCATCCCCCTTGATCCGATAATAGCAACGCGCATTTTAACATCTCCTTTAATGTTTTAGATATACAGTATATCTGTTTTTAATATTATAACACATAATGAATATAAAATAAACATATAATATAGTTAACAAGAGGTGACCTATGTCTGTAAAAAGTGTTTCAATAAGAATAGAGGAAGAAATGCTCAGGAAACTCGGCTTTGTTGCCGAATATGAAGGGCGATCATTAAACAGCCATATTCTTGTTCTCATACGGGAAGAAATTAAAAGATTTGAAGAGACCCACGGTGTAATCGAGGGAAGTATAAACCCGGTTGTAAATGTTAAACCCACAAGAAAAGGCTGATATAAATTTGATATTTATAAAAACCGGAATTTTGGCGTTTATAAGGCGTGTGGGGGTTGACTATTGCCGGCCTAAAGCGTTTGGGATTTGATTATTATAATAAACCGAAAGCGGAAAGTGCCAAAATGCTATTGAAATCCGGCGGAGAAAATGATACACTGTATTAACAGAAAAAATCATCCGCCCGTGGCACAGCTGGATAGCGCAGCAGATTCCGATTCTGAAGGTCGGGGGTTCGAATCCCTTCGGGCGGACCAAATTAACAGAACAGGTAATTAGAACTATTGCAGTTTAAATTATCTGTTCTTTTTTATGTTTTTATGAAGAATGCCTGTAAAATATATGAAGAAAACCTGTAGAATAAGATTTGTATTTATGCAGGGTTTCTTCATTTTATCACATCAGGTTCAAAAGCCTTGTAATGTATTAGATTTTATTTGCGTATTGCGTTTGCAGGGGATATACCTATTATTTGCTTGAATTTTTTTGAAAAGTACACATAATCGGTATATCCGCATCTCTCAGCTATTTCTCCGAGTGATATATTATTGCCGTATATACCGATTAAAAAATATGCATGCTTAATTCGCACTTCGTTTAGAAAAGCGGTGGGTGTTTTTTTAGTCAGTTTTTTGAACTGCATACGGATATAATCCTTCGCATATCCGCTTTCATTCAATATATTGTTTAAATCAAGATTACTGTTATAGTAGTTTTCGCTTATATTCAATATGATATTATCAATTGCCGACAATAGCTGACTTTTGTTGTTTGTTTCAAGAATTAATCTTTTGGAAAGTGCACAACAGAGCGCATAAAGATAACTTTTATCTTTATATCTGTTATTGTATATGAGCTTTGCCAATACAGAAAGTTCGTTTTCGGAATTATCGGTAAATGTTATTATGCTTTTGCTTGTTAACATATTTTCAAATGAACCCTCAATGCTTATGTTTTTGAACCCATTTTCCGAACAAGAACCGTGTTTAATAAAGGGAGGCACAATTATAACGCTTCCCGGGCAAAATGAATAGTCTTTATCATCGGTTTTCAGATATCCATTACCCTCAAGATAAACCATGACTTCATAATTTTTATGAGTATGCAAAGGATATTTGCTTATATTGTCTGGAGTTATGTTTATAAGATACAAACCAAGGTCACCTCACGGATACTATATCATATATCTATGTTTAGTACAAGTTTTAATATGAAGAGGCATAGTTGTATTTATGATGTTATGATAAAATAATCGATAACAGGAGGAGATCTAAATGAGGAAAATCACCGGATTTCAAAAAGGAATGGGAATGGGCGGATGGCTGACCAATTATAAACGCTTTAATGTTTTGCCGCCGCAGCAGCGCATGAAAATTACCATAGGAGATTTGGAACATTTTGAAAGCTATATTACCGAAAATGACATAAAATACATAGCTTCACTCGGTATGGACCATATCAGGCTCGGTTTTGACCAAATTGTCATAGAAGAAAGCCCCTATCGGTATCGTTCGGAAATTATAGATATATTACATAAATTTGTAGATTGGTGCAAAAAGTATAAATTACGGCCGATATTAAACATGCATAAAGCCATAGGAAACTATTGCGACATCCTTGAAGAAAAAGGACTTATGCAGGATGAAAAGCTGCAAAAGAGATTTATCGGCGTTTGGGAAATGCTTGAAAAAGAATTTTCGTCTGAAACCGATGTTGCGTTTGAACTTTTAAACGAGGTTGTAAATGCAACGGCAGAAGAATGGAATGAGTTAGCTCAAAAGACTGTTGAAGCAATAAGAAAACTTAATAAAAATCGAATTATAATTATAGGTGGCATAGAATGGAACAGCCCATCAGGACTTGACAAAATAAAAACATATGATGATGAAAATATAATTTACACCTTTCATTGCTATGCACCGCATGAATTTACGCATCAGCAGGGAGTTTTGCAGGCAGGACCGCTTTATTATAACAGAAAAATGCCGTATCCTACAGATGATATTGAGCGTTATCGCGAATATTACAGGCTTTTAGGCAGTGAAAACGCATATCCGAATATGCAGCGAATGGATATAGAGTATTTGAAAGAATATATGCTGCCGTCAAAGAAGTTTACAGAAAGAAACCCTGATAAAATATTATGGTGCGGAGAGTTTGGCACAATAAGGCACTGCAACATAAAATATAGGGAAAACTGGATGCGTGATATGATAAAAGTACTAAATGACTGGGATATTCCATATTGCGTGTGGAACTACCTTAGCACTCCGAATGACGGAAACCGTTTCAGCTTGGTTGACGATGATACACGCATAATTTTGAGTGATGAGCTGAAGAAAATTATACAAGGTGAAATATAATGTCGGCAATACTTTTGTCAGTCAGCATATTGCTTGCAACGGTGAGAAATATATTTTCAAAAAACATTTCCGATATAAGCTTTGGAACGAAGAATTTCTTTTGCTTACAGGGATTAATTTTCAGCTGCGGCGGAATTGTTCTGGGATTAACAGGTGTATCTTTTAACAAAATGGAAGCAGGTCTTGTTTATTGCTCGCTTATCTATGGGACATTGCTTTTGGCAGCGCAGTATTTTTATACCCTTGCTCTTAAGAACGGAAAAACCGGAATTTGCTCAATGATATATTCCCTGGGATTTGTTTTTCCAACCCTTTTCGGAAGTATATTGTGGAAAGAGCCTATAAACGCAGTCAATATCATCGGCGTTGCTCTGGTGGTGGTTATGATTGTGTTATGCGGCATCAAAAGCAGCGACAGCAAAGAAAAAAGTAAGAGCTTCTTTTTACCGATTGTTGCCGCAATGCTTGCGTCCGGAGGACTTGGGATTATGCAAAAAGTTCAGCAAAGCACAAAATATTCCGGACAAACCCCGCTGTTTTTGCTTATTGCTTTTTTGTTTGCAGGCATTGTTTCATTTGCATTAGCTTTGTGCAGTAAAAAAGGAAAAGAAAACTGTGCAGCAAAAAAACTTTATTATGCCGCATTGATTGGCATTGCTTTCGGTGCGTCAAATTTGTGCAACACAATTCTTACAGGCAGGTTAAAGGCAGCTGTGGTATTTCCCATACTAAACATCGGCACAATTGCAGCCTCCATTATTTTGGGAATGATAATTTATAAAGAAAGGTGCACAAAAAAAGATATTATCGTTTTAGCAATCGGAATTGCGGCAATTGTGGCGCTTAAGGTTTAATGTCCGCATTAGCATTAAAAATAAATGTAAAAATCAAAATCGGCAAGTATTGTAAGACGCTTGTCGATTTTACTTTTCAATATCAGTGATTCACTTTTTACTAAAACATCTGCCGCTTTTGACTTTGCCATTTCTAAGAATTATTTATTTGTAGGGGCAAAGAATTTCGCTCGCCGGCCGGGTATTTGCAATAATTATTAAACATTTTTAGTGTTTCTTAATATTTATAATAATTGGAACTCAATACAAATACTGCAAAATTATACATCAAAAGTAATAAAATGGCAATGTAAAAAATTAATAAAAATCCAACAGAAATATCCTAAAAATTGAAAGAGTGTACAAAACGGCTGCTTAATTCGTTACAAAGCATATCGATAAATGCAATACCGAATTGAGAAAGCGGCAATTCCCAAATTAAAAAAAGTTTGTTAAAATAATATCAACCTAAAATATGTTAGGAGAAAGCTTAATGGAACATAGGGAAATTTCAAAAGCCTCGCTGGGCAGAATTCCACTGTATCTTAAGTATTTAAAAAAGCTTCCGCCGGAAACGCTTACGGTCTCTGCCACAACCGTGGCAAAAGATCTGGGGCTGGGAGATGTTCAGGTTCGCAAGGATCTGGCCGCTATGTGCGGAAACGGCAAACCCAAAATAGGCTACATAAAAAACAATCTTATATGCAGCCTGGAGAAATTCTCCGGATGTGAAAACGGCAAAACGATAATAATCGGAGCCGGAAAACTGGGAATGGCACTTTTGGAGTATTCAGGGTTTGAGGAATACGGTTGTACAGTCTCAGCGGCGTTTGACAAAAAAGTCACAGAACCTATAAAGCTTGATTCCGGAAAGGTTATATATCCAATGGAAGATCTTTCCCGGTTCTGCCGGGATAACGATATTAAAATAGGAATTATAGCCGTGCCGGCAGATGCGGCGCAAACCGTATTAAATATCCTTTGCGAAAACGGAATTAAAAACATCTGGACTTTCGCTCCGGTAAAGCTCTACAAACCGGCCGATGTTTTGATCCGGTATGAAAATCTGGCTTTATCATTAGCACATTTAAAATCCCAAATTATTGAGTAAAATTTTGGAGGTAACCCATATGGAAAACAAAGAAAGAAAAATCGTAGACAGCGTTGAGGCGCTGGAAGAGGCCCTTTTAAGAGTTAAAAAGGCCGAAGAAAAGTTTGCAACCTATACGCAGGAACAGGTTGACAAAATCTTTAAAGCAGCCGCAATCGCCGCAAACCAGGCAAGAATTCCTCTTGCAAAACTTGCGGTTGAGGAAACCGGAATGGGCATTGTTGAGGACAAGGTTATTAAAAATAACTACGCAGCCGAATATATTTATAACGCATATAAAAACACAAAAACATGCGGCGTTATAGAAGAGGATAAGGCATACGGCATTAAAAAACTTGCCGAACCTATCGGAGTTATCGGCGCGGTTATTCCTACAACCAACCCAACATCAACTGCAATATTCAAAACTCTTCTTGCTCTTAAAACACGCAACGCAATAATCATAAGCCCCCACCCGAGAGCTAAAAAATCAACAATAGCCGCAGCAAAACTCGTTCTTGACGCAGCGGTAGCGGCCGGCGCTCCGGAGGGCATAATCGACTGGATCGATGTACCGTCGCTCGATATGACGAATCTTTTAATGAAAGAATCGGATATTATTCTGGCAACAGGCGGTCCCGGAATGGTAAAGGCTGCATATTCTTCCGGAAAACCGGCTCTCGGCGTAGGCGCCGGAAACACACCTGCCATTATTGATGATACTGCGGATATTATTTTGGCGGTTAACTCCATAATTCATTCAAAGACTTTTGATAACGGAATGATCTGCGCGAGCGAGCAATCGGTTATCGTTCACAAAAATGTGTATAAAGAAGTAAAAACAGAGTTCGCAAACCGCGGATGCTATTTCCTTAAAGGCGATGAGCTTGAAAAGGTAAGGAAGACAATCCTTATCAACGGCGCCCTTAATGCAAAAATTGTAGGACAGAGCGCATACAAAATCGCAGCTCTTGCCGGAGTAAAAATTCCTGAAGGAAGCAAGATTTTGATCGGCGAGGTAGAAAGCGTTGACCTTTCGGAAGAATTTGCGCATGAAAAGCTCTCTCCCGTGCTTGCAATGTACAAAGCCGAAGATATTCAGGACGCATTCGGCAAGGCAGAACATTTGATTGCCGACGGCGGATACGGACATACATCTTCTATATACCTTAATGTAGCAACAGAGCAGGATAA
Source organism: uncultured Eubacteriales bacterium (assembly GCA_934444895.1). GTDB lineage: Bacteria > Bacillota > Clostridia > Oscillospirales > Acutalibacteraceae > UMGS1279. The sequence goes on along the minus strand of CAKSDA010000004.1, from coordinate 9,065 downwards.
ATTACATGAATTCTCCGAACGCATGAAGACCTGCCGTATTTTGGTAAACACCCCGTCTTCTCACGGCGGAATAGGCGACCTTTACAACTTTAAACTTGCTCCGTCCTTAACGCTGGGCTGCGGATCCTGGGGCGGAAACAGCGTTTCCGAAAATGTTGGTGTAAAACACTTAATTAATATTAAGACAGTTGCTGAAAGAAGGGAAAATATGTTGTGGTTCAGAGCGCCTGAAAAGGTATATATTAAAAAAGGATGCTTGCCGGTAGCTTTGGATGAGCTTAAAACGGTAATGGGCAAAAAACGTGCGTTCATCGTAACCGACTCTTTCCTTTACAATAACGGATATACAAAACCGATTACCGACAAACTGGAAGAAATGGGAATCGAGCATGCAACATTTTTCGATGTAGCTCCGGATCCGACCCTTGCATGTGCAATGGAAGGAGCAGAGCAAATGCGTGCCTTTAAGCCTGATACCATAATCGCCCTCGGCGGTGGATCGGCAATGGACGCAGGTAAGATAATGTGGGTACTTTACGAACATCCCGATGTTGACTTTATGGATATGGCAATGCGCTTTATCGATATACGCAAGCGTGTATATACATTCCCCAAAATGGGTGAAAAGGCATACTTTATTGCAATTCCTACATCTGCAGGTACAGGCTCCGAGGTAACTCCTTTTGCGGTTATAACCGATGAAAAGAGCGGAGTTAAATATCCTCTTGCCGACTACCAGCTGCTTCCTAACATGGCAATAATCGATACCGATTTCCATATGAGCGCACCTAAGGGACTTACTGCCGCTTCAGGTATCGACGCTGTTACCCATGCACTTGAAGCATACGCTTCGGTTATGGCAACCGGTTATACAGACGGTCTTGCAAAACAGGCTTTGCAAACAATTTTTGAATATCTGCCCCGTGCTTACGATAACGGCCAAACAGATGTTGAAGCCCGTGAAAAAATGGCAAACGCAGCCACAATGGCAGGTATGGCTTTTGCTAACGCATTCCTCGGCGTATGCCATTCAATGGCTCACAAACTCGGAGCATTCCATCATCTGCCTCACGGTGTTGCAAACGCTCTCATGATAGAAGAAGTTTTGAGATTCAATGCAGCTGAAGCACCTGCCAAGATGGGAACATTCAGCCAGTACGATCATCCTCACACACTTGCGCGTTATGCAGAGGTTGCGGATTCCCTTAATATTGAAGGCAAGGATGATACCGAAAAACTTGAAAACCTTATTAAGGCTATAAACGCCCTTAAGGAGCGCGTAGGAATCAAACCTACAATTAAAGATTATGTACCGGATGAAAAAGACTTCCTTGACCGTCTTGACGCAATGGTTGAGCAGGCGTTCGACGATCAGTGCACAGGCGCAAACCCGCGTTATCCGCTTATGAGCGAAATAAAGCAAATGTATCTCAATGCCTACTATGGTAAAAAACATTTTACCGAAACAAAAAAGCCCACCGCTTTGGATATCGCAGTAGAAGATGACGAGCATAACTTCAAACAGGCTTACCGCAGAGCAAAAAGCGGACTTAAGAAGAATTAAGGAGGGTAAAAGATATGAAACTTGATCGTATTATTGCAGTAAGAAACAACAAAACCGTTTATCGCGACGGCGACCGCGCATTAAAGGTATTCGATAAGGAATATTCAAAGGCAGATGTTTTGAACGAGGCTTTAAATCAGGCCAGAGTTGAGGAAACAGGACTTGTAATTCCCAAAGTTTTGGAAGTAACCGTTATAGACGGAAAGTGGACCATTGTCTCCGAATATGTTGAGGGAAAAACACTTGCTCAGCTTATGGAAGAAAATCCTGACAAAAAGGAAGAATATTTAAATCTTTTTGTGGATCTTCAGCTTGAAATGCACAGCAAAACTTGCCCCGGACTTAATAAACTTAAGGACAAAATGAACCGTAAGATAAGCGAGACAGATCTGTCGGCAACCGTGCGCTATGATCTGCACACCCGTTTGGAGGGTATGCCTAAGCATAATAAGGTTTGCCACGGAGACTTTAACCCGTCGAATATCATTATTAAAAAGGACGGTACTCCCTGTATTTTAGACTGGTCACATGCAACACAGGGAAACGCATCCGCCGATGTTGCCAGAACATATCTTTTATTCTGGCTGAACGGAGATATTGACGGAGCTAAGGAATATCTCGATCTGTTCTGTAAAAAGAGCAATACCGCTAAACAGTATGTTCAAAAGTGGATGCCTATCGTAGCAGCCTCACAAACAGTTAAGGGAAATGCCGAGGAGCGCGAATTCTTACACTCTTGGATTGATGTTGTAGATTACGAATAAGGGGAATTATTATGAAAATTACAGTATGTATAGGTTCTTCATGTCATATTAAAGGATCCAGACCTGTGGTTGAGAGCCTTCAATATTTAATAAAAGAAAACGATCTCGGCGATAAAGTTGAACTTGCCGGAACCTTCTGCATGGGCAGATGTCAGGAGGGCGTTTGCGTTACTGTAGATGACAAGGATTATTCCGTATCTCCTGATAATGTAACCGAATTTTTTGGTCAAAATGTGTTAGGAAAGGTGAAGTAAGATGATCGTTCAAATATGCGTAGGTTCTTCCTGCCATTTGAAGGGATCTGAAAAACTGGTTGAACTTTTTGAAAAGTCAATATCAGAACACAATTTAAAAAACGAAGTTACACTTGCCGGTAGTTTTTGTACCGGTAAGTGTAACCGCGAGGGTGTTACCATTACGGTTGACGACGATATTTATACCGGAATCACACCTGAAAATTTTAAAGACTTTTTTAATGAAAAGGTCTTAAAACCTTTAAACCTTTTGGAGGCATAATGGTATGGACTGCCTTACCCTTAAAAAATCAAATTGCAGGAACTGCTATAAGTGTATCCGTCATTGCCCGGTAAAATCCATAAGGTTTTCCGGCAATCAGGCCTACATAATAGGAAACGAATGTATACTTTGCGGCCAGTGCTTTGTTGTTTGCCCTCAGGACGCAAAACAAATTGTCGACGAAACCGAAAAAGTTAAAGTGCTGCTTCAAAGCGGAGATCCGGTAGTTGTAAGTCTCGCCCCGTCATTTATCGCAAATTACGGAGTAGGTATGGCTTCAATGCGCGAAGCTGTTAAAAAGCTCGGATTTTATGACGCAGAGGAAACGGCCGTAGGCGCTACAATAATAAAAAGAGAGTACGACCGTATTATAAACGAGGAACAGAGGGACATCGTTATCACATCGTGCTGCCATTCGGTAAATTTGCTTATACAAAAGCACTTTCCGAACATGCTGCCGTATCTGGCCGATGTTATTTCTCCCATGCAGGCTCACTGCAAGGATATAAAGAAAAGAATACCGAATGCCAAAACCGTGTTTGTGGGTCCCTGCGTTGCGAAAAAGGATGAGGCGCAGCATTACGAAGGAATTGTTGACGCCGTATTGACATTTGACGAGCTTACAGCTTGGTTAAAATCCGAAAATATTACCCTGAATCCGGGTATTGAAGCCGAAGAGAACAGCCGTGCAAGATGGTTCCCCACCACCGGCGGAATACTGAAAACCATGGCAATGGATAATCCAAAATATACCTATATGGCAATAGACGGAACGGAAAACTGCATTGCAGCGCTTAAGGATATTGAATCCGGAAGCCTTAAAAACTGTTTCATAGAAATGTCGGCCTGTGTAGGCAGTTGCGTCGGCGGCCCGGTTATGGAAAAATTCCACCGTTCGCCGGTAAAGGATTATGTAGCGGTGTCATCTTTTGCAGGATCAAAGGATTTCGGCGTTGCTCAGCCGGAGAGCTCCGAACTTCGTAAGGAGTTTGAGGTTATAATGCAAAAATTATCGGAGCCGTCAGAATCAGAAATACGCGAAACCCTTAATCAAATGGGGAAAATAAAACCGTCGGACGAACTTAACTGCGGTTCATGCGGCTATAATACATGCCGTGAAAAGGCCATTGCCATATGCAAGGGCAAGGCTGAAATTTCCATGTGTCTGCCTTTCTTAAAAGATAAGGCGGAAAATTTCTCGGATACAATAGCAAGAAATACTCCGAACGGCCTTATTGTACTTAATGAAAAACTTGAAGTTCAACAGGTTAACAAGGCTGCTCTTAAAATTCTTAATCTGCGTACAGCGTCGGATGTTTTGGGCGATCAGGTTGTCAGAATTATGGAACCGTCAGACTTTATTAAGGTTTTGTCGTCCGGACGCGGCATTCATGATAAACGCGAGTATTTGGCAGAGTATGAAAAATATGTCGAAAAAACAATAGTTTACGATAGGGAATACCGGTTGCTTTTATGTATTCTCCGCGATGTTACCGAAGAGGAAACGCAAAAGGAAAAGAGGGAAAACATAAGCCGCCAGACTGCGGAAATTGCTGATAAGGTAGTAGATAAGCAAATGCGTATTGTACAGGAAATCGCTTCACTGCTTGGAGAAACCGCAGCAGAAACAAAAATAGTTTTAACAAAACTGAAGGAGTCGATCAGCGATGAATAATTTGTGTGCTGATATAGGCTTTAAAAGTATAAATCACGAAGGTGAACAGCTTTGCGGAGACCATGTGGATGTTGTTGAACAAAACGATAACTCAACCGTTATTGTTCTTGCCGACGGGCTGGGAAGTGGTGTAAAGGCAAGCATTTTGTCAACCCTTACCTCCAAAATAATTTCCACAATGATGGCAGAGGGACTGAATCTTGAAGATTGCGTTTCCACAATTGCCGCCACATTGCCAATCTGCTCCGTAAGGGGCGTTGCGTATTCAACCTTCACAATTTTGCATTTGATAGAAAATGAAACTGCTGAAATAATCCAGTATGACAATCCGAATGTCATTTTCATTCGCGACGACGAAATATATGATTATCCTAAGCAGGAACTGAATATCGACGGCAAAAAGGTGCTTAAATCAACCGTAAAACTCAAAGAGGGCGACTGCATGGTTGCCATGAGCGACGGATGTCCTCATGCCGGAATAGGAATTGCATATAACTTCGGTTGGAAGTGGGAAAATATAGCCGACTTTGTAAAAACTGTTTTGGTTGCCGGGCATACCGCAAAAACGCTCGCCACCATGCTTGTGGACGAGTGCAATAAGGAATACGGATATCACCCGGGGGACGATGCCACGGCATGCGTTGTAAAAATCCGCCGCAGGCAGCCAATGAATATTTTGTTCGGCCCTCCGAGAAACAGAGATGATTGCAACCGCATGATGTCTTTGTTTTTCTCAAAAGAAGGAAAGCATATTATATGCGGAGGAACAACCTCTTCCATTGCCGCAAAATATTTGGGCAAACAGGTAAAGGCTACCTTGAATTTTGAGCAGAGCGAAGTTCCGCCCATAGCCGAAATTGAAGGGGTTGACTTGGTCACCGAAGGTGTTATTACCATAAATAAGGTAATAGAGTATGCAAAGGATGCTTTGGATAAAAATGAACTCTATGAAGAATGGGGATTCAGGCACGACGGAGCGTCTCTGATTTGCCGGCTTCTGTTTGAGGAGGCAACCGATATAAACTTTTATGTAGGCAGGGCAGTTAATCCGGCACACCAAAATCCGGATCTTCCTATTAACTTTAATATTAAAATGAATTTGGTGGAAGAATTGTCCAAATGTCTCAAACAAATGGGCAAGCGAATAAAGGTCAGCTATTTTTAGGAGGAATTTAAAGTGCATAAGTTTGATACAAAGGTCCAACATTTAAAATATAAAGTCCTCCGAGAGGTGGCTAGGTTGGCATGGAATGATACACTGCTTGAAAATATAGTAGACATTCCTAAAATGATTGTCCCCGGCAATACGCCTACAATGAGATGCTGCGTGTACAAAGAACGCGCCATTTTAAGTGAGCGGGTAAAACTTGCCATGGGCGGGAATAAGGATAATCCTAATGTAATAGAGGTTATAGAAACCGCCTGCGACGAATGTCCCATGGGTGGATATGAAGTTACTAATGCCTGCCGAGGTTGCCTGGCACACAGATGCGATGATGTTTGCCGATTCGGAGCAATTTCGTTCGACCAAAATCATGTGGCACATATTGATAAGTCTAAATGTAAAGAATGCGGAGCCTGTGCAAAGGTTTGCCCCTATACAGCCATTATAAGCCGGCGCAGACCATGTGAAAACGCCTGCAAAATAAAGGCTATACATATGAATGAGGATAAATCTGCAGCTATTGACAATGATAAATGCGTTGCTTGCGGAGCCTGCGTTTACCAGTGCCCCTTTGGAGCAATAATGGATAAATCATATATTTTGGATGTTATTGATATTATCAAAAAAAGCCAAAATAACAAAAATTATAAGGTTTATGCAGTTGTGGCCCCCTCGATTTCCAGTCAGTTTACATATGCAAAGCTCGGCCAGGTAATAACCGGCCTTAAAAAACTGGGATTTCATACGGTTATAGAAGCCGCGCTCGGCGCTGACATGGTGGCAGACGCCGAAAGCCGCGAGCTTGTGGAAAAGGGATTTTTGACAAGTTCGTGTTGTCCGGCTTTTGTAAGTTATATTGAGAAGAATTTCCCTGATATGGTGCCGTTCATTTCTCATAATTTGTCCCCAATGGCAACTATTTCAAAATATCTTAAGGAACACGAAGAAGGCTGCAAGGTGGTATTTATAGGGCCATGCACTTCAAAAAAGGCAGAGGTTCAAAAAGAAGAGGTAAGACCTTTTGTGGATGTTGCAATGACCTTTGAGGAATTGCAGGCACTCTTTGACTCCAAGGATATAGATATAACCACCCTTGAGGAAAACCTTTTGGACAATGCCTCCTATTTCGGCAGAATTTTCGCCAGATCCGGAGGACTTGCCGACGCAGTTGCCGAAGGACTCAAAGAACACGGCGATACCGATTTTGAACTTAAGGCCTGCTCCTGCGACGGTATAGAACAGTGCAGAATAGCACTAATAAAAAAGAGCAAAAATCTGTCGGATGTTAATTTCATAGAGGGAATGGCATGTATAGGCGGATGTATAGGCGGCGCCGGATGTCTTACCCACGGTGAAAAGAATAAAGCCGAGGTTGATAAATACGGCAAGGAAGCTTTTGAAAAAACTATATCCGATGCAATTTCGGTTTTGAAATAATTTGGGCTCTTGACAGCCAAACCTATTACGGATTTGACAGTCAAGAGTTTTTAAATAATAATAGTTCAGACAATATAGTATACGCCCCAAAAAGTTTTAAACTTTTTGGGGCGTATTAATTTTTATAATATACAAGGTTTCCTAGGAAAAACAAGGTTCACTGGGAAAGCAGGGATAAGCCAAGCCTGCCCAAAACAGCGATCTTTAGGTATTTTCAGGCTTGTCGTTTTTGCAGGACGCCTGCCTAACCATATCCAAAAAGAGTCGGTGAACCGACAAATTATCATTAAGTTCCGGATGAAAGGAGGTAACAAGCTGATTTCCTTGTCTAGCCGCTACAATTTTTCCGTAAACCTTTGCGAGGACCGAAACGGCGGGATCTGCAGTTTCTATGTACGGAGCGCGTATAAATGTCATGGGAATTTTTCCGAGACCGGCAAAGTCGGACTCACAATAAAAACTGCCGAGTTGCCTGCCGTATGCGTTTCTTTTCGCCGAAATCTTCATGGATGCAAAATACTTGCGATTATCATTTTCAATTTTATCGGCAAGTAATAAAAGGCCGGCACAGGTGCCGAATACCGGCAACCCGGATTCAATTTTTTTCTTAATGGGCTCAAACAGATCAAGATCCTTTAAAAGCTTGCCCTGCACGGTGCTTTCCCCTCCGGGTATTATAAGGCCGTCAAAGGGCTCTTCAAGATCCTTTTTCTGCCGTATTTCAAAACACGCCGCACCCAGGCGGTTCAGCATTTGCTCGTGCTCTATAAAGGCGCCCTGTAAGGCCAAGACGGCAATATTCACACTATTTGCCCCTTTCAGCCATTAAAAGCTCAATTTCCTGCTCATTAATGCCTACCATCGCTTCTCCCAAATCTTCAGAAAGCTCTGCAAGCATTTTCGCATCATTAAAATTGGTAACAGCCTTTACAATGGCAGCAGCGCGTTTTTCCGGATTTCCTGATTTGAAAATTCCGGAGCCTACGAACACGCCTTCGGCTCCAAGCTGCATCATAAGAGCAGCGTCTGCCGGAGTGGCAACTCCGCCGGCAGCAAAGTTAACAACCGGAAGCTTTTTATGCTCATGAACATATAAAACCAAGTCATACGGAACCTGTAATTGCTTTGCGGCGTCAAACAATTCATCCTTCGAAAGAGAACCCAGCCTGCGAATTTCAGACTGCATAAGCCTCATATGTCTGACTGCCTGAACAACATCTCCAGTTCCGGGTTCACCCTTAGTGCGGATCATGGCCGCGCCCTCGTTAATGCGGCGCAGAGCCTCTCCGAGGTCTTTTGCTCCACAAACAAAGGGAACATCAAAAGCGGTTTTGTCAATATGATATTTGTCATCTGCAGGAGACAAAACCTCACTCTCATCAATATAATCTATTTCTATAGCCTGCAGTATCTGAGCTTCCGCAAAATGGCCGATGCGACACTTTGCCATAACCGGAATGGAAACAGCATTTTGAATTCCCTTTATCATTTTTGGATCGCTCATTCTGGAAACTCCGCCGGCGGCGCGTATGTCTGCCGGAATTCTCTCCAAAGCCATTACTGCCGCAGCACCTGCCGATTCGGCTATTTTTGCCTGTTCCGGGGTTGTAACATCCATAATTACCCCGCCTTTAAGCATTTGAGCAAGATTTTTGTTAAGTTCAAAACGCGTATTCATAAATTTTTCTCCCCTTTTTTAAAAAGCAAAACGGCGGCACAACTGCCATGGGACAGAAGGTGCCGCCGACATGTTTATAATTCCTTAAAACCAAATAATTTTCAATGTTTGTATTATAAAATATTATACCATGCATGGCAATGGGTGTCAATCTTAGGCAAGCAGGTATAAACCCGAATCTGTTTTTTTAACGCTAATTTTTCACATGGCGTTTGTTAAAATACTCGGTAATCCGTTAGGATTACCTGTGTTTTTGCCTCGCCCTG
>CAKSDA010000003.1 GCA_934444895.1 uncultured Eubacteriales bacterium | reverse complement strand
ATATTATACCTTTTATTTATGAACAATTCAAGAGCAAATATGGCTTATAATTGCTTCGGCGGCAAATTTCAAAGGGAAGGTCGAAGGGTTTTCGTGATATACCGCGGCAGCAAGCTCAAAGCCGTCTATTTCTCCTAAAATTTTGTTATTGTACATATACGGAAGCATTCTTATTTTGCTTAAAGCGTCCACCGAAAATATTTGTGCGTTTAGGGCAAAACCGCAGGATTTTATTCGGTCCAAAGAAAGTATTGCCTCTGCGCTGTTTTTAAAGGGATGCTCCGTAAATACAATATTGGCACCGCTGTAACCGAGAATTTTCTCCCTGAGCTGTTCGCCGTTTATCGGATTTACAATGTAAACTGTATTAACATATCTTGAAAGATTTAAGATTTCGCTTCTTTTAAATGTTTTGTTGTCATACACAATTACGCTTTTTGGTAAGTTCCGCTCACAATAATTTATAAAGCTCTGCATAAGCACCTCGCCGGCGAACCTAACTGTAGGATATCTTCTGCCTTTGCAGGCTTCACTATTTTTATTGCTGAAAAGGCAGTAACCGCCGTCTCCCAAATTTCGGTTTAAAACTTTGTTAAGGCGGTGTTTGCCCTTTTTATATCGCTTCGGAATATAAAATATTAAAAAGTCACATTTACCTATCTTAACCCTTTCTATCTTTTTTCTTATTCCACCGTAAAATTTTATAACATTAATCACAGCAATCCCTCACTTTTTATAAATTATATTCAAAAGTTTTTAAACATATTTTTTTAACATATAATTATAATGCAATCATGGAATAACTGTAGGGTGAATACCAAAGTGACTATGTCAAAACCGTTACGGTGTTCGGCAATCAACAGACTGGTAAGCCGAACCTGCCTAACTCTAAAGGAGGATTTTTTATGATGATATTAAAAGAAGGAGACACCGGAAGTCTGGTGCAAACAATGCAGCTCGCTCTTAAAAGATCAGGTCACTCTCCCGGAGCAACTGATGGCATATTCGGCTCCAAAACAAAAGCCGCCACCATCGGATTTCAGCAAAGCAACAATCTGGTTCCGGACGGTATTATAGGTCGATTAACATTTGAAAAACTGAGAAAATTTTTAACGGGATACACAACATATGTAATAAAACCGGGCGATACTATAAATAAAATCGCAGCAGAATTTAACAGTACCGAAGCGCTTATTGAAAATGCAAATCCATCAATTGAATACGATAATCTTAAAATCGGATCGCATATTTTTGCGCCTTTTAATTTAAGCCTTGTTGATACAACCGTTACATATAATTCTCTGCTTACCGAACTTATATGCGAAGGGCTTGCGGTGAGATTTCCGTTTGTTTCTCTGTCGGTAGAGGGATACAGTATTATGAAAAATCCCCTGCCAATGCTGAAAATGGGCAGGGGACCTAAAAAGGTTTTTGTAAATGCTTCGCATCATGCCAACGAATGGATAACAACTCCGGCTGCGCTTAAATATGTTGAAGATTTTGCCGTAACAGTTGTTGAAGCAACAAAAATAGATGGAATTTTCAGTGAATACACCTTTGACAAAACCACTCTGTATGTCATGCCGCTTGTAAATCCGGACGGGGTTAATCTTGTAACCGGGGCTCTTACTCCGGGTGATAAATTTTATAATACGGCGCTGAATTTTGCGGAAAATTATCCGGAAATTCCATTCCCCTCCGGTTGGAAAGCAAATATTAAAGGGGTGGATCTTAATTTAAATTATCCGGCAAAATGGGAAACCGCAAAAGAAATCAAGTACAGTTTAGGCTTTACAAAACCCGGTCCCAGAGATTTTGTGGGCGAATATCCTTTAAGCGAACCGGAGAGTAAAACGGTTTATGACTCCACAAAAAAATATGATTTTGATATAACTATTTCGCTTCATACCCAGGGTGAAGAAATTTACTGGAAGTTTGAAGGATATGAAACACCGGCCGCAAAACAGCTGGGTGAACGCATGGCATGGGCCAGCGGATATTCTCTTAAAGATACTCCCTATAATTCCGGATTTGCAGGGTATAAAGACTGGTTTATTATGACATATAAAAGACCGGGATACACCGTGGAAGCCGGACTCGGAAGAAATCCGCTGCCCTTGTCGCAGTTTGAAAGTATTTATCACGCTGTTTCCGAAATAATTTCCGAAGCGCTAAGACCGGCTATAAATGAGCCCCGCTCTACCTGATGCGGATTTTTGGTTTCTTTTTTGCAAGGCGAAAGCCTTGCAAAATTTTTTCGCTTTGCCAAATAAAAGAGTACAGCGGATCTTAAAGCCTAAAGAGTGTAAGGCTTTAAAATCCGCTGTTCTTTTGTATTAAATTTGTATTAAATGTAATATATCTAATTTAGTGTCGGCCTATAGGAACAAATCGGCTTTGAGAATAAAATTTCCCTGTATCTTTGTTGCAACAATTTTATACCATATTTTCAAGAATTGTTTTACCTATCAGCCTTTGCCCCTTGTCGTTCGGGTGCACCCCGTCGGCACATAATAAATCCGGATCATCGCCGACCCCTGCAAATGCCCGCCGCAGGTCGATAAGCATACAGCCGCATTCCTTCGCAACCTTTGCTATAATAACAGAATACTGTTCATGAAAACGGTATATAGTTTCCCTTTCTCCAAGCCATTTTAAAACATTTGCGGGATTGAGATTTTTGGTAATAAAATCAAAATACTTAGACGCGTTTACCGGAGGTAAAGTCACCAAAACCGGCCGAATGCATTTTTCCTTTAAAAGCAATATCATACTTTTAAGCTTATCTTCAAATACCGCAACCGGAGTCTTTGAATCATATCTTTTATCAGGATTTTCGCTTATCTGTTCCCAATTGAAATCACTGTCATTTCCGCCGAACTCAATAACGCCGATATCGCATTTTATTCCCTTTTCAAGATCCTGCTTCATCGTTTTGAATCCGTCTGTAATTGTCATACCCATTTTAGCCCTGTTGACTATATCAGCCCCTAGCGCATTTGAAACGGTTCGGAATGCCGGCTCCTTTGAAATGGCATACCTGCCCCTGTTACTGTCAAAAATTACTCCTTTTGCTATAGAGTCTCCCCAAATTACAATATTTTCGTTTTCACGCATTGTAGTATTCACCGCCCTAGTATCTAGTTTCTAAAACTATGTTAACACATTACGCAAAACTTGTCAAGCGGTATTTTTTAATCTATCTGCCAGTTAATGGGTTCTATACCGTGAGATATTAAATATTCATTGGTTTTTGAAAATGGCCGCGAGCCAAAAAAACCTCTGTAAGCAGAAAGCGGGCTGGGATGCGGAGCGCTCAGCTTTAAATGCAGCGGATTTGTAATTATTTTTGCCTTTTCAAACGCAGGTCTTCCCCATAAAATAAACACAACCGGCGTCTGCTTATTGTTAATTTCCGAAATAACACGATCGGTAAAAGTTTCCCATCCATGGCCTCTGTGGCTTCCGGCCTGGCCCTCTCTTACGGTAAGAACCGTGTTAAGCATGAGCACGCCCCTCTTTGCAAGCTCGGTAAGTTCTCCGTGATTCGGAGTTTGTATTTTAAGGTCGGATCTCATTTCACTGTATATATTTTGAAGCGACGGAGGTATTTCCACCCCTTTTTGAACCGAAAAACAAAGCCCGTGTGCCTGGTTCGGACCGTGATACGGATCCTGCCCTATAATAACCGCCTTTATTTTTTCAAAAGGGGTATATTTAAGAGCATTAAAAATGTTATGCATATCAGGATATATTTTTCTTGAAAAATATTCTTTTTTAAGAAAATTTCTAAGCATAATGTAATATGGCTTTGACCATTCGTCTTTAAGAATTTCGTCCCAGTCGTTTCCTATATTAACCATTATATTACCTCTTTAATCTTTTTATATAAAATTTGCGAAGCGGCCAGATGTTCACTTTCGGTGGGGAACAGCCCTCTTTTTGACGGTGAAAGAGTCATAAGATAAAAACCTCTGTTGCTTCCTCCCAGATTTCTCATAACAATTTCCGAATACTGCTTTAAATCATTTGAATAACCCGTAATTCCCAAAGACCATATGATTTTTGCATTTGGATTTATTTCTTTCAGTTTATTGAAAAACTCAACCGTTGAAACTACCGAATCTCCCCTCGTTATGCCAACTTTCCCGTTTTTAAGCACATCACCCAAAACATTTTTATCGGCGTTTACCGCTCCGGAATCCACAACAATAATATCCGCTCTCCTGCTAAAATCATATTCTTCACTTACCAACAAAAAACACCTTGGATATATAACCGGAAACATTCCGTTTTCATCGTCGCAAACTGTTTCCTGTCTTCCGTTAACAGTGGCGGTCTTTACAAGATAGGTTGCAGCAATCCCGGCAAAATTTCTTGCCATTAAATAACAGTCGGCATTTAGTTTTTCAGCCGCAAGATAAGGATAGGTAAGGGTTGCGTCCTCATATTTTTTATTCGGCAGACTGGTCTTTTGTATATCTATATTGCCGCTGTATTTTATTCCGTCTCCGGTTAAGGCGTTGTCTCCTATAGCTTCGATAAGAATTTTATTGCTTCCCGGAGCATACGAACGAAGCTCTCCGCAGGCAACAATAGAACAAAGTACCGCCGGAGGAGTATCGCAGTCTGTAATCTTTACAATCCTAAACAGATGCTCTCCCTTGCTTAAGTTCTGCGCCGCCGTTACATCACAGCTGCCCTTTATAACTGAATCCGTCTTGTTTTTCTTTCCGTCAACAAAAATTCTTACTGTCGAATCTCCGCTTCCCTTAAGACTTTCAAACCTGAAGGTTACATTGCCCTCGCAGTTTAAAACAAATTCCGCCATGGAACCCGACCAACCGAAAACAAGGCCTCCTTCTTTTCGTATATACGGTCTTCCGACACAGCGAATTGCCGCGCTGCTTGCTTTTTTAATTGCAATGTTTTTATATTTAAGCGCAGTTAAAGCTCCAGACTTATTACCTGAGCCTGAAGCTTTATTTGATGTCTTTTTGGATTTTTCGGTTTTTGTGGATTTTTTCGACTTTTTTGAGCCGGATTTACCCTTTGTTTTACTGCCGGAGGAACTGTCATCGGAATTGTCCGATATTGTAATTTCGCTTCCGTCAATATAAAACTCGCCCGCAGCGGAAGTGTTTTCTGATTTTTTGCATGCCGCCAGATTTATAATAATTGCAAAACAACCTGCCAAAACAATTACATTAAAAACTAACTTCTTCATATTACTCTCCCAATTCACAATAAACAGGAACTCGGACAAGTTATAACTGCCGTGAGTTTCTTAAATACAGCGGTCGAATACCATGCAGTTTCTCTTCGGCTTCGTCCGCCTAAGACCGATAGTGACAATTTATTGCAAGCCCCCGGACCGACTTTGGTTGTAATAAAATCCGGCGCTTAAAATAAACAAAACCCCACTTTTAAAATGAATATTACAGATGCAATATTACTACTGTACTGCCTCTTCTTCGGATATCTTTCTACCCATAAGAACACCCATTACGGATGCCATCATAAGACCTCTTGTCCATCCACTTGAATCGCCCAGGCAGTGAAGTCCCTTTATGTTGGTGTTAAGGTTCTCATCCATTTTAACACGATTGCTGTAAAATTTCAATTCCGGTGAATAAAGTAATGTTTCAATCGAAGCAAATCCGGGAACCACATGATCCACCGCCTGAATGAAGTTTATAATATTTATCATTGCTCTGTATGGCATTGCGGCTGTAATATCTCCTGCAACTGCGTCGGTAAGGGTAGGCCGGATGTTTGACTGAGCCAATTCCTTTGGCCATGTGCGCTTTCCGTCAAGAATATCTCCGAAACGCTGAACCAAAATGTGCCCGGCGCCTAACATGTTAGTAAGCTCTCCGACCTTTTGAGCGTATGATATAGGTTGATTAAAAGGATGATTGAAATTGTGCGAGCACAATATGGCAACATTGGTATTTCCGCTTTTAAGCTCTTTGTAGGAATGTCCGTTTACTACCGCCAAATCATTATCGTAATTTTCCTGGCTTACAAATCCTCCGGGATTTTGGCAAAAGGTTCTTACCTTGTTTTTAAACGGCTTTGGGTAACCTATAAGTTTTGATTCATACAAAACTTTATTTACCTTTTCCATTACTTCATCTCTTACCTCAACGCGAACGCCGATGTCAACCGTTCCCGGCTGGTGTGCAATAGAATGTTCCGCGCAAATTCCTTCAAACCAATCCGCACCCCTGCGTCCGGTAGCGACTATTGTTCTTCCGGCTTCCACAACAAGAGTTTCGTTGCCCTTTTTAAGCTGAACTCCGGTGCATACGCCGTCCTTCAAAACAAGATCGTAACATTCATATCCGAACATTATTTCAACGCCGGATTTTAAAAGATGCTGCTCTATTGCGTAATAAATGTCCTGTGCTTTTTCAGTGCCGAGGTGGCGAATAGGACAATCTACAAGCTTAAGACCGGCTTGAATGGCCCTCTTGCGTATATCCTTTACCTCTTCGGACATGTTTATACCTTCAATATGTGTATCTGCACCGAATTCAAGATAAATTTTGTCTGTATAGTCAATAAGATCTTGCGCAAAATTTTCGCCAATAAGAGAAGGCAGATCGCCTCCGACCTCATAGCTGAGCGAAAGTTTGCCGTCGGAAAAAGCCCCTGCACCGGAAAATCCCGTAGTAATATGACAATAGGGCTTGCAGCTTACGCACTGTTTTGTTTTGCTTTTAGGGCATTTTCTGTTTTCCACGGCCACACCCTTTTCAACTATAAGGACGCTGCCCTTATAGCCCTTGCGAAGAAGTTCAAGTGTTGTAAAAATTCCCGCCGGGCCTGCTCCGATTATTACAATATCCCTTTTCATCATAAAACCTTCTTTATTTAAAAATTAATAGTTAGGCTGACGCCTTGCAAGAATGAACGCAAAGCCGCAATCTAAAAGGCGGCGAACAAAACCGTAACGGTATTCGAAAATAAGTAACCTACCGTAAAATACCCGCAGGTTTCGGCCTGCGGGTAATAAACAAATATATACGCCGAAATTATCTCTTTGAGAACTGAGGTGCACGGCGAGCGCCTTTGAGACCGTATTTTTTACGTTCTTTCATTCTCGGATCACGAGTGAGAAGACCGGCTTTTTTAAGTGTAGGTCTAAGCTCTTCATCGAACTGTAAAAGTGCGCGGGAAAGGCCGTGGCGAATAGCTCCAGCCTGGCCGGTAACACCACCGCCGGCAACGCGGCAAACTATATCGAATTTGCCTTCTGTTGCAGTTAAGCCTAAAGGCTGGCGAACAATAAGTTTTAATGTTTCAAGACCAAAATAATCATCTATATCACGATCATTGATAGTGATTTTCCCTGTTCCGCTGTAAACGCGAACGCGTGCAACAGAACTTTTTCTTCTGCCTGTACCGTAAAAATATGGTTTTCCTTCATACATAACTTACAATTCCCCCCTAACTAAAATTCCAAAACTTCAGGTTTCTGAGCGGCATGATTATGCTCTGCGCCACTGTAAACACGAAGCCTTGTGAGAGCCTTGCGGCCGATTGTTGTGTCGGGAACCATTCCCTTAACTGCGAGGGTCATTGCAAGCTCGGGCTTTTCAGCCATAAGAGTCTTGTAATTAACTTCCTTTAAGCCACCGATGTATCCCGTATGATGGCGATGAAACTTCTTTTCAAGTTTTTTGCCTGTCAAAACAGCCTGCTGTGCATTTATAATAATAACATGATCCCCACAATCAACATGCGGTGTAAATTCCGGTTTAACCTTTCCTCTTAAAAGGTCTGCCGCTTTTACAGCTACGCGTCCAAGGGGTTTTCCGGCTGCGTCGATAATGTACCACTTGCGTTGTACTTCGGCCGGTTTTGCCATATAAGTAGACATACTTATTCCTCCAACATATTTTTTAAAGCTTGACTATAATAACATATAAATTTCCTACTGTCAACACCTTTTTTAAAATTTTTTAATTTACAATTCACAATCTCGTTTTTTCTAAGTTTTGCTCCGTTTTTCTCGTTTTTGCTCATTTGTGATTTTTATAATATTCAATTACCTCGGTGAGCTTTATGGCAGTCCGAAGCGGTCAATTTTGAAATACATGCATACTTTGGAACACATAATTACATTAGTGTTGCTATGCAGATGCCCTTAATTCTTATATTGACGGTACTTATATTGACAGCATTTATTAACAGTTTTTATTGACAGTGTTTATTAAAAAGCAACAAATATATTCCGATAAAATATAACAGACAAAGAAAAATAAAGCCGGACGAAAGTATTTTCGTCCGGCTTGTTAAAGTTTTTGGCTTTTATTTTTTGGCTTTTATAAGGTATTTAAATGAAAATATCAATTTGAAAATATTTAAGCTACCTTAATACTTTTACTGTGATTTTAACTGCATATTCTATATATTAACTAATTTATAAGGCCGCAGGTTTTAGGAATTTCCGAAAGCTTTTTAACATAATATTCAGGTTCCGGGTTTGTGCAAATACCGGTATTCCTTATATCAACCTGGCAGCAGTCTATTCCGGCGTTTTTGGCTCCTAAAATATCGCTGCTTGGAGAATCTCCGATAACCAGAACCTGATCCTTATCAGGGGATCCCAGTTTTTTTAAGACATATTCAAAATACTCTTTTTGCGGTTTTTGCAGTCCTATTTCCTCGGATATGTATATTCCGCCGTTAAAATACTTCTTAATGCCTGAACTCTTAATTCTAGCCTTTTGGGTGATTGTGGCTCCGTTTGTAATAGCGCAAACAATATATTTGCCCTGAAGGTTGCAGAGCAACTTCTCGGCGCCGTCAACCGTAAAACTAAAACTTGAAAGGCACTCGAAATACCTATTATGTACTTCATATGTATCAATATCAAGCCCCAGGCGATTTTTGAGTTCTATAAAACGCCCTTCGAATATCTCGTTTCTTTCTATTTCTCCGCGTTCAAAACGCTTCCAAAAATTATCGTTAATATCCGAATAAAGGGCCACATTGCTGTCGGAATCTTCAACCCCGTATTCATAAAAAACCTGCCGAATAGCATGCGCTTCACATTTTTTAAAATCAAGCAGAGTATCATCGATATCAAACAAAAGATATTTATACATTACAGTCTTCCGGCTAAATCCTTAATATATTCTTTGAGTTCATCCTTAACCTCCGGATGATTCAGTCCAACCTCGATATTTGCCTTTAGAATACCGAATTTGTTGCCCATATCATATCTGGTGCCGGTAAAGTCAACACCGGTCATACCCTTGGTGCGAGCCATTGTTTTCATTGCGTCGGTAAGCTGAAGCTCACCGCCTGCTCCGTTAGGGGTATTTCTTAAAATATCAAATATATCCGGGGTAAGAACACATCTTCCGAGCACCGAATAAAGTGACAAAATTTCGTCCGGAGCCGGTTTCTCAACCATATCGCTTACATCGAAAATGCGGTCTTCCTTTTCAGAAACCTTAAGCGAACTGTATCTAACAATCTGTTCCTTTGTTACTTCCTTTATTCCGACAACGCTCTTTGAATACTTTTCGTAAGCGCGGCAAAGCTGACCGATTGCCGGATCTTCACCTATTATAACATCATCCCCGTAAAGCACGGCAAAGGGATCGTTTCCGATAAACTCCTCTGCGCACAAAACTGCATGGCCGAGACCCTTTGTTTCTTTCTGGCGAATGAAGAATATATTTGCAAGCGACGCAATTTCTCCCAGTTGTTCTTCAACTTCCGTTTTGCCCTTTTTGTTCAGCATTGTCTCAAGCTCAAAAGAATGATCAAAATGATCTTCTATAGCGCCTTTTCCTCTGTTTGTTATAATAAGTATATCGGTAATTCCGGACTTTACCGCTTCCTCAACTATGTACTGTATTGCCGGTTTGTCAACTATAGGCAACATTTCCTTCGGAATAGCCTTTGACGCCGGTAAAACTCTGGTTCCGAGTCCTGCTGCCGGAATAACCGCCTTTTTGATTTTCATAAATAATTCCTCCTAATATTTATTGTTTACATTGTGTTGCAACCTATAATAAAGACAAATTGCCGTTTATTTAGCAGTTACTCGCTACCCGGAGCAACACCTAAAATGTTTGTTTTTCTTATTCTGCAGACTTAACTCTTTATATCATATACAAAAAATATGTTCCAAACCTTACAATAAACAGACCTAAAAGGCCCATTGCAAGGTCAACGCCGCCTTTTTTTTGCAACTCGTATGCATATTGCTTCATGTCATAATCCTCATCGGCTTTTTCTCTTACAGAGTTTATAGCTGATTCGGCGCTTCGCTTATACATATAATCTCCGAAAAGGGCCGCGACGATTCTAATTGCCACTCCAAGCAGCCACCCCACGGAGGAAATAATAAGCGGCGTCATATTTATATTGTTTAAATTGTCCATAATATAGTTTGCCATGGTTGAATAACTGCCTGCAAGCACTTCCTGCGGAATGTTGGCGGATGTGAGCAGAAACGCTGCCGATAGTCCGCTGGCTACTACCGTTAAAATTGCAAACATTATTCCGGGATAGTACATTTTTCTGTAGAAAAACCAAACATGCGGAAAAATGAAACCTCCCCAGTTCCACGAAAGCTTATTTTTCTTTTTTAAGCTGAAAAATTTAGGTACATATCTTTGGGTGTTTACCCTTACATAATTCATGTACTCTTCCGCAGTTATTCCGTCGGTTTCGTCAGTCTTTTTAACCCCTCCCAAGGGATCAATGGCGACCGGCATACCAAAGGCATTCACAACCAACCGATTTTCCGATCCGCAATTTGGGCATTTATCCTCTTTTGCGCTATATGTCTTCCCGCAGTTGCCGCAAACGGTGAATCCCTCTTTCATTCCCGGGTTTTCGCCGACTCCGGATGGGTTTTCACCTGATAAATCCGCAGGTGTTTCATCTTCGGCGGTTTTGGGCGGCTCGCTCATTTTGTCCTCATCATCGGTTTTGTTCAAATCAGACAGATTGAACTGCCTTTCGGTTCCGTGATCTCCCTCAAGAGCGCAATGCCCTATGGAATTGTAACACTCCCTGTGATGAGGAGCACCGCAAACAGGGCAAAAAACAATATCATCATTATCGAAAAGATAGCCTTTGCATACCGGACATTTTTGTCCTTCAACAGATATTCCCATATGTCTTATTCACATTCTTTCTTCATTAGGGCAACCTGGCCGAAAACACAATTAAAATATTCATCGCCGTAATTGTGATATTCTCCGCTTGCTATCATGTTCATAAGCGTAGCCTTGTTTACCCACTTTGCTCTTTCAACTTCACTTTTTTGAAGCTTCAGTTCCGGAACACGCGCGTTTACGCGGATAAACCATATATCTATAAAAGAATTGCGCCTTTTAATTCTTTTAACAAATATCATGTCGTCCTTTTTTGCATGTATTCCAAGTTCCTCACCGAGTTCCCTTACAGCGGCGGTACAGGAATCCTCTCCAGTTATAACTCCGCCCCCGGTAGCTGCCCACATGCCCGGCATGAGTCTTTTCTTTTTAGAACGCTTTTGGATAAGAATACTTCCGTAATCGTTTACAGGCCAAATATGAACAACCAGGTGATAATCTCCTGATCTTATTGCGTTCTTTCCTCTCTCGACTGTATGCCCGGTAGGCTTACCCTCGGAATTTAAAACATCCCACATTTCCATTTATAAAAACCTCTTAATTAAACCTTTTTTACAATCTCTCCGACCTTTTTGTAAATACTCTTTGCAGGAACAACCCCACGCACAGACGACAGAGGATATACATGCGTTTCGGCACCGATAACCGTTCCCGGATTAAGCACGCTTCCGCAGCCTATCTCAACAAAATCGCCCAATACGGCACCGACCTTTTTAATGCCGGTGTCGATGCGTTCATCGTCGGATTTTATAACAACGGGCGTTTTGTCGCTCTTAACATTTGAGGTTATCGATCCGGCGCCCATATGGGAACGATATCCCAAAACGGAATCTCCCACATAATTATAATGCGGCACCTGAACATTGTCAAACAAAACAACATTTTTAAGCTCGGTAGAATTTCCTACTACGGCATTTTTGCCTATAATGGTGTTGCCTCTTAAAAACGCGCAGTGCCTGATCTCCGCCTTTTTGTCTATAATACACGGTCCGGTGATATCCGCTGTTTTTGCAACAACGGCATCCTTTGCTATCCAGATATCCTCGCCGATTCTGTCAAATTCCTCCTCAGGAAGTTTTTCTCCGAGTTTTTTTATAAAATCTCCGATTTGTGATAGAACCTCAAAAGGATACTCCTTTTCACTAAAAAGTTCCGTCGCAATGGTTTTTGATAAATCAAACAATTCTTTTATTTTGGGTACTGACATTATAAGACCTCCACTTTAGACTACCAATAGCCGAAATCTCCGCGGGCTAACTATTACGGGTTAACTATTAAGAGTCTAGTCATTAGCATTTTAGTAATAGTATCACAGACATTTTACCAAATTATTAATAATGTTACAATACTGCCGTAAAAAATTTTAAAAAAACAAAAAATAATATTGTATTTACGGTTAAATTATATTATAATAACTTTATTGTAATAAGTGTAATAATCTGGTTATATTGTACACAAAAGTCACACTTTGGGGCGTGTGAACGGGCGGGTCCTGTGCGATAGGCAGCCATGAACCATGTCAGGCGGGGAACCGAGCAGCATTAAGTGGATTTGCCTATGCGCCGCAGTAAATCGGTTCGTTCACACACCCGAAGGTGTGATTTTTAAATATATGCATCGTAATAATGCATTATCTATATACCTACATGTGACAGTCGGCTGCATTTTTCGAATCTTTAAAAACGGTCGGCAAAAACGGTCGGCTTTTAATCCTTTTTTTAAATTTGAAAATGTGCAAATTATTGTCTGTGTCCACTCTTTAAAGATGCGGCAAAACAATATCTAAACCGGGAGGTGGCAAAGCTTGTATCAGGCTCTTTACAGAAAATATCGGCCCGTAAAATTTGAAGATGTAGTAGGTCAGGAGCATATTACCGGCGCCTTAAAAGGCAGCCTGCAAAGCTCTAAAATTTCTCATGCTTATCTTTTTACAGGCACACGCGGAACCGGAAAAACCACCTGCGCTAAAATTCTGGCAAAAGCCGTGTGCTGCGAAGCCCCCGTTAACGGCGAACCCTGCGAAAAATGCCCTTCCTGCATTTCTATTGCACAAAACAGTACTACCGATATAAGTGAAATCGACGCTGCTTCAAACAACAGCGTAAATGATATAAGGGATTTAAGGGAACAGGTTAACTTCCTTCCCTCTGCTTTAAAATATAAAGTTTATATTATAGACGAAGTTCATATGCTTTCATCAAGCGCGTTTAATGCCCTTTTAAAAACCCTTGAGGAACCTCCGGCTCATGTTATATTTATCCTTGCAACGACCGAGGTCCATAAACTCCCGGCAACTATTTTGTCGCGTTGTCAGCGGTATGACTTTAGAAGACTTGAACCGGATGTTATTGCAAAAAGGATTGATACAATTGCAAAGGCAGAAGGTTTTACTGTAACCGACGGCGCAAAGACAATGATAGCCTCTCTTGCCGACGGCGGAATGAGGGACGCTCTTTCAATATTGGATCAGTGTTCTTCCTGCAGCAACAGCGTTACTGAAGAGGTTATTGCCGATATTTGCGGCATTGCCGGAACAAGGCAAATCTCACGGCTCATCGGCGCAATAGCCGAAAAGAATGCGGCTGAAGCCCTTGGCATTGTAGACGAGCTTTACAGAAATTCGGTTGACATGAAAAAGCTTTTATTCGAAACCGTGTCCTACTTTAGAAATCTTATGATAATTCAAACGGTAAAAGACTGCCGAAATCTTATTGTTTGCTCAGAAGACGGATTTAAGGAAATGCAGGCCTTATCACAAAAATTTACACTTTCCGAAATACTTGACTGTCTTTCTCTTTTGCAAACGACAGGGGAAGCCTCCGGATCCTCCTGCCGCAGCGATGTAGAACTTATAATTGTAAGACTTTGCACGCCGGAGCTTTCAAATTCACTTTCTGCCCTTGCAGCAAGAATCGAAAAGCTTGAAAAGGCGGTTGAATTAAAAGGTTCCTTTTTAAGTTCGGCTTCAAGCAATTTACCCTCAAATAATTCAGTTTCAAATAATTTATCTTCAAATTCTAATTTATCTTCAAATAATTCGGCTTTGCATAATTCAGCTCCCTATAATTCCGCTTCAATCAATAAAACCGCACCGGCACAAAACATTCCTTTGCCGAATGGTTATGATTCTTCCGAAAACTCCGCACCGTCAAAACAAACGACCGGAGGCTCCGCAAATGCAACCGCTGTGCCGACAGGCACCGCGCCGAACCCTGCGGCTGCAGATTTCATAGAGGCAAATTCCGAAAGCACAAATTCCGAAAGCACAAATTCCGAAAACACAAATTCCGCACCGACGAATTCTGCTTCCGCAAGCTCTGCATTTGATGCCGCGCAAAAATCAAAGGCGCAGGAAAAACAAAAATCAGGTGAACCGGTATTTTTAAATGAATGGCCTGATATTTTGGATATTGTTAAAAAATCATGTCCTCTTATGGCCGGCGTTTTGGTGGGCTCCCGTGCATATTTAAAGGACGGGCGGATTCTTATTGATTCCAAACTGGAACAGTTTAAAGATCTTATAAATTCAGACGCTAAGTACAGAGACTATATTAAAAAGGCAGCCGAAGAGGTGCTTGGCGCTTCCTATAATCTGGGGCCGTACAGACCGCCGGCCAAAGCTGTAAAAAATACGGTTGATCCTCTTGAAGAATTTGCAAAATCACTGGAAAATCTGGAATAATAACATTTTACCGTATCCGGATTTAAACTCTTAGTCTTTTTAGTCTTTAATCTTTTGCAGACAAAAATCGTTATCGAAAATTTTTCGCCATTTGCAAAAAATAAATATATTAAAATATATAATTAAATATTAAAATTTTACCGAAAAGGATGAGAATAATGAAAGTCAGAATTCCAAACCAAGGACCGGGCAGAAACGAAATGTTAAAACAGGTTCAAAAAATGCAGGACGATATGGCTGCGCTTCAAGCTGATCTGGACGAAAGAGAATTTACCGCCGATGCCGGAAACGGTGCTGTTTGTGTAACTGTTAACGGAAAGCATGAAATTTTAAATATTAAAATTTCTCCTGAAGCGGTGGATCCTGAAGATGTTGAAATGCTTGAAGATTTTGTTACGGTTGCAGTTAACGAGGCAATAAGAAAAGCCACAAAAACTTCCGAAGACGAAATGGGCGCAATTACCGGAGGTCTTAATATCCCCGGCATGCCCGGAATGTTTTAAAAATGGCATATCATATTGCTCCGCTTGACCGGCTTATAGAACAGTTTGAAAGGTTACCCGGAATAGGTCACAAAACAGCCGGGCGCCTTGCATATCACATTCTGTCACAAAACAGCGAAGATGTAAAAGCCTTTGCAGATGCGGTTGTGGACGCAAAGGAAAAGATTCGCTACTGCAATTGCTGCTGCAATCTTACAGACCTTGAGCTTTGCCCGATTTGCACCGACACGGCCAGAGACCGTTCCGTAATATGCGTTGTTGAGGATCCTAAAGATGTTATGGCCTTTGAACGCACAAGGGAATATAACGGACTCTATCATGTTCTGCACGGGGTTATTTCCCCTCTGGAAGGCATAGGCCCGGACAATTTGCATATTAAAGAGCTTATGACGCGGCTTTCAAAAAACGAGGTTAAAGAACTTATTATGGCAACAAACCCCACCGTAGAGGGAGAGGCTACCGCGAGTTACATTTCGCGGTTGGTGCACCCCATGGGAATAAAAACAACCCGCCTTGCTTATGGGATTCCTGTAGGAGGAGATTTGGAATACGCCGATGAAATCACCCTTTCAAGAGCTCTTGAGGGTCGAAACGAAATAAAATAATACCCTATTTTGAGTTTGTATAGGAGGTAATATATATGTTTAATACCGATCTTACCGCTCATCTGGCCGAACTTTCAAAGCTTAAATTCACAGAAGAAGAGCTTGAAAAAATGACCGAAGAGATGGATTCGATTGTAAATCTTATGGATACTGTTTCGGAATTTGAAACGGGAGAAGACTTCCCCGTAACCGATAAAACCGACCTCAGCAGCATAAGAGAGGATAAAGAAGAGCCTTCAATGGACAGAGATCTTATCCTTAAAAACGCCAAAGACAACGGCGATACTTACTTTAAGGTTCCCAAGGTGGTGTAAAACATGAGCATAAGCAAAGAAATTCTTACTGCCACGGTTCATGAGCTCGGTGAGGGGCTGAGAAACAAAGACTTTTCAGCCGTTGAGCTTACAAAGGCTTTTTTGAACCGAATTGAAACAACCGATAAAAGCATAAATGCATTCATAACCGTTTGCGACGATATTGCCCTTTCAGACGCCGAAAAGGCTGATAAAATGTTTGCGGACGGCACTGCAAAGCCTCTTACCGGTATTCCGCTCGGATTAAAAGACAACATCTGTACAAAGGATATTCCGACCACATGCGCCTCAAAAATGCTTATGGATTTTGTTCCTCCCTACAGCGCTACGGCAGCTCTTGCCTTAAAAAATGAAGGGGCCGTGCTGCTGGGTAAAACCAATATGGATGAGTTTGCAATGGGCGGATCCTCCCAAACCTCATACTTCGGCGGAGTTCATAATCCATTTTCAACCGATCGTGTTACCGGCGGATCCTCCGGAGGTTCTGCCGCCGCGGTTTCTGCCGCAATGTGTCCTGCCGCTTTAGGCTCAGATACAGGCGGATCAATCCGCCAACCCTCCGCCTTTTGCGGAGTTACCGGTCTTAAACCGACATACGGAGCTGTTTCCCGTTACGGCCTTGTTGCATTTGCCTCATCTCTTGACCAGATAGGCCCTATAGCCCGAAGCGCCGTTGATTGCGGCATAATATTCAATTCCATTTCCGGAAAGGACGCAAACGACGCAACCAGCAAAAGCACAAACTATGATTCTCTTGCTAAAATAAATTGCGACCTTAAAGGCACAGTAATAGGCCTTCCTAAAGAGTTTTTTGAAGCAGGGCTTGATGACTGCGTAAAAACTGCAGTTGAAAATGCCGCAAAGGAATATGAAAAAATGGGCTTTATTATAAAGCCGGTTTCAATTCCCAGCCTTAAATTTGCAATACCGGCATACTACCTTATCTCCTCTGCCGAAGCGGCAAGTAATCTGTCTCGTTATGACGGAATTAAATACGGTTACAGAAGCACTGCTACAGGCTCTTATAACGATCTTATAAAAAATACCCGCCGCGAGGGATTCGGATCCGAAGTTAAACGCCGTATAATGCTGGGCAACTATGCCCTGTCCAGCGGATACTACGACGCATACTATAACAAGGCTGTACAGATCCGCGGAAAGATCAGAAATGAGTATGCAGATGTTTTAAAGGATTGCGACTGCATATTGACCCCCACCGCTCCTACTCCCGCATATAAAATCGGCGCCCAGGAAAATGATCCGGTTAAAATGTACAGTGCCGATATATGCACCGTAACGGCAAATATCGCAGGTCTCCCGGCTATTTCAACAACCTGCGGATATGATGACTCCGGCATGCCGCTCGGTATGAGCATAACCGGAAAAGCCTTTGACGAAGCAACCATAATTGCGGTTGCAGACAGGTTTGAAAAAACCTTTGAACGCAGGGAGGCTAAATTATGAAATACACAACAATAATCGGCCTTGAAATACATGCTGAAATGCTTACACATTCAAAAGTATTTTGCGGATGCAGCGCCGAATTCGGCGGTGAAGAAAACACAAGAGTCTGCCCAAGATGTTCCGGCATGCCCGGTACGCTTCCGGTATTTAACAGAGGCGCAGCCGAACTTGCAGTAAGGGCCGGCCTTGCGCTTGAATGTGAAATTCACAAATTCAGCGCCTTTGACAGAAAAAACTACTTTTATCCGGACCTTCCCAAGGCATATCAGATAACCCAGTTCAATCATCCTATATGCACAAACGGTTCGGTAACGGTTAACGGAAAAACTGTAAGAATAAACAGAATCCATATCGAGGAAGACGCCGGAAAACTTATACATGACGAAAGCGAAAATGTTTCGCTTGCCGATTATAACAGATGCGGCGTTCCGCTTATAGAAATAGTAACGGAACCGGATATTCGTTCGGCTGAAGAGGCGAGAGCTTTTGTCGAAGAGGTTGCTCTTCGTCTTAA
Source organism: uncultured Eubacteriales bacterium (assembly GCA_934444895.1). Classification (GTDB taxonomy): domain Bacteria; phylum Bacillota; class Clostridia; order Oscillospirales; family Acutalibacteraceae; genus UMGS1279. Next base: position 19,436 of record CAKSDA010000003.1, on the reverse strand, counting down.
ATATGCCGGTGTATGCGATTCTAAAATGGAACAGGGATCGCTCCGCTGCGATGTAAATATCTCCATTATGCCGGAAGGCAGCACCGAGTTCGGAACCCGCACGGAAATTAAAAATCTAAACTCACTGCGTTCTATTGTAAGGGCGATAGAGTATGAATATTCCCGCCAGGAGGATTTGCTTGAATGCGGCGAAAAGGTTATTCAGCAAACTCTGCATTTTAATGATGCCACCGGAACCACAAAGGCGCTTCGTTCCAAAGAAGAAGCACACGATTATCGCTATTTCCCGGAACCGGATATTCCGCCGGTTATGTTAAGCGATGATGATATTGAAAACATCAAAAACAGCATGCCGGAAATGCCTCACCACCGCTTTGAGAGGTATTTATCCGAATATGGTTTAAGCGAGGCAGACGCCGGATTGCTTGTATCAGACAAGGCTCTTTCGGATTACTTTGAAAAGGCTGTCGGCATTTATAACAACCCAAAATCCGTAAGTTCAATGATTCTTGTAGAGCTTATGCGCCGCATGAATGATTCCGGCATAACCACCGAGCAGCTTAGCATTTCACCCGCAGACCTTGCAGAGCTCTGCCGCATGTCCGATTCCGGAGTTGTAAGCAGAAATGCCGCAAAGGACATTTTAAGGGAAATGTTTGAGCAGGGCGGAACCCCCATGGAAATTGCAAAGAAAAATCAAATGCTTATGAGCAACGATACATCTTCTGTGAGCGCCGCCGCCGATGAAATTCTTGCAGCAAATGAAAAAGCCGTTGCGGAATATAAAAGCGGAAGCCAAAAGGTGTTCGGCTATCTTATGGGTCAGATGTGCCGTAAGCTCGGAAAATCTGCGAACCCCGCAATAATAAAATCGGTTTTGGAAGAGAAACTTAAATAAAATAAAATACAAACAGAACTTAATTATTTAAATTTTATTTTAAATGATTAAGAGTCGGCGTGGTTAGACTATTTCAAGCCTTAATCCGGCACCTAAATAAAACCGCCGTTTAAAAAATTCAAACGGCGGTTTTATTAGCCCAATAAATATGATTTTAATAAGGCTCATTGTTCGGCAGCCTGACAAGGATAGATTCTTTATAATATACTCCCAAAGTCGAACCATGGCCATAAAAACAAATCTTTAATTATAAAAATCCCTGCGCTGTGCGAAAGCCTGAAACTTTTCGCACAGCGCAGGGAACTGTTTTTTATCTTAAAACCATAAATTTTTCTATGCGCTTCTACGCCATGACATAGGAGACAGGAATATAAGCATTGGGAAAATTTCCAGTCTTCCGAACAGCATATCAAGAGAGAGAACGATTTTGGACAAAGCCGAAAATGATCCGAAATTCCCGGCAGGGCCTACAAGCCCTAATCCCGGTCCTATATTATTCAGGCAGGAAAACACGCTTGAAACCGTAGTATCGGTATTAAAATTGTCAAACGACACCAAAAGTATTGACAAAAAGCAAAGCATGGAATAGGCAACAATATATGCCGCAACATCGTGAACCACGCTTGACTCAATAACCTTTCCATCAACCGATACCGCCGTTACGCTTCTTGGGTGAAGCATGGATTTTATTTTGCTTCTTAAATATTTCCATAGTATAATAAATCTTGAAACTTTAACTCCGCCTCCGGTTGATCCGGCGCAGGCGCCTATAACCATTAAAGTAATAAGCAAATATCTTGAAAACTGCGGCCACAAATCAAAATTCGTAGTAGCAAATCCGGTGGTGGTCATAACCGAGGATACCTGGAAAAAGCTGTCTAAAAAGGCTCTTGCGCCGTTTTTATACGCCGGCATAATATTTATTCCTATCATGACGGTAGCTGCCGCCATAATAATAAAATATACCCTTACTTCTTCGTTTTTGGCAGCCGTTTTGAATCGCTTCATAAGTATAAGGTAATATACGCTGAAATTAACTCCGAATAATGCCATAAAAATTCCTATAACCAGCTGCAAATATACACTGTCATACGCACCTATGCTTGCATTTTTTATTGCAAAACCGCCGGTTCCTGCAGTTGCAAAGGAATTTAATATTGAATCAAATACCGGCATTCCGCCGCATATAAGCATAACCATTTCTATAAGGGTTAAAACTATGTATATCAAATACAAATACTGCGAGGTTTTACGAATGGTGGGAGTGAGTTTCCCTACGCTCGGACCCGGGCTTTCCGCTCTTAAAATGTGAAGCGTCTCTCCGCTTTTGTTGCTAAGCGGAATTACTGCCAGCAAAAACACAAGCACACCCATTCCGCCGAGCCAGTGGGTAAAGCTTCGCCAATAAAGATTGCCGTGCGACAAAGCTTCAACATCCTTTAAAATACTTGAACCGGTTGTTGTAAAACCGGAAACGGTTTCAAACCATGCGTCAACGAAATTCGGAATTGCTCCGCTTATAATAAACGGCAGTGCTCCGAACAGCGAAATCATTATCCAACTGAGGCTTACCGTTACAAAACCTTCTTTGGCATAAATATTGCCTGAAAATTTTGAAAAAGAAAGCAATGTTCCGACTGCCAAAGTAATAACAGCCGAGGCCGCATAGGCATGCAGCGTTGCCGGTTCTTTATATATAAGACACACAATAATTGCGGGGATCATAAAAAGCGCTTCTATTTGCAGAACATTTCCCACATATTTTATAATTGCTCTGTAGTTCATCTCTCAGCGCCTTCTTTACGCAAAAATAGATCCTGAACCTTTGAAATTACATATTCCGGTTTTGTAACTGCTATAATGGAATCTCCGGGTTTCAAACAATCGGTACCGTGAGGAATGATAACTTTAGAATCTCTTAGTATAAGTGCAATAAGCGTATTTTCACGGAATTTTAACTGTTCAAGAGTAACATCGGAATTCTTCCAGGTTTCCGGAACGGTGAATCCAAGTGCTTCTGCCTTGCCGTCTAAAATTCTGTAAAGAGCATCTACTCCACCGGCATTTGCGGAAGCTTCCGCCGCGCGGACATACCGCACAATAAGATTGGCTGCCAACAACTTTGGACTTATTATTGTGTCAACCCCGGTCCCTTTAAAAATATCACTGTATTCTATATGATTGTTTTTTGTAATTGTTTTTGGAACTCCCAAGTAATTTGCAAACATGGAAATCATGAAATTTTCTTCATCAACGCCGGTTAGGGATACTACCGCATCTGCTGCGCTGATGTTTTCATCTATCAAAAGCTGCTGATCCGCACCATTACCGCATATTACCGAAACATCCGGCAGTTTTTCTGTCAGAAATCTGCACCTTTCAGGAGACAGTTCTATAAGCTTAACTCCTATTTTATTTTCGGTCAGGAGCTGGGCTAGATAAACGGCGATATTGCTGCCGCCCACAATTACAACCTTTTTGATTTTCACGGTGGACATACCAAAGGCACGCACAATTTTAGGAAGTTCTTTGGGCGCTGCCGCAACAACCAATTTATCATCTGCGGAAAGTTCAAAACTACCTGACGGAATTTCTATTTTTCCGTTTCGCTCAACAGCGCATATCATTGCTTTGCATTTAAGAAATTCCCCTATCTGCGAAAGCTTTTTACCAACAAGATTACTGCTTGTGAGAAGCTTTAATTCCACCATGTCTGCGCGGCCGCCGGCAAAGGTATCGCGCTTAACAAATGACGGAAACTGCAAAAGGTGAAAGATTTCATTTGCCGCTGTTTTTTCAGCATTGAAGGAAAATGTTATGCCGAAATCCGGGTCTAATATTTTCATTTGACGGTCATATTCCGGATTCCGTATGCGCGCAATGATGCTGTGGCATCCGAGTTTATGCGCGACCATACTGCAAAGTAGGTTAACTTCATCGCTTCCCGTTACTGCAATAAGCAGATCTGCCTCATCCACCGAGGCCTCTTTTTGTACTTCTGCCGATGCGCCGTTACCGGCAACGACTGCAACATCGAGCTTGTTTTGAGTGTTTTTCAACAGTTCAAGATTTTTGTCTATAATCACAATATTGTGATTTTCTTTGCTAAGCTGAACTGCCAAATTATAGCCGATTTTGCCTGCGCCGACAATTACAATATGCACTAAGGTTCCCCCTATAATAAAAATTATAGATATAATATCACTTTTAATATATTATGTCAACAGTTTAAGGCATATAAAATGCTTATATTTTTGCCTAGGCAAAGCAATCGGAGCACAATGGTTGCTGGGACGGATTATTTCTTCGTTTTGTTTGTCTCATCACTTGCAAGCAAGGATAAATCCGAATCTTTTTTAGACGCTTCGCGAACCGATTTAATTTACAGTGCTTGTGCTGCGCTCATTTGACAATATTATATAAAAATGTTAAAATATTTTGTATTTTAATAGCTTGCATTTTAAGCATTGAACCTTGTAGAAACAAATAAGTTTTGGAGGAAAACTGATTATCTAAGTTGAAAAGGCCGTAACTTAATGTTATAATTGTATTCAGAAAAAGTGCTGCACGCGGCAGGTGCGAACTGCTAAATAAACGGCAATTTGTCTTGCAGCACAAGCGGCAAGACAAAATATACTTGTCGCAAGACCGTATTTTATTCCTTTGGAGGATTTGGAAAATGCAGTTTAAAAAGCAATATATTCCGAATTTAATTACTGCTTTAAGAATTTTAGGTTCGGTTGTTCTTTTGTTTCTTAATGCATTTACAGCAGAATACTTTGTTGTATATTCCATCTGCGGCATAAGCGATGTTGCCGACGGCACCGTTGCCCGCGCAATGAATGCCACAGGGGATTTAGGAGCCAAGCTTGACAGTATTGCGGATCTTTTGTTTTATTCTGTTGCAATAATTAAAATTTTCCCTTTCCTTATGGATAATCTCAGTGCTTTTGTATGGGTCTTTGCGGCAGTTGTTCTTTTAATTAGGCTTGCTTCGTATATCGTTGCAGGTATTAAATATAAGCGCTTTGCCTCCCTCCATACGCTGGGCAACAAGCTTACCGGCGCATCGGTTTTTCTGATTACATATTTTTTAAAAGCCCTGAATCCGGACATTGTTTGCACAATTGTTTGTATTATCGGCGGTTTCGCTTCCGCAGAAGAGCTTGTTATACACATTAAATCAAAAGAATATCAAAAATCACGGGAATATATAGGAAAAACCATGTTGATTTCAAATAACCTACGGGAAAAGTAAGCAGCACTGCCGTTTTATGAGTCTGTTTCAGGATGTTTTTTGACTTTTTTATACCATTTTTAACAACGCTTTTATTAAGCTTTTATTAAAGTATGAGCCCCAAAGTTAAATAACTTTGGGGCTCATATTATTTTTGGAATGTGATTTTCATTCGTTTTATATCCTTGGCGATAAAGCACAAATTGATTTAGTCGGAAACTATTTCCTTATTTCATTTAAAGACAAACCTTTCTCAAAGCGAAGGTCTTACTCATTTCTTAAAAACTCTATTATCCCTTCAGGCGATGGATCATCAACCTCTAAAAAATTTTCTGCAGTATTTATGTTTTCCAAATAATGCGCGTCGGAATCGGTAAGTATTATACAGTCTGAAAGATGCGGATACTCTGAAATAATTCTTTCCTTGTTTGATACATTATTAAGCTCCGCTGTTTTGAACTTACTGTCCGGCGGTATAAATCCAAGATTTGAAATCACAGAGTTTGAATTTTTATCAATATGGGCCGGATAGGCAACGCCGCCGCAATTTTTTACAATATCAAAAACACTGTCAAAATCAATTGCCGTTGCGTTTATTAAAAGGTTTTCTTTCTCTCCCAAAATTTTGTCCCTGCTGTCCATCATATACTGATGACCAAAAATTTCCGGGTCATTTTTAATCTTAATAAGATTTTGTGATACAATTTCATCAAATTTTTGGGCGCAATTTTTGTTTGGAAAAAGGCAGACAACATGCACCTCTTCGCAGGTTGTAAGCTCCATTCCGAAAAGAACGGTAATTTTGTACTGTTCGGCGGCCGCCTTTAAGGCTTCGCAATTTTTTGTTGTGTTGTGATCTGTTAATGCAATGGCCTGCAACCCGTTTACAAACGCCATTCCGGCTATGTTTGCCGGGGTCATGTCGTTATCTCCGCAGGGGGAAAGACATGAATGAATATGGAAATCATAAAATATGCGGCTCATTGTTCTAAAGCCTTATGTATTTCAAGCGCGGTAGTGAAAACATCCTTGTCTGAAAGGTATATATTTATCCCATTTTGCCGCGCCCTTAAAACCGTTGTATCATCCGGTTTTACTCCGTCGGCAAACACCACCATGCTTATTTCTGCCAAAGAAGCAACCGCAACAGTGTTTACATTACCCATTACCGTAACCCAGGCGCAACCGGCCGGAGCTCTTCCCATTACCATGCTGAGCAAATCACAACAATATACCCCTTTAACCGGAAGTTCTTTGTTTTCTTCGCTTACCGCATTCAGTTTACATATATCGGAAATTTTTTCAACCGTCATGCCGCATCCCCCGCATAATATTGAAATTTGTGTTTATATGCTGAATCTTTCTGTGCTGAATTTTTCACCGATTCGTTTTAAAAATTATTATCTTTATATTTGAATATATGCAAAGGCTTTTTATAGTTGCACCCCCGCATGCCTATCAAATGATCACAAAATATCATACCTTCTTACTATTTCAGCAAGTTCGTCCTTGTTACGCAGATTCGCCGCCGTAAGCATTTTCTTTATTCGATATTTTACGGCGCTGACCGAAATAAACAACCCGTCTGCTATAGCTACAATCGTTTTTCCTAACAGCAGACCCTTTATTATCTGTCTGTCAATATCATCCCACATGCGTACCAATTCTTCAGCCTGCAAAACGGCCATAACATCCATATCAGCATCATACAGCGGTATGCTGCTGTTAAATATTTTTCTGGGAATCGCTTTTGTAAATTTTATTGAATCGGTAGATCTGCGCTCTATTATTTTGCAATCCACCGTCACTGTCGTGCATCCGGTATCGGAATTTTTTTGGAGGAACTGGTGCAGTTTTACCGCCTGCTTGCCAAGCTCAAAAAAATTATTTTCAACCGTGGTTATAGACGGCTTTGCGGTCCGTGCCACCTCGGAATTTCCGAAGCTTACTATAAATACATCCTCCGGAATCCTAATATTCCTGTTCTCAAGCCATTTTGCTAGGAATAGCGCGGCTGCGTCATTCGGACATATAACCGCGTTATACTTGCCTAAATTCATATTAAAAGTCCTTGCACAATCGGCAAGCGAAATATCCCTGTAAACATCATGCTCATTGGAAGAGAGTCCCAAATATTTACATATCCGCAAAAATTCGTTTATCTTTACATTGTCTCCGTAAGTGTCGTTATGAGCACCAAAAAAAGCAATACGGCTGCGTTTGTTTGTTATCAAATAGCTAACTACATTGTAAATAGCCTTTTTTATTCCGAAACTAACAAATCCCGCTGCGTCAATAAAACTTGTATATGTATCCTGACCTGATGTTACAAGCAGCGGCTCGGCCTTTTCCTTTAAAAGCCTGCGGCATGTCTGCTCCATCCACTTGTATGAGTATCCCACCGCCAAAACAATAGGCCTTGTAAACTCATCGTTAACTGTTAGAACCTCTCCATCATAATCCACCACGGTTATATTCTTTTTTACGGCTTCCTTGCTTATGCCGGCAAGAATATCGGTTATCCAATAACCTTCAAGCCCTATTTGTTCTGATGTAACATAAATATTCATAGGTTCACGGTCCTCGCATTTTGCCCGGAGTATCTTCTGACTGCCAAAATACACCTTGTTTTATTGTGCTGCAACCTATAGGGAAAGTTGGTTTTGGCAGATAAAATCTCCCTGCATATTTGTTGCAACATTTGTTATTACAATACTTGTATTATACACTGTTTTTTTGGTAAATACTATATAAAAGGCGGTGTTTTTTTGAAAAATAAAAAAAATTTACCGAAAGACGCACTGATAGGAAGCGTCATCGGCATTGTAAACGGTTTTTTCGGAGCCGGAGGCGGCCTTGTATGCGTTCCCCTTCTAAACAATTCCGGAATGGAAAGAAAACAGTCCCACGCAAACGCCGTAGCGGTAATATTTCCTATAACATTAATAAGCGCGATCGGATATCTTTTGCAGGGAAAGGTGACCGTCGGCGAAGCCCTTATCTATATACCTACAGGGCTTATCGGAGCAGCGGTGGGAACCTTTATTCTTAAAAAAATTTCTCCGAATTTAATAAAAAAGGTCTTTGGAATTTTTATGGTGTGGGCCGGGTGGAGGCTTATTACAAAGTGAAAATATTTTTAAAACTTCTTGCCGGGTTCCTTGCCGGAACAGCAGGAGGCATGGGCCTTGGCGGCGGCAGTATTCTTCTTATATATTTGACCGTATTTGAAAATGTAAATCAGCTTACAGCCCAGGGAATAAACCTTCTTTTCTTTCTTCCGGTTGCTCTTATTGCAATAATTATATATTCAAAAAGGGGAGAGATAAAATGGAAAAGGGTCTTGCCCATTATGCTAACCGGTGCTTTGGGGGCTGCCCTTGCGAGCTATCTGGTGACATATATAGATACCGCACTGCTTCGCAAGCTTTTCGGAGGCGCTGTTATTATATACGGAATATTGGAAATATTTAAACCCGGTAAGCAGAAAAAATCTTCATCTTAGGAAAAGTAAAGCCAAGTTTGTTTTGGCGAAATTTTTTCGCAAGTTTTTTTATTTGGTGCCCTGACCGGTATTATCTCCGACATAGACATAAATTGCTCCGATACCTGCATTCTTATGATATTGACAATCTCGCGCTGCCCAAAGTTCAATATTGTCGTCAATTATTGTAAACAATCTCATACTATATAAAGCGCCGTTTTCGGCAGTTCCATGCTATTCATTATTCTTCTTGTTCAGTACCTCTTTGTAAATTTCGCTTTTTTTAATTCCACTGGCTTTAGCCGCAAAGCGGGAGGCGCTTGAAGCCGATTCGCCGTTTGCTATTTGCTCGCTTGCAATATTCACTGCCTCTTCAAGCGTCATGCCGCTTTCCTTTGAAGCTTCAAATCCGGACACTATAATTACATATTCACCCTTTGGAGGGGTGATTTCAAAGTGCTCCAGCGCCTTTGAAAAGGTAGTTGTCACTGATGTTTCATGAATCTTTGTAAGCTCTTTGCATATTGATATTTTGCGATCGCCGAAGACTGCTTTCATATCCCTTAGAGTAGAAATCAATTTGTGCGGCGCTTCGTAAAAAATCATTGTATGGGTATCCTCTTTCAGCGACTGCAAATGCTCTGTCCTGCTTAGTTTGTTGGTTGATAAAAATCCTTCAAAGCTGAATCTTCCGCCGGACATTCCGGATATGGCAAGAGCTGTTATTACGGCGCTTGGCCCCGGAACAGAGCAAACCTCTATGCCATTTTCGTGAGCAAGCCTTACAAGGTCCTCTCCGGGATCCGAAATAGCCGGCATACCGGCGTCGGTTACAAGAGCACATTCTTCCCCCAAAAGCAACCGGGATATTATCTGTTCACTGCGAAATACATGATTATGTTCATGGTAGCTGACCATTTTAGTGTTTATTGAAAACTTATTAAGCAGCTTAAGGGTAACCCTTGTATCTTCAGCCGCAATGAAATTCACATTTTTAAGGGTTTCTACCGCGCGGGGAGAAAAATCCCCCAAATTACCTATCGGCGTCCCCACTACATACAATTTTCCCGGCATACCGCACGCCCACCTTTCAAGCTTATTCCCGGGCCGATGCCGGAATTGTATTGCAACCGTAACAGTATCATAAAAATTAATGATATAGCTATAATAAAATCCCTCTTTGTTACATAGTGTTACTGGGCAGAATATTATTAATATATTACCAATTATAAACCCGGCTTTTATGCTTGTCAAGAAAATGTATTGCTATTGAAGACATAAAAATACGCGGAGGTTTTCTCCGCGTATTTTTAACAATTAATCGCTTGTTGGTCAATTTTACAGATAAATTTTATTGCTTTTATACTATTCTTCCTTAAGTTTTGCCAAAACTTCTTCTTTTCCATTAAAATCCATCATGCGAACCGCTATAATTGCTTCTTCTCTGCGATCTTTATCAAACATGCCTAGATTGAAAAGCTCTTTAGCCAACTCATTTTGTGTTGCTTTTTGGAAAGGATTTTGTTTCTGCGGCACAATTTTAATGTCGTATATCGGCCTTGCAGAGTTTTCGGATGAAAACTCTCCGTTGTCAAGATCGCCGCCATCCCTGAATCTGTTGTAAACGATAAAATCATAGTTTTTCCCGCTGCCCGTAATTCTGAAAGTGCGGGGCTCGGTGTAGAACTGTCTTATAAGCTCAATCATTAAATAACACAGCGAAGCATATGCCCTAAAAGAGGATTTTACCATATCACGAGAGAGCTTTCCGCCGGCCTCCTGCAAAGCAATTATAGCCGAAGCGGCAGTTACTCCAAGGCTTGTGGATCCCTGACTGAAATCTCTGTTGCCCGAATTTTCCTTAAGCTCGTCCACCTTAAACTGTAAAAGTTTCAATGCCGCTTCCGAAATGCCCTCAACCGAAACCTGTTTAAGGGTCTCGTCGTCTATCCTTCCTGTTGTATGAACAAAAGCCTTGGTCCAGTCGGCATATTCTTCCTCGTTAATGCCGGCGGTATCGCTTATGAACCACCTGGGAGTTTCGGAAATCAATGTGTTTTTGACAATTGCGGCGTCGAGTTTATCAATAACATTCTGACACCCTTTCATAACATCAATATATCCAAATCCCGCAGGAGTTCCTTCGGCGACAAACATGGTATCAAATACCACCGGATATTTTCCGTGGTTGTAAAATCCTGTTTGCGAAAATTTTTCGTCATTTTCCGAGGCATATAACAAGTTCTTTCCCACAAATTTGCAATAGTGAAGTACGGTTTTTCCGCCGACTTTCTTTTTGTAATACCAATCCACAACCAGCGCCTTGGTTTCGTCCGCGAGTTCGCTTTCAAGATCATATGCTTCCAGTTCGTTATTGTCGCCTTCAAAATCAAACTTAATGTGCGGATACTCCTCCTTAAGCTTTTCCTTATCGCACGCTACGGCATAAAACAGATTTGCGGACTGGTCTATATACTTAATACCCGGTTCCCAAAAGAGGTTCAGTATATCAAGTTGTCTGATATCAATGTCGCCTAATCCTCCTTCAAGGTCATTGTTCCAAAAAACGCCGTATACGCCTGTGCCGGTCTTAAGCTTATACCACCATACATCCGAATAAACCTGTTCAAAGTTGCATTTTTCTAAAATGGCGGGCAGTATCGAAGAAAGTTGTTTTGCACTTTCGGTATCTCCCGGTTCCCTCGGCAAAACATTCGGTTCCGGAAAACTGTCCATTGCGTCGGCGTGCTTGTTTATTATTGAATTAAAGAGCCATGCAGAGCTCTTGCCTATGCCGTTTTCTCCGTCTATGTTGCAGCGCAGTTTGAACCACTTTTCATTTGAAATAATTCTGTTTTCCAAATCTCTTTTGGAATCCTTGTATTCCATCATGATTTTATAGGCGCTTACTATTTCATCTGTTCCTATCTTCCTTTTGTTGTTCTTTTTATTACTCATTTTATTTCTCCTTTTACATTATCAAATTAAATTCTAAAAGTGTTTTATATAATTACTTTATAGAATTGCTTTGCAAAGTTGCTTTTAAAAATCCCTTTGCAAAATCACATTGTAAAAATGCTTTAAAAAATAGCTTTGTTAAAAAGCTTTGCAAAATTTCTTTGCGAAGTATTTTTTAAAATTTCTTTACCAAAATACTTTGCTGTTACATTCTTAAAAATTCTACTTTTTCGCTGCTTAACGGCGAAAATTTTTCTTGATTTGTCGGCTGTGCATTATGCCTTGCTTTAAGCGGTATATGCATAAGAACATATCTGCATTCATCATAAATATGATCCTCTGTAGATGTGTCAATATCCTCTACATTGCAATTGTCATAGACCAGAGCCGGAATTGTCCTTATAAAGTGTTTGCATGTTTTAAAAATGTACAGCATTGGTATTCCGCCTTCGTCAAAAGCAAAGCGATAATGAAATTGCATTTTCCCTGAAATTCTGGCATTGTTTCCGGGGCGCCAGTACACTCCGCACTTTTCCATAATTTCGGCAACCGATCTACCCCTTGACCCATCAAAAATAGAAGGATCCGCAATTCCTATAATCCCCCGTTTGTAAAGATTTGGGTCGTTTTCCTCAACATTTTTAATTTCCTCGGCAATTCTTGCCGGCTCATATCTAACGCCGCTGTTAGGTGTGCCGTTGCATCCGTACAATTCTCTTATTCTGTAAAGCCTTCCGTCCCTATCCGCCGCATACCATCCTACGCTAAACGGCTTTGTGTATCCAAAGTCAAAGCCCCTGTATATTTGCCAATCCTTTGGTATTCGGAAAGGATTTACAACATGCGAAAATCTCATATCGTCGTAATGCGCCGGGTCATTTTTCCATTCGGTAAAGACCTGTCCGTCAAAGCTGTCCCAGTTTCCGTAAAGCAATGCGTTTTTTTCTGCCTGAGGCAGCATGGCAAGGCTTGCAATATATGAAGGATTGTTCTTCATAAGTATTTTATTATCAAAAACCGCCGCCGGAATAAAAATTCGCTGTCTTTTAAGCTTTATAAGTTTGCCGTCCGGATCCACAACGGAATATTCATCGGTTATAGGAGTCATCGGCGGAGCTGCGGTAATAAACCGTTCCTTGACCCAGCTGTGGCCTATACCGCCCGGATTTGTTGTTGCCCGCATATAAACTCTGGTGCCCGGACCGGACGGCCGGTTTCTTGAAAACATATAGCTGTATTCTTCCCATGTAAAATGGGTGAGCTCATCAAAAGCAATAAAGTCATACCGTTTTCCCTGGTAATTTATTCTGTCCTTTGTATACTGCATACTGCCGAAATATATTTTAGCGCCGGACGGAAATTTCCAAAAATGTTCGCTGCTGTTATATACTGCCTTTGGAAATGCCGGTTGGTATATTGCGCGGCTTCTGTCAATCAGCTCACTAAGCTGCGGAACCGTTTTACGAAAAATTATCGCACAATAATGGGGTATGTTAACCTGCCTTACCGCTTCCGCCAAAAGAGCGTCGCTCTTGCCTCCTCCTGCTGCGCCGCCGTAAAGGCATTCGTATTCTGGCCTTGACAAAAACTCCAGTTGCTTTTTTTGAGGGGTCCAAACACTGTTACTCATTTATTTCAACCTCCGGCAAAACAATTACTCCTCCGGTAGTTTTTTCATCGCTTAGTTCCAAGGAAACCATAGATAAATCTTTTATAGATGATATAAGATTTTTAAGATCCTTTATATCCATTTCTTCTATTTCTCCGCCGGGGCCGGCAATTTCTCCCAAACGCTCTATTGCGCTGTCTACCGCTGACATCAAATTTTTTGTCTGCTTTTTTCTTGACATTTTTCTTTTTTTTACCTGCCGTTTGTCGGTATTGCTTTTTTCTTTTTCGTTTACTTCATCCAACTAAGTCCCTCCCTGTTTATTTTTTCCTGTCCGGCACAACCTTTTTCGGTGCCTATAAAATAATAACCAACTGTAGGACTGTTTTCTCCCCACACACCTAAAAACAGAGAATTTTTGGTATTTTAGTGTATCAAACCTCAAAATACGGCAGTATGCCGAAGCCTGTCCGGTTTAGTGTTACAGGACTTTCTGAAAATCTTTATAAAGGTTATAAAAAATCGTATATCTACCTTTTGCAAAGTGCATTTTAAATACAAAAGTGCCGGTTAGGCAAGCGGCGTCAAACCCATAGGGTGATTGACTCTTCTTACCTAACCGGCACTGATTTTTTATTATTTCCCCGTTATGAAATTGTGGGGATACCTTTTCCGTCTACTACATTTTTAACATATGTCGACAGATTGTCAAATGTGGTTGAATTTACAAGGCCCATCTCTTTTCCATTGAGACAAAGCAGATATCTGCGATCGCTTTGCCTTACAAGAGTTATGGTATTAACCGATTTATCGGATTTAAATACCGCCTTAAGATCGGTGCTGCCCTTTACATATCCGTCCTTAACCTCCGGAGCCAGAGAAGTATAATACTCATAATAGGATGAAAGGAGGGTGCTGTCAATTTTTTTGCCGTCTGAAACCGCAGATATTTTTTCCTCTTTACTGTCATAACTTAAGTCAAATGAGTATTTATTTCCGCCTGTTTCAATTGTGATATTCTTCATTGAATTTATGCTTTCAAGGAATACATATTTATTATAAAAGTCATCTGCCTTAGGCAAAAGCATTGTCAGTGCGTCCTTATTTACGGAGTATATTGCGTCCTTACCGTCAACAATTACTGCATACCGTCCGTTTGCTTCATCATACATCGACGCTTTCAGCTTAAGAACATAACTGCCGCATTTTATCTCCACAACATATTCAGGATTTTTAAGCTTGTATTTTGCTATGTCGTCCGCTCCCGGGTTAAGCTTATATGCTTCCATTGAAACAATACCGTTAGACAGTATTCCGAAAAGCGAAGCCGCTTTTTCGTCATCGGCATATCTCTTATCGTTTCCGACCAGGACAGAATATGAAACTATTGCCGAAGATTCATTGGAGACAAGACTGTAGGGTTTTGAAACCTTTGTACCTGAAACCGAAATGTTGTCAAAGGTTGCTATTTTCCCTTCGCTGTCGAAATATTTTTCGATGATTTTATTAGGATTGTTATCCTTTGAAACAGCGTCGATTATTACCGTATCGGCAAGCTTTTCAGGGTTAACATTCAAATTTTCCATGTTGCCCGATGCCACTAAATATATCTTGTCGCTGCCCTCTATCTGAACATAATATCCTGTCTTATCAGGCGAAATATCGCCCACTTTTACGGTATATCCCGCACTGCCGTCGCGCATGGTTGCGGTTGCCGTTATCTGAGGATTATCAAGCCCGTAATCAAGTGACTTATCTGTCATTTCTCTTGTTGCGTATATTGTGCCGATATTATCCACTGCGGCATTTACCGAAGACGCGGCAATAAGATTCTCGTCATACCCCTCAAGTTTCCACTGAACAGTATCTGAAGAGGCCGAACTGCTGCCAGAAGCCGTTGCCTGCGCGCTGCTATTAGTGTTCTTCACAATTTTTGAAGTGAAGGTGTAACTGCCGTATTTATTTTTAAGCTCTACCTTTGAAATTTTGTCTGCCGAAACATTTTTAACCTCAATACTGTAGGTGCTTACGGTGTCTTTTGTTTTATCCTTGGGAACCAGCAAAATTACAGCCAGCAACCCCGCCGCAATTAAAACGGCGGCGACAACCATTATAATGATGATTCGTCCGTTGCTTTTTTGCCTGGAAACCGGTTTTTTACTTGGCGTTTCATGTACAGATGTGAAAATTGTCGATCCCTCAACATCGTCAAAATTTATAAGATCATCATTTTCCTCATCGCCGAAAGAAATGTCACTGTTTTGTTCATCGTCGAATAAAAAATCCTTGTTTTCGGACTGTGTTTTTTCATCCGATTTCGAAACATCTGCCAAACCGTCTTCCGCTTCTTTTTTTACCTGTTTCTTCTCCATATCCAAATGAATATACCTCCTACTAAAACGGCAATCGGTACAACATAAAGAACAACCGCCTTTACAATACCTTTTTGCGTTTCATTAAGTGTCATAGAAGTTGTGCCTGTGATTTTTGGGATAAAGTACATATCCGAGCCGTCCCTGCCGCTTACAGTGTTAACAACCGACAAGGTGTATTCCATATTTCCGATAGCGTCGTATTGCGACCATGAATCGGAAATAAAATTGCTGCTTGCGAAATATCCTACATAACTTGAAAGGCTCTTGTTCTCATTTTGCTCATCGGTTGTAGTATCCTCAGTAACAATTATAACCGGACGCTCGGCCTTTTTATCGCTGCTTGACGGGGTATAACCGGTCTTTATATTTTTAGGAGCAACAACCGCTGTTTCGCTTGTTGACATTAAAACATGTGATGTTCTGCTTCCGTCCGTTTCAAACCCTCTTGAAAGAGCAACATTGCTGTCTGCATAATAATACTTTTCGGAGGAATTAAGGCCCTTTGTCATATCATCTTTTTTATTGAACAACATTATTGTTGTTGCCGTTGTATCTCTGTACCAGCTGTTGGTCTCATACGACATTCCGTTTTCAACAACAATGCCCCACTCCTCCATAAACTGATTCAGATTAGGTGTTTCAGGTGAAGCTACGCTTCCGAACACCAAAAAGCTTTTGCCTCTTTTTCCGCCGTTATCAAGGTATTCATCAAGAACCTTTAATTCATCTCCCGAAAGGTCGGATGTCGGAGATACCACAAGAACCATATCTACCGAGTCAAGGCTTAGTTTACTTACGGTTCCCTCTATTTTGGTAACCTCAAAATTATAATCCTCAACCTTGCCTAAAAGATTATCGGCGTCGCCGGATTTTGAATGTCCGCTAAGAAGCGCTATCTTGCGTTTTTCACTTGAAGCAACAGTGTAAATTGCGCTTGAAACCTCCGATTCAATATTAGATGAGGTTATTGTATAGTATCCCATTCCGTATGCCGCATATCCGTTAGAAGCGTCATAAAGATCGTAAACATCTTTAAAGGTTATTATTTTTGAAAAAGTTTCCTGCTTGCCGCCGACATCCCTTTTGCAGCGAACCAAAATGTCGCCGAAACTTATTGAAACCGAAGAATCGCTTTCAAGGGCTTTAAAATCAGGGGACTGTGTATCAACATAGCTTACCTTTATGTTGGAATTATACTTGGGGTAGGCCTCTAAAAGGGTAACCGTCTGGTTAAAATAATTATAAGGTGTTGCGGTTTCCTGAACATAATAGTTGTTGTACGCGTAGTTAATCATGTCCGTGCCCGTATATGCGTCTCTGCTGGCGCAAACAATAATATCGACTTTTTCTTTTATTCCCTTAATAAAGGTTATGTTGCTGTCGGTAAGTGAGTTTGAGGAGTCTTTTGTTGTGTCGATTGTAGTAGGCAGCCTCTGAGCCAAGATGGTTGAAAGCACATTTACAAGAACAAGCACGCCGATTAAAATAACCGTAAAAATTACAACATATGTGCTCTTTTTTGCAAAATTTTTATTTTTGAGCTTTTCCTCTTTTTCCTTTTTGCTCTGCTTTTTACCGAAAAGTTTTTTGGATCTGCCTTTTTTATCCTTCTTGCCTTCTGTATCTTTTGTATCTTCTTTTTTCTCTTCCGATACTGCGGTTTCGGTGTTGTTTACCGCTTTATCCGAAACTTCTTCCTTTCCGGCATTTACTTTTTTCTCGCCCTCCGGCGGATTTTTCTGCTCGTTTTCTATAGGCTCCTGACCATTATTAAGCATTTCGTCAGTGTTGTTGTTTTTCATCATTAATCCTCCTTAGGCAGGCGAAAATCGGACACCGTACGGTTTCGCTCGCCGCCTTTTGTGCTTTGGCTTTGTGTTTTTATTTAAGGCGTGCGCGGGTTCGATTACAGCCGGCCTATGCCCAGCGTTTTTTATCTAAAACAATATTTGTGAAGAATATAAATAAAACCGTTATGCTAAGGAAAAATACGGCGTTTGAAAAATCAATCTTTCCGCTTGTGAATGCATAGAATCTGCTTAAAAACGACATAAAGGTGCATATTGATGTAAACCACGCTTTATTTACGGTCTGAGCAAAATAATCTATCTGCATTATAAAGAATGAAATAACAAGGCCGAATATTCCCGCTATTATCTGGCTTTCGGTGAGTGAGGAAATAAAAAGTCCTATTGAGATGATCGCCGCTCCCATTAAAGCGGTTCCAAGCAGATTGCTTATATACAAAAGCCAGTTGACCTCTGTATTGAACATTAAAATAATCTCATATACCAAAGTGATTGCGAAGGGCAGCATAAAAAGTGTAAACGCCGCAAAGAATTTGCCCAAAACAATTTTATAAAGTTTTACCGGGGCAGTAAACAGCACCTGGTCAACCTTTTGTTTTTTGTCTTCGCTTAAAAGACGCATTGTAACAATCGGCGCAATAAGCAGAGCAACGCTTGCTATGCTCATAAACACAAAGGACAGGTTTGAATAATTGCTTTCATACATATATCCGAAATAAAGACCCATTAAGAACAGCATTACAGACATGACTATGTATCCTATGGGCGATGTGAAATACGCCTTCATTTCTCTTTTATAAACTGCATGCATTACTTTTCTTCCTCCCCGTAAACTGCCTCAAAAACAGCTTTTTTGTCGGTTGTGCCAAGCTTTTTGCTCTTTGTCTCGTCACCTTCGGAGTCGATGGGAACATTGGAATATGTGGTGTCGGTAAGTCTTAAGAAGATCTGTTCCAAAGAAAGTTCCCTTGTGCCGAACTCAAGTATCGGCCAACGCCTTTCGCTAAGTCTTTGGAAAACCTCGCGGCGAACATCGGCGCCGTCTTCAGGTTCTATCTCAAAATCCACCGATCCCGCCTCAATGCTTCCGAGAGACGAAACCTCCTTAACCGATTTAATTGAACTTAAAAGCTTTATTACATCGGCCTCCGGTCCCTGAACCCTAATGTTCAGGGTGTGGTCCTTAGAAAGGTTATGCGAAAGATTTATGGCGGTATCGTCCGCAACAATCACGCCGTTGTTTATAATCAGAATTCTTTTGCAGACCGCCTGAATTTCAGACAAAATATGCGAACTCAAAATAATTGTATGATGTTTTCCCAAATTTGCAATAAGCTTTCTTATTTGCATAATTTGTTTAGGGTCAAGGCCAACCGTAGGTTCGTCCAAAATCAGAACATCCGGATTGCCTACAAGCGCCTGTGCAATTCCCACACGCTGCTTATACCCCTTTGAAAGATTTTTAATTATTCTGTTTTCAACATTAAGTATGTTAACAAGTTTGCAAATTTCATCGATATGCGGTTTTTTGGGGAATTTAACCCCTTTAAGGTCATATATAAAATTCAAATATTCCCTTACGGTCATATCCGGATAAAGAGGGGGCTGCTCCGGCAAATATCCGATATGCTTTTTTGCCTGCTCCGGATTATCGAGAATATCATATCCGCCGATTGAAACGCTTCCCTCGGTTAGCGATAAATACCCCGTGAGTATGTTCATTATTGTGGATTTTCCCGCACCGTTAGGACCCAGAAAACCAACAATTTCTCCCTTTTCTATGGAAAAGCTTGCGTTTTTTACTGCGATATGATTTCCGTATTTTTTAGAAAGATTTTTTACTTCAATCATTAAGCCGACCTCCAACCTGATAAGTATTAAAATAATATCACTGAAATTTCACGATTTTGTTAACAAAATATATATTTTATATTGTAACATATCTTTTTTTTCATTTCAATCAAAATAAAAAGAAATATTCGGCCGCGTGTGTAGGTTTACAATAGATATGTTACAGAGAATAAAAAAAGAGTGACGAATGGAGCTTCCTGTGTTACAGTTAAGTTG
>CAKSDA010000002.1 GCA_934444895.1 uncultured Eubacteriales bacterium | reverse complement strand
CTTATAATCAACCCTGCACAAGGGCGTTTGTAGAGCAGGTAAGAGGGGTTGACTGTTCAGGTGTTGTCAGCACGCTTGTTGAAAAAGAGCTGATTGAAGAGAGGGGAAGACTTGAACTTCCGGGCAGACCTCTTTTGTACGGAACAACATCGACCTTTTTAAGATCTTTTTCGCTTTCTTCGCTTAAAAATCTTCCGGAGCTTCCTAAGGATTTGGCAGACGGCGCCGAGCAGATGACAATGGAGGATATAAATACATAATTTCTTTGGGGGAAGGTTATGAAAACTGCAATTATTGTTATTCTAATAATAGCTGTTGTAATTCTTTTTTTGCTTCTCTCGGATATTGCTGTAAAAATCTTTTATGATAAAAGCGGAAAAATAGTTATTAAGTTTTTGTTTTTTAAATATAAAATCTCCACAGAAAATAAAAAAAACAAAGATAAAAGCAAAAATAATAAAAAACGAATCTCAGATAATAATAAAAAAAGCGATTCTCAAATTAAAA
Source organism: uncultured Eubacteriales bacterium (assembly GCA_934444895.1). Taxonomy (GTDB): domain Bacteria; phylum Bacillota; class Clostridia; order Oscillospirales; family Acutalibacteraceae; genus UMGS1279. The sequence continues at coordinate 42,985 of CAKSDA010000002.1, read as the reverse complement.
AAACTATAGAAAAACAGGGCGTATTAAACGGCGCAACTGAAATTATAAGAACAATTGAAGGAATTTTCAGGCACATTAATGCTTTAGTTAAGAAATGCAGAGTTATAAAATTCAACCTTTTTGTAAGTATTTCGGAAGGCGACGCAGCAAAAACCGCAATTACTTACGGCGTTTTTTGCTCTGCAGCATATCCGATAATTGGGCTTATAAATAACTGGTTTCAAATAAAAAATCAAAATGTTGAATTTGTTGCGGATTATGAAAAAAGCGGATACGAAATAAGGTTCGATTCTGTAATAAAGCTAAAAGCCGTATTTTTAATACGCGGTGCAGTCGGACTGCTTAAGGAATATTTAAAAATCAAAAAATAGGGAGTGGGAAAATGGCTGAGGAAAAAATTTCCAGTATAATGGAAACAACAATGGACAAGATTAAATCGATGGTTGACGCCAACACCATTATCGGAGAAAAAATTGTAGTAAATGCCATGACGGATGAGGAAGTAACCATTATTCCGATTTCAAAGTTGTCTTTTGGGTTTGCAAGCGGCGCAACCGATTTAAAAGGCAAAAACAATTCCGCTGTTTTTGCAGGAGGCGGAGGAGCAGGCGCCAGCGTTGTTCCGGTTGGGTTTCTTGTAATTAAGCAGGGAAATGTTAAAATGCTGCCGGTTCCGCAATATGATACAACCGCAGGAAGAGCAATTGAAATGATGCCTGAAGCGATTGAAAGAATTAAAGCGATTTTTAAAAAGGACAAAAAGAATTAATAACATTATTATTTTAAAATTAAATAATCAGAATTTTTAAAATTATATATTCATAATATTAACCATAGCATACATGCTAAAACTGATTTGGGCATAGCGCACACATGTTAGCACCGATTTGGCGGAGAAAAATCCACACATATTGGTTTAAAATAATTGCTAATCTGTTAAGCATAAGCTTTTATATGTGTTATTTTTACAGGTTTTTATGTCTGGAATTATTCGTGGGAGATATTATGAAAAAAATTATTTGTTGTTTTGTTTTGGTTTTTGTACTTTTAATTAATAATGTTTACGCTTATGCAGCAAACGAATTCTCGCATGATATTACCGTATCCGCTGCCGCGGCAACACTTTTAAACGCCGATACCGGAGAGGTAATATACAACACTAACGGCCGCAAAAAATTGCCCATGGCAAGCACAACAAAAATAATGACGGCGCTTATCTTGGCGGAACAATCTGATTTATCCAAAACAGTTATTACAACTAAAGAAATGGTAACGGTAGAGGGTTCATCTATGGGCCTTTTGCCGGGAGACACTGTAACATACCATGACTTGCTCTACGGAATGTTATTGGCATCAGGCAACGACGCTGCAAATGTTACTGCCATTTCGGTTGCCGGCAGTAAAGAAAAATTTGTTGCTATGATGAACAGCAAAGCAAAAAAAATCGGTATGACCGATACTAATTTTGTTACGCCCTCAGGCCTTGATGATAAAAACCATTTTTCAACCTCAAATGATATGGCAAAGCTTGCGGCATACGCTTTGAAAAATAAAAATTTTAAAGCGGCTTGTTCCAGCAAAGAGGCAAGGCTGAATTATGGCAATCCACCTTACCACCGCACCCTCACAAATCATAATAAACTGCTTTTTTATTATGATGATGTTATAGGAGTTAAAACCGGTTTTACCAAAAAGTCCGGAAGGTGCCTTGTATCCGCAGGGGTAAAAGACGGTCGTACAATTATCGCCGTAACCCTAAATGACAAAAACGATTGGGACGACCACCGAAAACTTCTTGATTACGGATATTCAAAAACAAAGACAGTAACTTTTGATAACAGTGATATTTGCGATACTGTAAGCGTCATAAGCGGAGACTGTGATTTGGTAAGACTTTCTGTTCCAAAGGTAAGCTTTGGAATACTTTCCGGCAGTGAGGGGAAAATTAAACGGGTTGTAAAACTTCCTAAATTTATTTATTCTCCTGCAAAATCAGGAACAAAAATTGGGGAAATTAATTATTATATTAATAGCAGCAAGATCTATTCGGCTGATATTCTTGTTGCGGCTGATGTAGGCATAAAAAATGAAAAAGAAAAATTTTTAAAAATATTTATAAACAGTTTGGAACTTTTAATAAGATTTACATAATGGGATTGATATTGTGAAGGATAACAAAGTAAGATTACAAAAATTCATGGCGGATAACGGTGTTGCTTCAAGGCGCAAGTCTGAGGAGCTTATTTCTATGGGAAAAGTTAAGGTGAACGGTCACCCTGCAAATATCGGAGATAAAGTGGATCCTATCAGAGATAAGGTTTTAGTCAGTGGAAAAAGAATTGTTAATAATAAAAACCAAAAGATATATATTATGCTTCACAAGCCGCGCGGATTTGTTACCACAATGAGTGACGAAATGGGCAGAAAATGTGTAAGCGAGCTTGTAAAGGATGTTGGCCAAAGAGTATTTCCGGTCGGAAGATTGGATAGAAATTCAGAAGGCTTGCTGCTTATGACAAATGACGGTGAATTTGCAAATACGCTCACCCATCCGTCGTATCATGTAAATAAAACATACAGGGTTACTGTGCGCGAAAAGGTAAGCGACGAACAGCTTATAAAGCTCTCAACAGGCATTGAAATAGAAGGTAAAAAGACACTGCCGTGCGATGTTTATGTAATTGAACGCGATGAAAACAGGACCGTTTTATGCTTTATTATAAGCGAGGGAAGAAACCGCCAGATAAGAAAAATGTGTGAGGCTGTTAATTTAACGGTAATAAGACTTAAAAGAACTGAAATTGCCGGAGTAAAGCTCGGTATGCTTCCGCAGGGGAAATGGCGCGAACTTAATAAAAGAGAAATGCAGCATTTAACCAATATCAGCATTTCAAATGCTTCCGGGAGAAAATAATATGTTGGAAATTAAAGTTTGTGCAGATGAAAATGCAGTAAAAAGTCTTTATAATAAAGAAAAACTTGATTTTTTAGCCGGCGATACAGCTGTACAAGCTGTTTTGGGCGAAGAAGTGTTGGGATATGTTCTGTTCGGAATAAAGGATTTTGCTTTAACGGTTTACCGAATTTTTCCAAACGATGATATAATGTTTATCGACGGCCTTTTAAGAAGCACGCTGCATGTGGGCATGCAACGGGGAATAACAAAGGCGTATTATAACGATGAAAGATATGTTGATATATTCAAAAAGCTTAACTTTTTGGCGGATGAAAATGACAAAGAATTAAACCTTATTAATTTATATTCGGATTGTTGCAACTGCGATAAAAAATAATTTTTAAAAATTTATCTTGACATATTTGTAAAATAAGGTATAATTATATTTGTTCTGATTTTGCGGAATTGTGTAAGGGTAGCACGACAGACTCTGACTCTGTTTGTGAGGGTTCGAATCCTTCTTCCGCAGCCATGTAAAAGCACTTAGCTTTATGCTAAGTGCTTTTTTAAAATAAAATGTCTGCTATGCAGTGCATGAAAATTAAATGCCTGCTGAAAAGCAAAAAGCAAACGCGCACAAGGCGGAAAGAGTGGCATTTGGTTTTGAATATGCATTAAATGAGCTTTCAAAACTTGGATTTCAAAATATATATTATTATAAAAATAGCATTCCACATTATTAAATATTAAAACTTACTTTTGAAAGCAGGATGTTTAAATGAAAGTTAATTTTAAAACAAAGGATATCATATTAGCATCATTATTTGTGGCTTTGATATCGGTAGGAGCATACATTAAAATTCCGTTTATAATTATTCCTTTTACATTGCAGTTGTTTTTTGTTCTGCTTGCCGGACAATTGTTAAACGCCGGAATGTTTGCTTTAACCATGGTTACATATATTATTTTGGGACTTGTCGGACTTCCTGTTTTTTCAGGCGGCGGGGGACCGGGTTATGTACTTACGCCGTCCTTCGGATATGTAATAGGATTTTTGTTTGGCGGAACAATAATATCTCTGCTTAGAAAAGAATCAAACAGAAGTTTTATACATTTGCTTTGTTGTAATTTAATCGGTGAGGTTGTTTTGTACATATTCGGAATATCATATTATTTCATTTTAAATACATTCTATTTCGGAAAAACCGTTGCCATTTGGCCCATGTTTGTTTACTGTTGTTTTGTATTTATACCGTCCGATCTGCTTTCGTCAGTTATGTCTGTTATTGTTTCCAAAAGAATATGGCCTGTTTTGAATAAGTAATTTATAATGTTTATGCCTGTTTTAAGAGTTTTTTTGATAATATATCTTGACATTATTGTATAAAAAATATATAATATTCATTGTGACATTTGGGGTGTACCTATGATTTTAGATTTAAAGGGTTATTTAAACAGTAGTAATCGTTGTTTGGATATTGATACTGCTTTTGATTTTTCCGGTGAATGTTATATGGGAGTATTCCCCTTTAAAAATCCGGTTAAGGTTAAGGGCAGCGTATCTAATAAAGCGGATATTACAAAACTGGAGCTTAATTGTACGGTTGTAATTAATATGCCCTGTGACAGATGCGGAACAGACATCGAAAAAACACTTAATGTTAATATAAGCAGAACTTTGGTAAAGGAACTTGCCGGCGACGGCGGTGACGAATATCTGGTTGTTGCGGATGAAAAGCTGGATCTTTATGAACTGGTTTTAAGCGAAGTGATTTTGAACTTTCCGATGAAATTTTTATGTTCTGACGATTGCAAAGGTGTATGTCCGATGTGTGGTAAAAATCTTAATAACGGCCCTTGTGGATGCGTTAATAAGGAAATTGACCCCAGACTTGAAGCTTTAAAAAAGCTTTTAGAAGATGAATAACAATTTATACTTAGGTTAAGGAGGTGCTGAATATGGCAGTACCAAAGAGAAAAACATCAAAAGCAAGACGCGATAAGAGACGTTCAAATGTTTGGAGAATGTCAGCTCCTGCACTTGTTAAGTGTTCACATTGCGGTCAGTATAAAAGACCTCACAGGCTTTGTCCGGCTTGTGGATATTATAATGGCCGTGAAGTAGTTAAGGTTGAAGGTTAATTACCGTTTTGTCCTTAATAGTAGAGAGGGAAATCTCCTTCTCTATTTTTTTGTTTGCGGACTTTTTGATATAATGTTTTTCATCATAATATACCGGGCGTTTTTGTTATGATTTTTATTACAATATTTAATGCTTGCATACAATTTTTGTGTTATAATATTAATGGTAAATTGCTATATTAAAAAAATCCATTTGGCACTGTTTTAAACCATTTATTAATATAAATAAACAGTCGAAATCACAAGAAAATAATTAGTGAAATAATAAGCAGATTATAAGGAGGCGAGAAAATATGTCGGTTGAAATCAAATCGGTTACAAAAGGGTCCCCGTGCGATATTGCGGGTATTAAGGCGGGATACACCCTTATTTCAATAAACACCAATGAAATAGTAGATGTTTTGGATTACAGATATTATCAAAATGAGCGTAGGCTGAAAATTAAGGTTGAAACTGATAAAAAGCGAATAAAAACATACCATATTCGTAAGGATGAATATGAAGAACTCGGACTTTGCTTTGAAACATACCTTATGGACAAGCAAAGATCCTGTAAAAATAATTGTATTTTTTGCTTTATAAATCAAATGCCTCCGGGTATGAGAGAATCGCTTTATTTTAAGGATGATGATTCTCGCTTGTCGTTTTTGTTCGGAAATTATATAACACTTACAAACATTACCGAGCATGAAATCGAAAGAATAATTAAACTTCATATAAGTCCTATTAATATTTCGGTTCATACTACCAATCCGGAACTCAGGTGCCGCATGATGAACAACCGATTTGCCGGTGAATCTTTAAAAATACTTGACCGTTTGGCAAAAGCAGGTATTTCGATTAATTGTCAGCTTGTTTTATGCCCCGGTTATAACGACGGAGATGAGCTGCGGCGTTCTCTTGAAGATTTAACTGCTTATGAGTCGGTTAGATGTATTGCTGCGGTTCCGGTTGGACTTACAGGCTACAGAGAAGGACTTACAAAATTAGAACCGTTTAATAAAAACACTGCGCTTTCTGTCTTGGATATTATGCATGAATACGGCGAAAAATGTTTGAAAAAATACGGCGAAAGGCGAGTTTATGCTTCGGATGAGTTTTATATTACCGCCGGAGTTCCAATCCCTCCTGCAGAGTTTTACGAGGATTTTTTGCAGCTTGAAAACGGCGTGGGAATGTCTGCTCTTCTTTTAAAGGAAACAAAGGAAGCTATCGAAACCGCTTCGGATGATTTGCCTTGTAATAAGCGAAATATTTCTCTTGCTACGGGCGAACTTGTATATCCGATAATTAAAAATATTGTTGACAATGCCCATAAAAAATGGCATAATTTAGATTGTAAAGTTTATTGTATTAAGAATGAATTTTTCGGTGGATATATTACCGTTACCGGCCTTCTCACCGGTACGGATTTAATTAAACAGCTTTCTGATAAAGAGCTCGGAGATGAGCTTTTGCTTTCTTCCTCAATGCTTAGGCATGAGAAAGATAAATTTTTGGATGATATAACGGTAGAAGAATTAGAAAAAACTTTAAATATTAAAATAAGAATTGTTGAGGGCAACGGATTTGATTTTATAGATGCCCTATGCGGAAATTAGGTGAATAATATTGTCTAAACCTGTTGTTGCGGTAGTTGGGCGGCCAAATGTAGGTAAGTCAACACTGTTTAACAAATTAATAGGTCAAAGATTGTCTATTGTTGATGATACTCCCGGTGTAACAAGAGACAGGATTTTCGGTGATTGTGAGTGGCGCAATCATTTAATTACCCTTATAGACACCGGAGGTATTGAACCTAAAACTAATGATATAATACTGTCAAAAATGCGCGAGCAGGCAGCTCTTGCAATAGACATGGCTAAGGTTATAATATTTGTTACGGATTTAAAATCAGGCGTTGTCGCCACTGATATTGAAATTGCCTCTATGCTTCAAAAATCAGGTAAACCGATCGTTCTTTGCGTTAACAAGTGCGACGGCGTGGGTGATCTTCCACCGGAGTATTATGAATTTTATAATCTGGGTCTTGGAGATCCTGTTGCAGTATCGGCGGCTCATGGGCACGGTACCGGAGATCTTTTGGATGAAGTTTATAAATACCTTAAGCCTGAAGATTTAACGGATGATAATGAAGATATAATAAATGTTGCAATAATAGGAAAGCCGAATGCAGGCAAATCCTCTCTTGTAAACTGTATTTCAGGGGATAATCGTCTTATTGTATCCGATATTGCCGGAACCACCAGGGACGCTGTTGATACAATAATAACGGTTGACGGCGTGCAGTACAATTTAATTGATACTGCCGGGTTAAGGCGCCAAAGCAAGGTTATAGAAAAAATTGAAAAATACAGTGTTTTAAGGGCAAAAATGGCTGTTGACAGATCTGATGTTTGCGTTATAGTTTTAGACGCTGAGCAGGGATTTACCGAGCAGGATTCAAAGGTTGCCGGGCTTGCTTTAGAACAAGGCAAAGCCTGCATTATAGCCGTTAATAAATGGGATCTCATTGAAAAAACCGGTACAACAATGGATTCTTACAGAAAGCGTCTTATGAAAGATTTTTCCTTTATGACATTTGCTCCGATTATTTTTATTTCTGCAAAAACAGGGCAACGAGTTAACCGCCTGTTTGATTTGATTAAGTTTGTACATGAACAAAATACTATGAGAATTTCAACGGGTATGCTTAATGATATTCTTGCGGAAGCTACCGCAAGGGTTCAACCGCCGACGGACAAAGGAAAGAGACTAAAAATATACTATATGACTCAAGCTTCAACAAAACCGCCTACATTTGTATGTTTCTGCAATAATGAGGAATTGTTTCATTTTTCATACCAGCGGTATCTTGAAAATCAAATAAGAAGTACATTTGGACTTGAGGGAACCCCGGTAAGGTTTGTTATAAGAGAAAGAGGAAATAAAAAAGCCGATTAGTAATAAGGTTTTTATACCCGGGTATATTGAGATTTAGTATATTAAGCGAGGTAGTAATTTTGCATTTTTTGTTGGTTATACTTGCAGCGCTGCAGGCATATTTATTAGGAAGCATAAATTTTGCTGTTATTTTATCAAAATTTTTCATTAAAAATGATAAAAACGATGTTAGGGAATACGGAAGCGGAAACGCCGGTATGACTAATATGATTAGGGTCGCGGGAGTTTTGCCCGGTATTCTTACATTTGTTTTGGATGTTGCAAAAGGTTATGCCGCGTCATATATCGGCGGTAATGTTATATTCGGATATTTACATAAACTTACCGGCGACAATATGTTTTTGCCAATATACGGAGCTTTGTTTTGCGGAATTTTTTGCGTAATCGGTCACATTTTTCCGCTTTATTTTGGCTTTCGCGGCGGCAAAGCCGTTGCGGTTTCGGTCGGTATTTTTTTCGTAGCCAACTGGCCGGTAATAACTGTTTCTTTGGGAATATTTTTAGTTATGTATCTCATTACAAGAATTGTCTCGGTTGCTTCTTTAACCGCTACACTGAGCGTTGCGGTTTGTACAATCATTTTTCCGGTTTCTTCCGGAAAAAAGCTCATAATTGATATTCTAACACTTATTATTTGTGCAATTGTTTTTTTGAAACATTCGGAAAATATAAACAGAATAGTAAAAGGTAAAGAAAAACCTTTGGTTTGAAATATTTTTAAATTATTTCAGCCAAGAGTTAGGAGCATAGTATGAATATTGTTATACTTGGTGCCGGCGGATGGGGCATAGCCCTTGCAATGAAGGCATATAACAACGGTAATAATGTTACCTTGTGGTCAAAATTTGACAGCGAGGTATCTGAACTTTTAGATATAAGGGAAAGCAAAAGGTTACTCCCCGGGATAAAGATCCCACATGGCATTAATATAACAACAGATTTGTCATGTGCACAAAACAGTGATATAATTGTGCTGGCGGTTCCGTCTGTTGTAATACGAGAAACCATTAAAAAATTGGATTTATTGAATAAAAAGGCGGTTATAGTAATCGCTTCAAAAGGCCTGGAAGACGGTTCACTGAAAAGGCTTTCAGAGGTTGTTTGTGAAGTTTTGCCTGAACATAAGGTTGCGGTTCTGTCAGGTCCCTCTCACGCAGAGGAGGTTGCAAGATCGGTTCCGACTTCCATAGTTGTTGCAACAAAGGATAAAGAAGCTTGTGAGCGAGTTACAAAAGCTTTTGCCGGCGACAGTTTAAGAATTTATTCAAATAATGACATTGTAGGTGCGGAACTTGGTGGAGCGCTTAAAAATATTATTGCGGTTGCTTCCGGATTTTGCGACGGCATGTCGCTCGGAGATAATACCAGAGCTGCTCTTATTACAAGAGGTCTTACCGAAATTGCGAGACTTGGTGTTGCAATGGGGGCAGACGAAAGAACCTTTGCAGGCCTTACGGGGCTCGGAGATTTGGTGGTAACATGCACTTCAAGGCACAGTCGTAATCATAGATTTGGCTTTTTGGTTGGCAGCGGAACGGATATTAAAACCGCTTTGGAACAGGTTGGCACAGTTGAGGGATATTATGCAACTAAGATGGCTCACGAGCTTTCAAAGAAAATGCATGTTGAAATGCCGATTGTAGGCAAGTGCTATTCGGTACTTTACGAAAATAAAGATGTTAAAGATGCAGTAAAAGAATTAATGTCCCGCCCTATGCGTGAGGAACATGAAAAGCTTTGGATAAAATAGGATCCTCTTTTGGATCTTTTTATAAAAGTATTTTTTAAAAAAACTATTGACAAAATAAATAAAATGTTTTATATTTAATTAAAGGCAATGAGGTCTTTTAAGTTAATTCTTAAAGGACCTCATTGCCTTTTTTGCTTGTATCGGCAGATAGATTTGGAGGATCGAATATGAAAAGTGAAGTAAAAGGATTTAATTATCATAAGACCGGTAAGAGATATGTTGCATTATATGAGAACGGAGAATGGCAAAACGGTCGTTTAACAAGAAAATCAAATGTTATTTTAAACGAGTCGGCATGTGTTTTGCAGTACGCGCAAACATGTTTTGAAGGACTTAAAGCATATAAAACCAAAAGCGGTTCTGTAGTATGTTTCAGACCGGAATTGAACGCACAGCGGCTTAATGATTCCTGTGAAAGAATGGTTATACCAAAACTTCCAAACGGAATGTTTGCTGACGCAGTGCGTAAAGTTGTAAAGGCTAATATTAAAGATGTTCCGGATTATGAAAGCGGAGGTTCGCTTTATCTGCGGCCTTTTGTATTCGGAAAGAATCCTGTGCTTGGTGTGAAGCCGGCAACGGAATTTGAGTTCAGAATTTTTGCAACTCCGGTTGGTGCATACTTTAGCAAGGGAAGAGAGTTTTTAAAATTAAGAATTTCCGATTTTGACCGTGCCGCACCCCACGGAACCGGGCATATTAAGGCAGGACTTAACTATGCAATGAGCCTTTATGCAATTTCCGACGCGCATAAAAAAGGATACGATGAGAACCTGTATTTGGATTCTGCAACCGGAACATATATTGAAGAAACCGGAGGCGCCAATGTCATTTTTATAACAAAAGACGGAAAGCTGGTTACACCTAAGTCAAATACAATTTTGCCATCTATAACAAGACGCTCGCTTTTATATGTTGCAGAACATTATTTGGGTATTGAAACAGAGGAACGCAAAATCAGAATTGATGAAATAGGCGAATTTACGGAGTGCGGTCTTTGCGGTACCGCTGCAGTTATTTCACCGGTTGGCACTATAGTAGACCACGATAAAGAATATTCTTTTAAAGAAAAAAGTGAATCGGAATCAATAATTAATAAATTGTATCAGACCTTAACTGACATACAATATGAAAGAATTAAAGCTCCTGAAGGTTGGCTTATGAGAATAGACTAGAAAATTAAAAGCGGCAAAGGTAATAAAATACCTTTGCCGCTTTTAAAATACAATATTTTGATTTTTAAAAAGCCTGTTTTGAAGAAAGTTTAAGTCGTATAGGCTCTTGAAAGTATGTGGTAAAGGAGGTATAATAAAATTGTAAGAAAAAATTTTACTATAAAGTGAAATTTCTTATATTTATTCGACCTAAAAAGTAAGGAGCAACTAATATTGGGAAATGTAAAATATACCATTGGATATGATTTGTTTCCACTTATACCGGCGGGTATAATGCTAACTGTGTTTTTGGGCGTTACAATTTTTTTAAAACTTGCAAATAACGGAATGTTTATATTCACGGGACTGCTAAGTTTAATTGTTATTGCTATAGCTTTGACGGTTTTATATGCATATTTTTTCAAAAAAATTATTGTAGATGAAACGGGATTTTATTATCGTAACGGTATTATAAAAGGCAGGTATTATAGATTTACGGAAATATCCGAGGCTTGGGAGAGTAAAGGTAAATCGCAAAGCGGAATAATAAACTATTATTTTAATTTCAAAACCGCAAATAAAAAAGTTGAAAAATTTGTTTTTACAGCCGATAAGGCAGAGGGTATTGATTATTTAATCAGCAGGGTTATGGGTGAAGCGAATGAAAATTAAAAATGAGGATTGGGATTATATTATTGATGATAAGAAGTATGGTATAATGCGAATTTTTATCGTTTGCATTTTGTTTGCCTTTTTTGCGGCGCTTACTGTTGATCAACTTATGCAGGGGGTAAGTAAGAAGGTTATTTTGATGATATCTTTCGGATGCATTTCGGTTATATTGCTAGTAACACTAATAAGGATTGTTAACCGCTTTATTTATTATAAAGTTTTAATAGGGGAGGAAGGCTTTTTCTTTCAGTGCAACCCTTTTAATGGAAAGTATTATGAATATAAAAATATTAAAAGCTGCAAGCAAAGTTTAATTACCGTAAGGCATAATGTCGGAAGCGGTTTTGGAGGAATATCGTACCATTACTTTTTTGAATTTACTGATAACAGAGGTAAAACACAAAAGATTTTGTTCGATAAATCACTCTTTGAAAGGGAGTTTAATATTTTAACCGAACGGATTAAACTGCAAGGGCAGTAGGTTTGTTTTGAATAAATTTAATTTAAAAATCTAATACAAAAGGTAAACCGGTTTGAATATAATTGTATTTAAAAAAGGAAGTAATAAAATGAAATTTGTAAAAAATCCGATAAGCTTTTTTGAAAAAATCAAAATGTTAAATAGTCGATTGTATGACTATATTGATAATCAGGATAAAGAAGACTCAGGTATTCTTTTATTTAAAACACCATCTGTTATAAAAAACATAGACGGCAAATCGGAAAATTACATTCGTTCTATATGTTGCAGCAAAAGTCCAAGTGAAGAAACGGGCAACTTTGAAAATGAAACAATTTTGTTTTATTTTGATTTGTGCCAATTTTCTTTGGATAATGAGAAATATATCGATTATAAATTCGTTTCAGAATGCAAAGAAATCGCCGATATATTTTCTAAAGATACTACAGTTAATGAATATAATTTATATGTAAGAGACATAACCGCAACATTTTATACTTTAATTACCCCCAAAAACAGGCCATATTTTGAATATATTAAGCAACTGGAAATTACCGACATAGTTAACGAGGAAGACGAATACGGCGAGCCAACAAAAACAATTTTGTATTATCATTGCTTATCTGATGCATTTTATACATTAGGTGAAAAGTACAGTATTTCTACTAAACCTGAAGAAATTAGCACGGTTACATATGCCAATATAAAGGCCGATGAAAAAGGCAAAATTTTTTGGAACCTAAAACCATTGGAATTTGATGATATTGTTCAAGATGGCGATTTATTTTTTATGGATTTGAGTAAACATTATTCAGACATCTGTAAAACAATTGAGAAAATGCAAAATCAGTATATTGATTGTTTCAGTTTTAATGATAAATCAATAAATATTTTTGGAAAGAATATTGTAATAAAATACAATGCCAATATGCTTCCGGCAGCAGCGTTTACATGTCCTTTAGAAAATGTATTAAATAAACTTATACCATCAAATGAAATATTTCGGTTGATAGTTGAAAAAACTATCGCCAAGCACAATATGTTTAATCTTGAAGACTTTGCATACGGTTTCAAGGAGGCTGCCGAAAAGTATTGGCAGTACTTTGGATTAGCGCTTAATCACTACATAGATATTTACAAGCTATGCCCTAAAACCGAGCTTGTCTATGCAGTTATGGAAAGAATGAAAGAATTAAATTGTTTTGAGCAACAAGTTATAGGTGTTGAAAGAGTATTAAATGATCCTTCGTTTTTATGTGATATGCTTCCTTCTCTTAAATATGTTGAAAGTTTTATTTCTCTGATACAGGAAGCAACACAAAAAGCCGAAGAATACAAAAAAGATATGGATGATTTCGACAATGGTCCAGAAATCATTGGCGGTGGTTTTGGCATAAGCGGCGCTTTGAAGGGTATTTTCGCAGCTACGGCATTCAGCGCTGTAGCGCACACTGCCTATTCGGCATATAAAGCATCAAAATTTGACTCTGCCAGATATAATGCGGCAGTTGAAGAGTTCATGGTTTCAAAAGAATCAAAATTGTTTTTTGCCGAACTTATAAAAAATGATTTTTTATATTTAATACTCAAAAGCCATAGTGTTACTTATTCATCCTTTATCTACTGGAATTCTATAACAGATAAGAGCTGCATAGATTATGAAGAAGTATTCAATTCATTCGAAAAGGCTTACCGCCTTTATTCAATTGCACTAGCCAAACACTTAAAACTTAAATTTTTGCCTCTATATGAAGGTTATGAAGAGTATTATGATAAAGATCCAAAAAAGATTATGGAAGAAGTTTTAGTTTTATTTCCATATTATTTTACTTATTATGAAAAGTATATTAAATTCGGCGGAAAAATGAGTGAAGATTTAAAAGAATATGCTTTAGCACATATGGTTGATATTCAAAAACTTTATGAAGAAGAAAAAACGCGTGAAGAAGAAATTGAACGCAAAAGGGAAGAAAAAGCTAAAAAAGATGCCGAGAAAAAGAAAATTGAGAAGGAAAAAATTGAAGAAAAAAAAGAAGCTTTAAGAAAAGAATTAGAATCCCTTAGTGAAATTTACGGTGATTTGCCAAACAAATACCCTGATATTTTTAAAATGTTGTTAAATAATCCGATATTTAATGACAATAAGGAAAATGTTGTAGCAGACCACCTGCAAATAGCTGAGAATATTGTAGCATATTTGTCAAAAACTTATACGGGCAACAAAATTACTAATCTTTTTACAGGCGCTTCCGAAAAGTTTAAAAATAAAAAAGAAAATGTTAAACTTGTTCACGGCAGTGATAAAATAACAGATAATAATGTTGTTTTGTTGTTTGATATAACGGTTTTTGGCAGTGCAAAAGACGGATTTGTAATAACTACCGATAACATTTGTGTTAGAAACTCATTTGAACAACCTTTTTCGGTTAAAATTAAGGACATAAAGACAATTACATCTAATAACAAATTTATTGTTATTAACGGAAAATACAACATAAATGTTGAAGTAAGTTGCGTAAATACAGCGGATTTTTTGAATGTTTTTTCATATTGCATATGTAATTTATTGTATTTGGACAAAATCGGATATAAGATCAAAGAAACTCAATCCAAAATCAACAGTTCACCTGTAACACAAAACAAATCAATACCTATTGTAAATAAACAACAAGTAAAAGAAATGTTTTCGGGCTCGTTAGGTTCGTTGTTTAATAAGGTTAGCAACACATTTGTTGCACCAACAACTAAAAACTCTACTTGGAAATGCAGTTGTGGAAAAGAACTGACAACTGAAAATAAGTTTTGTCCGAATTGCGGAAAGCAACAACCTGAAACCGCTCAAAAATGGACTTGTCCATCATGTGGAAATAGTAATGCTGCGGATGCTAATTTTTGTACACAGTGCGGCTATAAACATGATAAATAATCTTGAATAATATCAGTTTAAATAAAATAACCCCCATAAACATTATGTCTATGGGGGTTGGTGCCGGTGGCCGGACTCGAACCGGCACGCTGTCGCCAGCGGTGGATTTTGAGTCCACTACGTCTGCCAATTCCATCACACCGGCAAATATTATGTGACCTTGAATATTATACACAATATGTGTAATAAAATCAAGATGTTTTTCACTTTTATTTCTTTTAAATTTTAAAAATATCCGCTTTGTACAGATAGTAAAAAATCGGGCCGGTAATTTAAGTAATACCGGCCTGATTTTTAAAATTAACAATTTTATTGTATATTCCGATTAATATATATCCGGCGTCACTTCTGTTGGTTCATCAAGCTTTTCAGGATGTTTCAGATAATCATTCATGAGTTTTAAAGCAGACGCATAGTAGTGACCGTCGCAAATTCTTTCATCCAATTCAAATTTGAAATCAACAAACTTTTTTTGTTCAACTTCGCCGTTTTTATTAATAATCGTTTCATTGCGCTTGGCGCCGTAGGAACAGAAAATCGGAACATTGCCGAAATTGTAAAGATGATGATGAATTGCGGGAATTCCCAGTGAACCCATTGAAGTTATAAAGAACGAACCGTGGAAAGGGCTGACTTTAAGTAAAAATTTCGGAAGTAAGCCGAAATAGTCAAGAAGATTTAAAAACCAAACTGCAAACTTTAGAAAAAGTCCGGGCACATAATTAAGAATTCTTGCGGTGCTGTCAAAATCGCTGTTGTCACCTTGAACACGATTTTCTTCAATAAGGCGCATAACCTTTTCATAAACGGTAACGGGAGTATCGTCAGGGGAAAAATATGCTTTAATAATTGTTTCCTGAGCGTCAAGCTTCATGGATTTTTTAATTGTAAGCATTACTTGAATATCGTATCTTGAAAAAATCTTTTGGCCGGAAATAAAGCGGTTAATTCCGGGACGGCTTGCAACCGTTTTTACATAGACTGCAAGAATTACATGTAAAAGTCCGAACCCTTTAAGTCCCTGCGCCCTTTTTTCTTTAATATATTTTTCTATATTTTCTATATCAACAGTTATTGTTGCAAGGTTTGTTGCATCGTTTCTTTTTCCCATTATATATGGAGCAACAGTGTTAAGCGGTTCAAGAGACCTAATCTTTCTCCCGTCCGGTCTGTCGCCGAATTTGCGCTTGTATTTTTTTTCTTTCATAAAGCACCCCTGACAAAAAACTTAACAATTTATTAACAAATTCATTATACATCTTTTCATAGCAAAATTCAAGAATTTTTTATATTCTGGATTTATCTAAACACAATAGTTTATTATAACTGCATTTATATTAAATATTTAACAAAAAGAATTAGCAAATACTATATATTGACAAAGCTTGTTTTTTTGTGTAAAATTAATGAAAAGTATTTGTTTGGGGGATAAAATATGCATTTAAAAAATAAAAATTTAGATATTATTATCGCAACTGCTGTGGCTGTGGTTGCGCTTGTTATTACATTGATTTTGGTTTTAAATAAAGATAATAAAAAAGGCGATTCGTTAAGTTCCAAAAACAACATAGCCTCCAACGGATCGGTAACAAGCAGGCAGGAAGAAATTAAGGGCAACAAAGGTGAATCAGGCTCGAAAAATGATGTTGATAATCAAAATAATGTTATTATTGATATGGGCGAAGGAGAAGTTTCATATCCCAAAACAAGTTCCAACATTAATAAAATTTCATCCAGTGTTTTTCCAAGCTCTAAAAAGAGCAACACAAATGTTTCCAGTAATAAAGACACAAACAATAACAGCAGCAATAAAACAAGCAGTAATAAAACAAGCAGCAGCAAAGTAAGCAGCAATCCTAATGACAAAGGCTGGACAGGGGATTATGATATACCTCAAGGTAGAAAATAGGTAAACCGGTATATTTAAAAATTAAAGGTAAAAGTTAAAGGTAAAAATTAAAGGCGCCCAAGGTTTTAAAACTTGGGCGCCTTTTTGATTCCAGTATTCTTTGTTTAATGCTGTTTTAATATTATTCGTTATGGAATGTAAATTCTGCTCCTGCAGGAATTTTGAGCATATAAGCAAAAGTATCCGGTATAGAAGTGCATTTCAAAGTGTTTTCACCGGTTCTTGTAAGAACAAGTTTTTTGCCTTTTGTATCTGTAAGCGTAATGGTATTGTTGGTTTCGGATACGGAAATCTCATCTCCGTCACCTTTTCCTACATAGTAGTAGTTTCCGTTGTATAATTCACAGTTCTTTAAAATATTGGGTTCGTTTTGCATTTCTTCAGGCAGGGCGCTTAAAAGTTCTCCAATAACGTAGGCAACTACGGAATCTGTAGAGTTAGAAATGAACAGGTTTACTCCATACAGTTCAATTCCATCCAGGTACTGAAAAAACCAAACGCCATCCTTTTTAAAAACGGATGTAAAGTTAGAATTAGGATCTTTTGCTTTGCAGCGGGTGCATACACCGTTTTTATAAGAGTGACCGAGTGCTTTTCCGGTAACTGCACCGCAAGAGCATTTCTGAGCAGTTGTACATGTTGCGGCAGCATATTTATGGGTATGCGCAGGTTTGGCAGATGATGTTTTGGCTACCGTTGCTGTTGTTTTTGCAGGTGAGCTTGAACTGCTGCCGGACTCTGAAACTGACGAAGAGGAACTATTGTTATTTGCCGACTCATCATTAACAGCGGTTATAATGTTAACATTTAAATCAGCTGCTACATCTTTAGCTGCTTTTTCGGTGTTTGCAAGAATGTTATTAATTATTGTGCTATCAACATTATTTTCAATAATTTCGAATTTTATTGTTGCGTTTGATTTAACAAAGCCGTTATCCTTAGCAATATTAATAATATTTTTTATAACAGTTTCATAGTTTTGATTTTCAAATTTTATGTTGGACTTGATAGACTCGGCGTCTGTATTAACAGCTTCAACTGCCAAAACCTGTCCGTTTTCATCCAAATAAAGTTTAAACTGTGGATTGATAGTAACAAGAAGTACCGAAGCATATTTTTCCGGTTTTACAAAGCTTTGCGACGAATTGTCGGTGATAACTGTTGTTTTGTCGTCTTTTGAACTGGTGTCATTTTCTTTTTTGCCGCAAGAAGCAAAAGCAAAAACCATGCAAACCGCTAAAATAAGTGCTGTTATTTTTTTCATTTTACATCCTCCAAATATTTTATATATCAAAACTAACATAAAATACATCTTTTGTCAATGCTTTGTTAATAATATATTAATAATTATATGTAGAAAGTGATTTTAAAATATAAATTGAAAAGCATGGTGGGAATATTAAGTAATTAAAATCCACCATGCTTTTATTAAAGATAAAACTATTAATATTTAAGATTAACCGCCGAGATATGCCTTTTTAATTTCTTCGCTTTGCATAAGCTCTTTTCCTGTGCCGGAAAGAACAATTTTTCCGTTTTCAAGAACATATGCGCGGTCGGAAATTTCTAATGATTTACCGGCATTCTGCTCAACCAAAAGTACCGTTGTACCTTCTGAGTGAAATCTTTTAATAATTTGAAAAACCTGATCAACCAAAAGAGGGGAGAGCCCCATTGAAGGTTCGTCCAGCATAAGAAGCTTAGGATGACTCATCATAGCGCGTCCCATAGCAAGCATTTGTTGTTCTCCGCCTGAAAGGGTACCGGCTACTTGATTTTTTCTTTCGCCGAGTCTCGGAAACATTGTGTAGATGTTTTCAATATCCTTTTTGATTACTTTAGTATCCTTTTGAGTATAGGCGCCCATTAAAAGATTTTCATAAACTGTAAGTTCCTGAAAAACGCGGCGTCCCTCCGGCACCTGTGTCATTCCCATTTCCACAATTTTATGCGGCGGAACCTTGTTTATTTCTTTTCCGTCGTAAATAATTTTTCCGTGTTTTACGGGAATTAAACCCATAATGCTTTGCATTGCGGTTGTTTTACCGGCGCCGTTAGCACCGATAAGGGTTACAATTTCGCCGGAGTTAACTTCAAAGCTTATTCCCTTTAATGCCTGAATAACACCGTAATAAACTTCAAGGTCTTTTATTTCAAGTAATGCCATAATAATTAACCTCCGATATATGCCTTAATAACCTCAGGGTCGTTAAGAGCAGTCTGTGTATCGCCTTGTACTAAAACGGTACCGAAGTTCAGTACGGTGATCTCGTCACAAAGTCCTGAAACAAACTTCATATCATGTTCAATAAGAAGAATTGTCATATCAAATTCATCGCGTATATAGCGAATAGCTTTCATAAGATCGGCAGTTTCATTTGGGTTCATACCTGCCGCAGGTTCATCTAAAAGCAAAAGCTTTGGATTAGTTGCGAGAGCACGGGCAATCTCAAGTTTGCGCTGTTTTCCGTAGGGAAGATTACAGGCCAGATTGTTTCTTTCTTCCTCTAAATCGAAAATACGCAGAATTTCTTTCGCTCTGTCGCGCATTTTTGTTTCAACCTCAAAATGTCTTGGCAAGCGAAGCATGCTAACAAAAGGATTGCATTTAAATTCAGGCTGGTTATGAAGGCCTACAAGAACATTCCTGATAACACTCATATTTTTAAATAATCTGATATTTTGGAATGTTCTGGCAATGCCTTTATGGTTAATAACTTCCTGGGAGTGGCCGGTAAGTTCTTCTCCTTCAAGGAAAAATGTACCTGAGGTTGGTTGATAAACACCGGTAAGAAGGTTAAAAACGGTTGTTTTACCTGCACCGTTAGGGCCAACCAAACCATATAACTGTTTTTTATGAATTTTAATATTTACATCATCAACAGCTTTAAGCCCACCGAAGGAGATACCGAGATTTTTTGTTTCAAGTATTATATCCGACATTTACTCTTCCTCCTTTTCAGGCTTATCTTGTTTTATTTCCGAACCGGTTTGCAAATCAACAGACAAAACTTCATCCATTTTGATTTTAGAATCAATTCTCTGCCAATCTGCAGCATCGTCTTTAATAACTTCCGGTTTGTGCTTGCTCATTTTTTCAAAAAGCTTCTTAATTTGAAGTTTTTCTTTGAGCTGGGAAAATGCCGGAGCATTATTAAACAGAACAACAATTATAAGAATTAAAGCGTAAATTAAGTATTTTAAAGCTGCAAGGTCGCCGGACAGATTTGCCTGCAGGAAGAAGTTAACGCATGTTATAAGCGTTGCGGCAATTATCGAACCGTTTATACTTCCCATGCCGCCCAGAACAACCATAACCAGTATTTCTATGGAATAATTATATGAAAAGAAAGAATAGAGAACAGGAGTGGTAAAATTACCGTATAATGTACCGGCTATACCGGCAAAGAAAGCGGAAATGACGAAAACAAATAATTTGTAGTATGTTACATTAATACCCATGGCTTTCGCTGCAATTTCGTTATCTCTTATAGAGGTAATTGCGCGTCCGTGTTTACTGCGGATTAAGTTCTGCGTTAAAATAAGAACAATAAGAACAACTACAAAGGATATGATAAATAAACTGCTTGATTTGTATTTTGTGGTATTAAGGCCCATAGCGCCGCCGAAGGCGTCAAGGTTTTTAAATATATTTCTTACAATTTCGCCGAAAGCAAGAGTAACAATTGCAAGATAGTCTCCCTTTAATCTTAATGCCGGAAGACCTATTATAAAACCGGCAACGGCTGCAACAACACCACCGACAAGCATTGAAAGAATAATTACAAGAAGCTTGCTGTGTATTACTGTGCCGATATAATTACCGAAATAGCAGCCTATATATGCGCCGACGCACATAAATCCTGCGTGCCCAAGTGAAAGTTCACCCAAAAATCCAACAACAAGATTTAGGGAAACAGCGAGAATTATGCTATACGCAATCTGTGAAAGAAGGTTTGTTACCGAACGCGAAAGCATATCCGCATTGCTCATAATGATCATTACTACCAAAAATGCAGAAACAAAGATGTAGTTCAGGTAGTTTTTCAGTTTAAATGATTTTTTAATGTTAGAAAAATAACCCATAATTACACCTTCTCTCTAATTTTTTTGCCGAGTATTCCTATTGGTTTTACAAGAAGGATTACTATTAAAAGGGCAAATTCAATAGCGGTTGTGTAAGAACTGATAGCAGGAATACTCAAGCAAATTTTTTCGATTACGCCGAGTAATACGCCGCCGATCATTGCACCGGGGATTGAGCCGATGCCACCTATAACCGCTGCAGTAAAGGCCTTAATTCCCGGCATAGAACCGAGGGTAGGACTTACAGATGGGATTTGTAAAAGATAAAATACGCTTGCAAAAGCCGCCAAGGCAGATCCGATTGCAAAGGTGATCATGATTATTTTGTTAACATTTACACCCATTAGCTGAGCTGCGCCTTTATCTTCGGAAACGGCGATCATTGCGCGTCCCGTTCTGGTTTTGGCAATAAACACTGTGAGAACAGCCATGATTATTGCACCGAAAATCAGTGTTATTAAAGCGCCGAGATTTAGTTTAACCGAACCGAATTGCACATGTCCGAAAGTTGCAAGAGTAACCGGCAATGATTTTGCACCGTAAATTAACTGTGCAATACTTTGAAGGAGGAAGCTAACACCTATAGCAGTAATCAAAACTGCAAGGGGAGAGGCTCCTCTGAGAGGCTTATAAGCCAGTCGTTCAATAATAATACCGGCAACGGTACAAACAACTGTTGAAACGATAATGGCAATTATAGGGTTCCCGGTGAGAGTTAATGTTGAAAGAATTGCATAGGCGCCTACCATAATAACATCGCCATGGGCAAAGTTAAGCATTTTAGCAATACCGTAAACCATTGTATAGCCAAGGGCTATCAATGCGTAGATGGCGCCCAAACTTAAACCGTCAACCAGAACGCTCAATATATTTGATATATCCATTGTATTCTCCTTAATATTTCCGAAACGGCAGCTTTGCAGGGTAAACAGTAATTAACAGCGATTATATGTAAATGCCGTTTTTGCTTTCTGTAACACCATGCAAGGTAATATGGCCGACAGAATAACTACCGACCATATTACCGCGTATTCGAAAATGAATTACTTATTGAGTTCTACGATCTGAGGTTTCTTGTTGCAGGCGCCGCTTGAATCCCAAGTCATTTCGCCTGTAGCGCCTGTGTAATTCAAAGTAACAATTGCTTTTTTAACAAGTTCGCACAAATCGCTTGCTTTGATACCTGCGTCTTTAACGCCGGCTTTTTTCATTGATTCAAACAATACATAAATTGCGTCGTATCCGTCAGCAGCAAACTGATCAGGAGCAGAATTGTATTTTGCTTTGTATGCCGAAACAAAAGCAGCTGTTTTTTCAGCTTCGCTGTTAACATCGAAAGGTGTGATATATTTGATCTGATTTGTAACGGTTGAATCTATCTGACCGTCGATGCCGTCAAGACCGTCGCAGCCGAAGAGAACCGCTTTGCATCCCTTTGCTACACATGCCTTTGCAATAAGTCCGGCTTCGGTGTAGTAGATGGGGAGGAAGATTACATCGCAATCTTTAAGAGCTTCTACCTGTGTTGAGAAGTCTTTTTTGTTTTCTGCGTCAAAGCTCTGTGCTGTGAAGGTGGCGTTGAGCTTCTTCATTTCAGCGTCGAAAGCCTGATAGATACCGGTTGAATATGAATCACTGGAATCATAGATAGCGCCGATCTTTTTATATTTGCTGGAGAGTTCTTCTGCAGCAAGAGTACCCTGATCAGGATCGCCGAAACAAACGCGGAATCCGTTATCTCTGTTTGCAATTACAGCAGCTTCTGAAGCGGAAGGAGTGATGAAGAAAAGGTTATCTTCTTCTGATTTAGCTGCAAATGATTTACAAGCACCGGAAGTAACGCTGCCGATTGAAATCTGCATACCGGCGTCCATAAGTGCGTCATATCCTGTTGCTGCATCTGCCGCAGCGGCTTTGTCGTCCTTCATATCAAATTTTAAAGTTATACCGTTAAGACCGCCGGCAGCGTTGATTTCGTCAATAGCAAGCTGGGCGCCTTGTTTAACCGAAATACCGTAAGCTGAAGCATCGCCGGTAAGCGGGCCTGTAGAACCGATGAAGATTTCATTACCGCCTGATTTTTCGCCGCAGCCGGCAAAACAGGTAACTGTGAGTGTTGCGGCCATTAAAAAGCCAACAACTTTTTTGAATGTGTTTGGTGTTTTCATTGTTTTTACCTCTTTCTTTCTTTTTTTGTTATATAAAAAAACGGATTTGCTTATTTTAGCAGCAAATCCATTTTATAACCGAGTGAATATTAAGCAGAATTAACTAAGTTGAATTTGCCGCTTTGCAAATATTGAATTGTATTTATACCCTCTAATGACAAACACGGAAGTAATTATGACATTATAAATCACGTTAAAAAATAGAATAAGCACTGCCATAATGACAGTGCTTACAGAAGCAGAAGTATTGCAGAAAGAAGCAAAGGTAGCGCAACTACCCGCATTACAATTAGGCTTATTATAATTTGCAGAATTAAAGTAACCGAACATAATGCATACTCCTTTCAAACTTTGATAATTTAGTGTGCTAAAATTAGTATAAATGAATTATACACAGTTTGAACAAATTTGTCAAACTGTATATTGCAAAAAAGATACTAAAATTTATTGCCCGGATTTGTGTATATTTACTAATTATATGTCGTTTTAAGGAATATATTCCAAGTTTAGGGAGTAAAATCCGTAAAATTATATTGCAAAATTTTATTTTATAAAAATTCTTTTAGTATTTTTGCGATTAAATGGCAGGGCAGACCCATTACAGTAAAAAAGCTTCCGTTTATTTTATCAATATACGCCGAGCCCTTTCCCTGAATTCCATATGCGCCGGCTTTGTCCATAGGCTCGTTTGTAGAAACATATTCCAATATATCTTTGTCGATCATTTTTGTAAAACGGACAGCACATTTATCATATTCATTAATAATTCGATTGCCTTTTATAACGCAAATTCCGGTATATACATAATGTGTTTTACCTGAAAGAAAACGAAGCATATTAAAGGCATCATCTTTATCCTTAGGCTTGCCCAAAATTTTTCCGTCGCAATAAACTACCGTATCGGCGCCGATTATTATGTCTTTGTCATTATATTTTTTATTGGCTTTTACACATTGCGCTTTTCGTTTTGAAAGCAATTTAACAACTTCGGCAGGCCTTTTAAGTGTTGTTGTTTCATCACATTCTGCCGCGGCAACCTTAAAGTCAAAACCCAACATATTTAGTATTTCGCGTCTTCTGGGAGAACCCGAAGCCAAAATTATCATATTTAAAACTCCTAAAAATTCAACTTTTAATTATTTTAACACATTTTATAGTTAAATTGGTAGTTTAAATCCAAAAAAAATTGTGATATAATATAAATATTCCGTTAAAAGCTAAAAAAGCAATATTCATATTTTATAATGAGGTTTCAAATATGTTAAAAACAGTTTTTAAAAATGTTATGCTGCGTGGAAATTTAACCGATATCACCGTACAAAACGGGAAAATTATTTCTACCGATAAGACAACCGAAAAAGGGGACTATGACTTTAAAGGTAATAGAATATATCCGGGACTTATAGATATACATACCCACGGCTGCATTGGTTTGGATGTTACAAACGATATAGGATGTCTTGAAAAAATATCCGATTACCAGGCAAAACTGGGGGTTACATGCTGGTATCCCACAACAAATACATATGAATTTAATCATTTAATTGAGGTTACAAAACAAAAAATTACCGGACTAAAGGGCGCTCATATTCTGGGATTTCACATGGAAGGTCCGTATATTTCCGAAAAAAAATTAGGCGCAATGAACAAAGAGTATTTAAGAAAACCGGATATTACGGAACTTGAAAATTTTGAAAATGTAAAAATGCTGACTGTTGCACCTGAAATTCAAGGAGCAATGGAATTCATAAAAAAATGCAAGGCGATTATTTCAATAGGTCACACCGTTTGTGATTATGAAACCGCAGTTTTGGCAGCTGAATGCGGCGCAAAATGCGTTACACATGTTTTTAATGCAATGCCTCCGTTTTTGCACAGGGAACCTTCGGTTGTAGGCGCTGCCATTGATAAGGATCTTTTTGTTCAGGTCATTTGCGATGGTATTCATATCCACAGTTCTGTTATAAAGGCACTTTACAGGATTTTCGGAAGTGATCGTTTAATTCTTATAAGTGACAGTGTTGCTGCCGCCGGAATGCCTGATGGTGAGCTTATGTTCGGAGGGCAAAAGGTTGTAATTAAAGACGGAATTGTAAGAACTCTTAGCGGAGCACTGGCGGGCAGTACGGCAAATTTATACCACTGTGTTAAAAAAGCAATTGAATTCGGAATAAGCCCGGATGAAGCCTTTAAAATGGCAACCGAAACGCCGGCAAAACTTATGGGCCTTAATAAGGGTGTTATTGCTGTCGGATATGATGCGGACTTTATTGAGGTAGACAGTGAGTTTAATCTGCTGAACACATATATTTTGGGTGAAAAATATTCAAAGTAATGAAATTCAGAAAGTGATTATTAAAGCATTTAAATAATTATATTTAAGTGCTAAAAATTTAAGAGCAGCGGAAAGGAAAATACTATGAAATACGATATAACTGCTTTGGGTGAAATACTTATTGATTTTACGCCGGCAGGCAAGGACAATTTTAATGATTTGATTTTTGCAAGAAAGGCCGGTGGGGCTCCGGTTAATTTGTTGGCAACCATTTCAAAATTCGGCGGAAAAACCGCTTTTATCGGTAAGGTTGGCAATGATATGTTCGGCAGCTTTTTGCGAAGCACTCTTAATGATTTGAATATTTCTGATGAAGGTCTTATAACCGATTTTACTCATAACACAACTCTGGCTTTTGTTGCGCTGAATGCCGACGGCGACAGGGACTTTAGTTTTTATCGCGGTTTCGGCGCAGATGTTTTTCTTGAAGCAGGGGATGTTCATGATGAAATAATTGAAAATTCCGATATATTCCATTTCGGATCCTTATCCCTTACATCCGATCCGGCAAGAAGTGCTACAAAATATGCTCTTGATATTGCAAAAAAATCCGGATGCATTATAACATATGATCCGAATTACAGAGAGCCGCTTTGGCAAGACGAAAAGACAGCAGTGCAAATGATGAAATTACATCTTGATAAGGTTGATATTTTAAAAATATCAAAAGAAGAACTGTTTATGCTTTTCGGAAATGATAAGAAAGAGGCAGCTTTAAAAGTTTTGTCATACGGTGTTAAAATAGTTTTGGTAACCGATGGTTCTAAAGGCGCAGAACTTTATATGGGAGATAAGCATTTGTATGTGCCTGCCGAAAAGGTTAAAACCGTTGATACTACTGGAGCCGGCGATATATTTTTCGGAACATTTTTAAGCGAATGGATAAACAACAAATGCACCCTTTCAAACATAACCTTTGATAAAGCGTCAGGCTTTTTAAAAAGAGCAGTACATATAGCAGGCAAAAGCACCGAACATCACGGCGCAGTTGCTTCAATACCGAATGAATAAATTTAAAATATGTTTTTAAAGCAATAGTCCCCATATGATTAGTTCATATGGGGACTATTGCTTTGTAAACTTTAAAATGTAAAGGTTTTTGAAACTTTAAAATATAATATTTTAAAAAAAGGTTTTTTATTACTCTTTTTCGGATATTTGCATACCGGCATGATCAATTTTATAATTATCTTTATAAATCAGATCGGCAACTTTGCAAAATGAATAACCGTCGGCAATAAGTTTCTCTATTATAATAGGCAGAGCCTTTGGAGTATTTACCGCAGCATTATGAAAGAGAATAATTGACCCTGATTTAACATTTTCCGTTACTCCCTTAACAATTTTTTCAACGGTATAATTTTTCATCCAGTCTCTTGAATCAACATTCCATTGTATTGTATACATTCCAAGAGAAGTTACCGCGTCTATCATTGTGTTGTTGTAATCGCCGTATGGCGCACGAAACAATATCGGCTTTTTTCCGGTGATGGCAGTTATTTTTTCATTGCATGCGTTAAGCTCGTTTTGCATATCGCTAACACTTAGCTTTGGCATGTGCGGGTGGGAATTTGAATGGTTGTTAACATCATGTCCTGCGTCGCTTAGTTGTTTTACCGATTCCGGATATTTGTCAACCCATGAGCCTACAACGAAAAAAGTTGCCTTGATATCATATTTTTTAAGAATAGTAATCAGTTCTTCGGTGTCCTCGTTGCCCCAGGCTGCGTCAAATGTAAGGGCTACTTTTTTTGCGTTTTTATCGTCAACGCAATAAATAGGAAGTTTTCTGTTTCCGGCAGCAAGGCTTGAATAAGAAAAAATGCCTATTCCCAGTATTGCAAAGCTTAAAACAACCGATAAGACAATTCTAATATGTCTTTTTGTAATAATTATATATTTCATAAAAAACCACCCCAAAACACAATAACTATAATAATAGTTATGAATTTTAAGGTGGTTTTATTCAAGGTTATAATCCGCGATTATTTTTTCTCGGCTTTCTTTTCGGATATATACATATAAGCAGCCTTGTATATATCACCGCCGCCCATGGTAATAACAGCGTCACCGCTTTCGGCAACCGAATCAATAGCTTTTACGGCGCCTTCAAAGTCATCAACGCAGATGCAGCAGTCAAGGCCTTTTGCGATATCTTCTGATGAAATGCCAAAGGTGTTTACTTCTCTGGAACCCATAATAGGGGTAAGAATAACCTTATCGGCAACCCTTAAAGCATCTATAAATTCATCCTTTAAAAGCGCGGTTCTTGAAAATGTAAAGGGCTGAAATACCGCAATAATATTTTTAAAATCCAAACTTTTTGCGGATGTAAGAGTGGCCTTAATTTCAGTTGGATGATGGGCATAGTCATCAATAACCGTAATGCCGTTATATACTCCCAGTCTTTCAAATCGCCTTCCGGCACCGTGAAAGCTTTCAATGGCAGATTTTATACCGTCAAACGGTATATCTTCATCATCACTCACGGAAATTGCAGCCAGTGCGTTATATATATTATGTTTTCCGGGAATTGAAAGTTCTATTTTCCCAAGTAATTCTCCGTTTTTATATGCATTAAAGATATGGCCGCGGTCACCATTTGAAATTTCATCGGCATAATAAGTATTGTTTTTATTCAGACCGAAAGTAACCGTCTTTTTATTTGTTCCTTTAAGCGCTTTGGCGCATAATTTATCGTCGCCGTTAACATAAACGGTATCGGCCATTGAAACAAATTTATGAAACGAATTTACAAGATTATCCATTGTTTTAAAATAATCCAGATGATCATTATCAATGTTAAGAAGCACGGCCTTATCCGGTGAAAGGTGAAGAAAAGTGTCGACAAATTCACAGGCTTCGCATATCATATTTTCGCTTGAACCTACACAGCCGTTTGCGTCTATAAGAGGCAGCTTGCCACCTATTACAGCAGTGGGTTCTTTGTGATTTAAAATAAATATCTGTGTTAAAAGGGAAGTTACGGTGGTCTTTCCGTGAGTTCCGCAAACGCCAATAACATTACTGAATTTTCTTGTTATTATACCAAGCAGATCACAGCGTTCCATAACCGGTATATTAAGGCGGTGCGCTTCGATAAGCTCAGGATTATCTTCCTTAATTGCAGCTGAATAAACAACAAGTTCCGCACCGTGAACATTTTCGGCCTTTTGACCCATAGAAACCGGGATCCCCAAATTTTTAATATGCACAAGAGGAGCACTGAGGTTATTATCGGAACCGGTTAGAACATATCCCTTTTCGTGAAGAATTTCTGCAAGCGGGCACATGCCGGAACCGCCAATGCCTATAAAATGAACCTTTTTAACTGAATTAAGTATTTCGTCATTATTTTTATGAATTTTCATGTATAAGACTCCTCTTAAATAAAAATCTGGAATTTGTATTAAACCGTTTTTCAGATTTATACAAATATGTAAATGTAATGTTAAATGTTATATTTATAATGTTTTACTGCCTTGTTTCTTCACCAAAAAAGGAAAATGACATAAACTGTGGTATAAGTATTTGTCCTTATTGAAATTTAAAGCATTTAAAGATTTTAAAAGCTGTTTACTGAGAGGGATATTATATGGATAATTCGTTTGTAATAATTGGCGGTGATGATCGCCAGAAATATCTTTATGAGGAAATGAAAAGAAAAAACTATCCGGTAAATATGGTATTCAACAGTTATGAAACAGAGCCGCAAAAAGCCTTTGATATAATTATGAATGCCGGCGTGGTTATATTGCCGATACCGACAACAAAAGACTCAATTAATTTATTTACTAAAATTCCGGAACAAATAGTTCCGCTAAGCCAAATTAAATCAAAAATAAACAGTGAAGCAGTTGTGTTTTACGGCGGAAATTCGGGCGAATACTTATGCAAAAAAGCTATTAACCTTTTAGAATATGAGCCATATGTTTTATATAATGCAATGGCCACCGCCGAAGCAGCTGTTTCTTTAATTATTGACAAAACAGAGTTAACAATATTCGATTCTCAAATAATAATTTTAGGATATGGCAGAATTGCAAAGATTTTGGCTGCGTACCTAAAAGCACTGAATGCAAATGTTACTGTATGTGCAAGAAGGGAAAGTGCCAGATACGAAGCCGAAGTAAACGGATTTAATTCCATTTCATTCGAAGGCCTTTCGCAGCAAATGCAGCTCGCCGATGTTGTTGTTAACACGGTGCCTAAAATGGTAATCGGAAAAAGGGAACTGCTGTCGGCCGGGGAAGATATACTTATTCTGGATCTTGCGTCGGCGGAAGGCGGAGTTGATTATAAGGCCGCCAAAACATTTGGTGTCAAAGCGGTACATGCACTGTCACTACCGGGGAAAATGAGTCCTAAATCGGCAGGAATGTATATTGAAAAATCTGTTTCCAAGATAATCAGCACAATTTATTGAAAGGAGAAGGACTATGAATAGTCTTAATATAGGTTATGCGCTTTGCGGGTCGTTTTGCACAATTGAAAAATCAATTTTGCAAATGGAAGCCCTGGCAAAGCTCGGCGCAAACATTATTCCCATAATGTCGCCTGCAGTATATAATATTGATTCCAGATTCGGAAATGCAGTTGAAAGGAGAAAAAGAGTTGAAGAAATTACCGGAAACAAAATTATTCACGAAATTAACACCGCAGAACCAATAGGTCCGAAATCACTGCTTGATATTTTAATTGTATCACCCTGTACAGGAAATACAGTCAGTAAAATATCAATGGGAATAACCGATACTTCGGTAACTATGGCTGCAAAAGCGCAACTGAGAAATCAAAGGCCGGTGCTTTTGGCAATAGCAACGAACGATGCGTTAAGCGGAGCAGCGCAAAGCATAGGTAAGGTTTTAAACACAAAAAATATTTATTTTGTTCCGTTCGGCCAGGATGATTGCGTAAAAAAACCGACATCAATGATATGCGATTTTTCTCAGCTGATACCTGCCGCGAAAGAAGCGCTTAACGGTAAACAAATACAACCGATATTGGTTTAACACGCTGAAACGTCTGAAATAAGCGTTTATTTTGAACTGCTTTCATTTGATGAAGAGGATTTGCCGGCAAAATCCGAAGGCTTTTCAAGTTTAGTTAAAACATTTTCGGTATTTTCTTTTGGCAAATAAATTTTACCGTCATCGGTAACATCCTTTTTTGTAAAATCAAATGCTAAATCATTGTTATTAAAAACATAAAGTTTGTCGGTGTCAGCCATTTTATCTCTGTACTTAATAAATTCGCCGGTAAAATCCGTGTTTACCTGTAAATAATAAAGGGTTTTGCCGCTGCCATCATTTTCTTTGTTAATACCATCCAGACAATTTGAAGTAAGAAGGATTGATTTTAAATCAGGATTACTGTTAGGACGAATTGTAAGACTGTTGCTTATAATATAGATATCATCTTCGCTCGGCAAAACCAATTCTTTCTTTTTGCATCCTGAAAAGCCACAGATAAATATTATAAGGCATAACATTAAAAGAGTAAATTTTTTCATAATTTCGGCACCTATGCCTGACACCTCCGCACAAAACTAATATATAATTATATAAATAAATTTACCATAATTTTTGCCATAAATCAAGTGTTGAAGTTTTGAGTTTATATTTGGTTTCATATGATAAAAAGTGAATTTATTTAAAGGTAAATTTTTAAGTTGTGTTCCTAAAAAGTATAAAAAAGGCACAAAAAAACGCGGTACAGCTTGTACTGTACCGCGTTTCGCTTGGTGATCCATCGGAGATTCGAACTCCGGACACCTTGATTAAAAGTCAAGTGCTCTGCCAACTGAGCTAATGGATCATTTATTCACGCGACTATAGTATTATAGCAATATGGAAATTGAATGTCAAGCATAAAATTGACTTTTTTGTAAAAATTAAAAAAACATTGCATATTATTTGGTAATATAGGTTCTTGACAGTCAAGCTTCGTGCGCCTTAATAAATGTCAAATTTACGGCTTTTATTGTTCCAAAAATAAATGCGGCAGTATTAACTGTACGCTTTGCAAATTAAAAGCAAGCCAATAAATTGGCTTGCTTTTTCTGCATGGCTAATGCCTAATATTAAAAGTTAAAGTATCAAGCTCTAGCATACAGGTGCTTGCAAAAAGCGAAAGATTAGTTTTCCTGTTCTTTCATTTTTGCAAAACATTCACTGCAGTAAACCGGACGATCATCACGGGGAGCAAAAGGAACCTTTGCTACTCCGCCGCAGGCTGCGCAAACGGCTTCGTGCATCTCTCTGGGAGCTCTGCCGGCGTTTTTGCGGCTGTCACGGCATGCTTTGCAACGCTGCGGCTCGTTAACAAATCCTTTGGATTCAAAGAATTCCTGCTCACCGGCGGTGAAAACGAATTCAGCTCCGCAATCTTTGCATACTAGTGTCTTGTCTTCAAACATTTCTTGTACCTCACTTGATTTGGTTTTTTGCCCCGGACGGACTTGCACCGACATCTTTGGAAACAACGCTCTGCCTTTTTAAGCTACATGGGCGGATATTGTCAGCGTAATTTGTAACGCATACGCTGTAATGCGTTATTAACGGATTTTTTGCTTATGTTCAATTTTTCTGAGATATCGTCGTATGAATAACCGGCAATGTAGTAAAAAAGCACATTGCGTTCCAGTTTTGAAAGCTCGGAAAGAATTCTGTTTTTTAAACGCAAAAAATTTTCCTTTGCAATATATAACTGTTCCGGGTCATCAGAGGAAGAAATACCGAAAGATATATCGTCGGAATTGATTACCGAATCCTTAGGAATATTGCCTTTGCGATTATTTGCCCTTACAAGGGAAATAAGCATGCGCCGCATGCACAAATAACTGAATGTGGAAAAGGAAGAGTCTTTTCCGTTGTAGACATTTATTGCGGTATAGAAGCCGATAGCAGCCTCCTGAACCAAATCATCCAAATCATAACCTAAACCCTGAAAGGGATATGCCATGGCGCGAATTTTAGGAAAATAACGACTGTAGAGACAAGCAAAAGCATCAGCGTCGGAATTGCGGATACGATTTACTAATTCTTCGTCGGAAAAGGCGATATATTCTGAGTTTAAATGACTGTTCATGGATATAAATTGCCTAACATAATTATTTATGCTAATGATACTACATATTTATTAAAATGTCAAGTAAAATATTGACACAGTGCTGAAAAAATTGTATGATATTAACAATAAGTTTGTAAAAATTGTTAAATATCAAGTGCAAAACTTGCTTTAAAGAAAAATCTACAAAAAACAATAATTTTAAAAAAGCATTGCCAATAAAAAGCATTGTTAAAATATACGGAGGTATTACTATGTACGAAGAAATTTACGAAAGATGGTTAAAGTGTGCTACCGGAGACTTGGATATAATTAAAGAGCTTAAAGATATTTCCGGTAATTATGCGGAAATTGAAGATCGTTTTTATAAAAATCTTGAGTTTGGTACTGCCGGACTTCGCGGCGTTATTGGGGCCGGTACAAACCGAATGAACATTTTCACGGTCGGTGCGGCAACCCAGGGGCTTGCCGAATATATAAACTCTATTACAGAAAAAGGTTCTGTTGCCATTGCGTATGACAGCCGAATAAAATCGGATGTATTTGCAAGATATGCGGCAGAGGTATTTGCGGCAAACGGAATTAAGGTTTATATTTATCCCGAGCTTATGCCTACGCCAATGCTTTCTTTTGCTGTAAGGTATTTAAAATGCGATGCGGGCATTGTTATTACTGCCAGTCATAATCCTTCAAAATATAACGGTTATAAGGCTTACGGACCTGATGGTTGTCAGTTAAATCCTGAAGCCAGCGAGTTTGTTTATAATATTATTGAAAAGGTTGATATTTTTGACGGCGTTAAACACTGTGATTTCGAAAAAGCCGAAAAAGAGGGTAAAATTAACATAATCGGCAAAGAGGTTGTTGAAGCGTATTTAGACGCAGTTCAAGAGCAATCGGTTGCCGATGACAGTTATGATTTCGGAAAACTGAATGTTATTTACACACCACTTAACGGAGCCGGAAACAAGCCGGTTCGCGCAATTTTAAAACGCATAGGTGTTAAAAATGTTCATGTTGTAAAAGAGCAGGAAATGCCGGACGGTAATTTTCCTACTGCACCTTTTCCTAATCCTGAAATAAAGCAGGCATTTGAATGTGCTCTTAAGCTTGCGGAAACGGTTGATCCGGATCTTTTATTGGCAACCGATCCGGACAGCGATCGTGTTGGAATTGCGGTTAAGCACAACGGTGAATTTACCCTGATGACGGGCAATGAGGTCGGAACTTTACTTTTGAATTATCTTCTTAAGAGAAAAACCGAACTGCATACTTTGCCCAAAAATCCAGTTGCGGTAAAAACCATTGTTTCGACCGAACTGGCTGACAGGGTTGCAGGCAGCTATAATTGTGAACTAAGAGAGGTGCTTACCGGATTTAAGTTTATAGGTGAACAGATACATCTTCTTGAAGAAAAACACGAGGAAAACCGGTTTATAATGGGATTTGAGGAAAGCTACGGGTATCTTGCCGGAGGATATGTAAGAGATAAAGACGCTGTTGTAGGCTCAATGCTTATTTGTGAAATGTGCTGCTACTATAAAGGCAAGAACATGACACTTATCGACGCTTTAAATGAGCTTTATGAAAAATACGGATATTATTATAACTGCCAAAAGAGCATTGTTTGCGAAGGTAAAGACGGAATGGAGAAAATGGCAAGCTCCATGGATCGGCTCAGAAACTGTCCTGTTAAGAAAATCGGAGAATCCGATGTCAGCATATATAAAGATTATCAGAAATCTTTAAAAGTTGATAAAGACGGTAATAAAGAAGAAATTAAGCTGCCAAAATCCAATGTGCTTTCTTATTCGCTAAGCGATGGATCTTCTGTTATAATTCGTCCTTCGGGAACAGAGCCTAAAATCAAAATTTATATTTCCACAAAGGATTCTTCTCTTAATGCAGCAAAGGAAAAGTCGGTTTCTTTGGAAAAATCGGTTGTTGAACTGCTTGCGTTATAAAAACAGTAATAAACTTTACCGATAATATTTATTACTGTTAATCGCTTAATACTTGCCCCTATGGGTTTAGGTTGCGGCACAATTAAAATACTTATATTTTTAAATTATAAATCTGCCCAACGGTTGTTAACCGTTGGGCAGATTTTACTATATTCGGTATTAATACTATTTGTTTGGGATATAATAGTTAGTAAACCGAAAATTTATAATTAAAGATTTTAGACTTTTATTTTAAAAAAACAGCAAAATGCCCGCTTGATGATAGAAATAAAAATCAAAAAGCAGTACATACGAAATTATAGTTTTCCTTGACATGTTGGGGATTTAAGGGTAATATATTATAGGAGTTTTATTTAAATCAAAATATGTAAAATCTTCAATGCTATTTATATAAATTATAAATTAATTAATTGTAAATACTCGGTAAGCTCCGAAAAACAGTTTGCCGATTTAATTTTTGAAATTTTAATATTAATATGTGTTGCGCCATCTAAAAGTCGTTGGTTTTTAAAAATGCAAATTTTAATGCAAATCTTTTGTAATTCAGTATAAAAGCGTTGCATTATTTCCAGGTGTTTTGTTTTTTAAAATCAGAACATTTTTTAGCATTAACTGTTGTTATTTTATTAAAAAATGCGGCTTACGGCAAATTTTTTAGTTGTGACCTTAATGAACGGAAAATATAAGATCACATTTAGTCTTTTGCAACTTTAAACGGCGAAACACGAATTTTTGGAGGTTAATAATTAATGTCAAATGAACAAAAATTTAAAACAAAAAGCGGATCGGTCGGAAACAAAAACCGCAATTCCGCTAAAAGCGCCGTTAAGGGCAGAACCGCAAACGGAGACAAAGGTAAAATTAACAAAGAAGTTAAAGGCAAAAATGGCAAGGATACTAAGGGCAAAAATTTGTCTTCAGCCAACGGTAAAAATACTTCCGCTCAGAAAAATACTTCCGCTCAGTCTGAAAAGAAGAAACAATCACATAAAAAAACAACCGGCAAAAAGCAGTATTCAAAATCTAAACCTTTGAATATCATTCCGCTTGGCGGTCTTGGAGAAATCGGAAAAAATATTACCCTTTATTCATATGACGGCGATATGTTTTTGGTAGATTGCGGAATGTCGTTTCCTGACGAAGAAACACCGGGCGTAGATATAGTAATACCGGATTTTACCTATGTTGTAAAAAACAAAGATAAAATCAAGGGTCTTGTTGTAACCCACGGGCATGAAGATCATATCGGTGCTATACCGTATCTTTTAAAACAGATTAATGTTCCTATATACGGAACAAGACTTACTCTAGGTCTTATTGAAGGCAAGCTTAAAGAGCATAAACTGCTTTCATCTGCAAAACTCAATGTTATTAATGCCGGAGATACAATAAAACTCGGAAAATTTTCAGTTGAACTTATTCATGTAAATCATTCAATTCCGGACGCAGTAGGCCTTGCAATAACATCTCCTGCAGGTGTTGTTGTGCATACCGGAGACTTTAAAATAGATACCACTCCCATCGATGATAATGTAATCGATCTGGGAAGGTTTGCCGAACTTGGAAAACAGGGCGTACTTGCACTTTTGGCTGATTCCACAAATGCTGAAAGGCCCGGATATACGGCTTCCGAAAGAAAAGTCGGAGAATCCTTTTCAACCCTTTTTAAAAAAGCTGAAAAGAGAAGAATTATCGTTGCAACCTTCTCATCCAATATTCACAGAATTCAGCAGATAATAGACGAAGCGGTAAAATGTGGCAGAAAGGTGGCAATTTCCGGCAGAAGCATGCTTAATGTTGTCGGAGTTGCGTCGGAACTGGGGTACCTTAATGTGCCGAACGGCGTTTTGATCGATATTGACGCCATTAACAAGTATTTGCCGGAGCAAATAGTGATAATTACGACAGGTAGTCAGGGTGAACCGCTTTCGGCGCTTCACCGTATGGCATTCGGCGATCACAGAAATGTTGGTATTGTTCCGGGAGATATGATAATCATTTCCGCAAATCCTATTCCGGGAAATGAAAAACTTGTCGGTAAGGTTATTAATGAGCTTATTAAACAGGGTGCCGTTGTGGTTTATGAAAAAATGTATGATGTTCATGTTTCAGGCCATGCCTGCCAGGAAGAGCTTAAACTTATGCTTAATCTTGTTAATCCTAAATACTTTATTCCGGTTCACGGCGAACAAATGCATTTATATAAACATGCTTCTCTTGCAAAGTCGATGGGTATACCCAAGGAAAATATTTTAATTACATCAAACGGTAACAGCATTGAACTTAGCAAAAACTCAATGCGTATTTCGGAAACCGTACAGGCGGGCAGAGTTCTTGTTGACGGACTTGGAGTCGGAGATGTAGGCAGCATTGTTTTAAGAGACAGAAAGCATTTGGCCGAAGATGGTATTATTATAGTTGTTATGACATTTGACGGCGTTACCAAAGAGGTTGTGGCAGGTCCTGATGTTATTTCCAGGGGATTTGTATATGTACGCGAATCGGAAAAGCTTATGGAAGACGCTACCGAGGCAGCCTGCAACGCAATCGAACAGTGCTATGTAAACGGTATGCATGATTGGAACGCTATTAAAGGAAAGGTCCGCGACAGTGTATCAAAATTTCTTTATGAAAAAACGCGTCGCAGTCCAATGATTTTACCTATTATTATGGAAATATAAATTTTATTATTGAAATTTTATTTAAAATTTTACCGGTATATTACTACAAAAATATAAATTGCTTCATATGGGACAACAAAGAAAGGATTGATATAAATGAAGTGTATTTTGCTTGAGGATGTAAAAGGACATGGAAAAAAAGGTGAGCTTTGCAATGTTTCGGACGGATATGCAAGAAATTATCTTTTTCCGAAAAAACTTGCAGTTGAAGCAAACGCAACGGCTATGAACGAACTGAAAAACAGGGAGCAATCAAAGGCTTACAAAATTGAAGAAGAAAAAAAGGCAGCTAAAAAAACTGCGGAACTGTTAGATAAAAAGGATATTGTAATAACCGCAAAAGCAGGGGAGTCCGGTAAATTATTCGGATCTGTTACCGGAAAAGAAATTGCAGCTGAAATTAAGAAAAAATTCGGTGTAGAGATAGACCGAAGAAAAATGCAGGTTGCAGATATAAAGCAATTCGGCGAATATACAGCAGAAATAAAACTTTACAGCGGTATTTCCGCTGAAGTAAATGTTATTGTAAAGGAATAAGTTTATGGAAGAAAACAATAATTTTGATGTGCTTTCAGACGGAAGGCAACCATTTTCGGTTGAGGCTGAACAGTCTGTAATCGGCTCAATTATTATTGATCCAAAATCGCTTAACCATGCCGCAACAATGCTGAAACCGGAATATTTTTATATTCCTCAGCATAAGGAAATTTATTTAACTCTTACTGAAATGTATGAGAAAAATATGCCGATAGATTTTATTACTCTTTTGGAAAATCTCAAGTCCAGAGGAGTTTATGATGATGCCGGCGGAAAGAGTTATCTTACCCAACTTGTTCAGAGTGTTCCTTCAACGGCAAATTTAGATAATTACATTGCTATTATTAAAGAACGCTTTTTTGCCAGATCACTTTTAAAAGCGGCGCAAAATATAATAAAAGATGTAAACGACAACATTGCCGACGCCAGTATTTTGCTTGACTCTGCCGAGCAACGAATATTTGAAATCAGGCAGGGCAGAGATAATACCGATCTTGTACATATTAAATCAGTCATTCAAAACGAAACATACGACAGACTTACAAAGGTTGCGGATCCCGCAACGCGAAATGATTATATAGGCATTCCGTGCGGTATCGGCGAACTGGACCGGGTTTTAACCGGCCTTAATAAGTCCGATCTTATAATACTCGGCGCGCGTCCCGGTATGGGAAAAACTTCATTTGCGTTAAACATTGCGCGTCATGTCGCTGTTACCGAAAAAAAGACCGTTTGTTTTTTCTCTTTGGAAATGACCAGAGATCAGCTGGCACAGCGATTGCTTTCAAATGAGGCTGCTATTGAAAGCAGCCATTTAAGAGATTCTTCACTTATGACAGATGATGAATGGGCAAGACTGGCTCAGGCTTCGGAGCAACTTTCAAACGCTGAGCTGTTTTTAGATGAAACGTCAAGTATAACGGTTCCGGAAATGAAAGCTAAGTTAAGGCGTATGAAAAAGGTTGACCTTGTTGTTGTTGACTATTTGGGACTTATGAGGTCCTCAACCTCAAAGGAAAACCGCGTTCAGGAAGTTTCGGACATTACCAGAAACTTAAAAATAATGGCAAAAGAACTAATGGTTCCTGTTTTGGTATGCGCCCAGCTCAGCCGTGGTACCGAAGTCAAGGGAAAATCCCATAAGCCGCAGTTGTCAGATCTTCGTGAATCCGGCTCAATCGAACAGGATGCGGATATAGTTCTTTTCATTTACAGAGAGAATTATTATGATGCTGAAAAGGACGATCCTGAAAATGTAAGCGATCCGGGCGAAGCTGAATGTATTGTAGCAAAAAACAGACATGGTGAAACAAAGACCGTACCGCTGCATTGGGATGGTCAGTTTACCCGTTTTACCGCAACAGAAAGGTATTATGAAGATAACTGAGAAAGAGTTTTTAAAAACAATATCGGAGATTGCACAAATTGAAGATAAACGCATCTGCGTCGCTTTATCCGGCGGCATGGATTCCGTCTGCCTTCTGCATGCTTTTTCGGTAATTAAAAATTCAGTAAGGTTTCATCTTTGTGCCGTTCATGTCAATCATAACCTAAGGGGTGTAGAATCAAAGCGGGATGAAGAATTCTGCGTAAGCCTTTGCAGTAACATGGGTATTCCCATAAAAATTTTTAATATTGATGTTGAGGGTCTAAAGAAAAAAGGCGAAAGTATTGAAGAAGCCGCAAGAAGGCTCAGATACGATTCATTTGAAAAAATTGACTGTGATTTTATTGCAACGGCGCATAATGCAGATGATTCGCTTGAAACATTTTTAATCAATTTTATAAGAGGCACGGGCCTTAAAGGACTTTGCGGAATACCAAAAATAAGGGGAAGATTTATAAGGCCGCTTCTGGCTTTTTCAAAAAATGATATTTTAAGATATATTAAAGAAAACAATTTAGATTATGTAACCGACAGCAGCAACTTTGAAGATGATTATCTGAGAAATAAAATCAGGCATAAAATAATTCCCGAAATTAAAAGTATTTCTCCGTCAATATGTGATGTATCTCTTAGAAATTTTCAAATACTAAAAAGCGATAACGATTTTTTGGAAGATACCGCAAAAAAATGCTATGATAGTTCGGTTAAAGGGGATAAACTTCAGATTTCATCTTTAAAAAACCTTAATAATGCAATTTTGTCCAGAGTTATCAAAAACTTTTGCAGTGACACAGTCGGTTTTTCTCCTGATAAAAAACACACCGAAGAAATAGAAAAAATTATTTTATTAGGTTCTGGCAGAAGGCAGCTGAAAAACGGATATTTTGCTCAGGTAAAAAGCGGTGTTCTTACAATTAAAAAGATAAATGATACAAGTTTTTCGGTTGAAACACAAATCATGCCGGTAAAAAATTTTTATTCGTCCGCAAAAATTAACAATTTGTTATTAAAAAATGCCGTTGATTATGATAAAATAGTTGGCAAGCTTAATGTAAGAACCAGAAACAGTAATGACTCTATAAAACCGGTGGGCAGAGGAATTACAAAAAAACTGCGTAAATTGCAGTCGGAATTAGGTATTGAGCTTTCTTTAAGAGAAAAAATGCCTGTTGCTGCCGATGATAAAGGCGTAATCTGGGCATATGAAATCGGTACCGACGAAAGGGTTGCGGTTGATTCAAAAACAAAAAATGTTTTAATTTTTTATGTTAATGCAAGCAGAAATAAATCCGAAGAAAACAATTAAAAATTTTGTTGGGAGATAAAAACATGGCACTTGAAAAAGATATTGAAAGAATACTTTTTTCAAAAGAGGATATTGAAAAAATAATTGTAAAACTCGGCAAAAAGATTACCGATGACTATAAGGATAAAAATTTGCTTCTGGTTGGAATTTTAAAGGGATCGGTAGTTTTTATGGCAGATTTAATGAGGCAAATTAACATACCCTGTAAAATCGATTTTATGGCTCTGTCGTCATACGGCAATTCCACAAGGTCAAGTGGTGTTGTAAGGCTTCTGAAAGATCTTACCACCGATATTGCAGGATATGATGTTCTTGTTATTGAGGATATTTTAGACAGCGGAAATACCCTTGCGCATCTTAGAGAATTGTTGCTTTTGAGAAATCCAAAATCACTTAAAATATGCACATTTTTCGATAAACCGGATCGCAGAGTGGTTAAAAATCTTGTGCCGGATTATGTAGGAGCAATAATTCCGGATGAGTTTATTGTAGGATACGGATTGGATTTTTCGGAGAATTACAGAAACCTACCTTATGTGGGTATTCTTAAACCCGAATTATATAAGTCCTGAACTATAAAAAATAATAACTGGGAAGTGAAATTTTGAACAGAAACCTGAAAAATGTTTTGATTTATATAACAGTACCGCTGATGATATTTTTTGGTTCTTATTTTCTTTTAAATCAAACTAAAAAAACAACCGAATCAAAATACTATGAGGTTGTAAGTTTGGTACTGAATAATAAAGTTTCGGAATATAATTTAAACCTGTATTCCGGAGAGCTTAAATATACTCTTAGAAACGGCGGAATGACATACCGTTATGTTGTTGCGGATCCAAGCATTTTTTATAAAGATGTAAACGATTTTGTAATGAAAAACAATAACGAATGCGGTAACGACCCCAAAAACGCCAAATTTATTAAAGTGGACTATAAAAGGGGAAATCAGGCTTCGTGGCTCACAAGCATGTTGCCTACTCTTATATTGACCGTTGCGTGCGTTGTTTGCGCTGTAGTTTTGATTAAGAAAATGGGACAAACAATGGGCTCAGATAAGGCGATTTCCTTTGGAAAGGCAAAATTCAAGCGGTCTGACGCCGCAAAAAAGACAACCTTTGCGGATGTTGCCGGCGCTGATGAAGAAAAGGATGAGATGAGCGAGCTTGTTGATTTTCTTAAGGCACCCTCAAAATTCAATGAACTCGGCGCCAGAATTCCAAAGGGAGTTTTACTAGTTGGTCCTCCCGGAACCGGTAAAACACTATTAGCCCGTGCCGTTGCAGGCGAGGCAGGCGTTCCGTTCTATTCAATTTCCGGTTCGGACTTTGTTGAAATGTTTGTCGGCGTTGGAGCGTCGCGCGTTAGAGATTTATTTGAACAGGCCAAAAAGACCGCGCCGTCTATTATATTTATTGATGAAATTGACGCAGTCGGCCGCCAAAGAGGCGCAGGACTGGGCGGCGGACATGATGAAAGAGAACAGACCCTTAACCAGCTTTTGGTTGAAATGGATGGTTTTAATGCCAATAGCGGAATTATTGTTATGGCGGCAACTAACCGTCCTGATGTTTTGGATAAAGCTTTACTTCGTCCCGGCCGTTTTGACAGACAAATCACAGTAAATTATCCTGATGTTAAGGGAAGAGAGGAAATACTCAAGGTTCATTCAAGAGGAAAGCCGCTTGGACCTGATGTAAGTCTTAAAACAATTGCTCAATCCACTGCGGGATTTACAGGTGCTGATCTTGAAAATCTTTTGAATGAAGCCGCGTTGTTGGCTGTCAGAAATGATCAAAAGGCAATTACCCAAAAGAATATTGAAGAGGCAACAATTAAGGTTGTAATGGGAACCGAAAAGCGTTCACATGTTATGAGTGAAAAGGATAAGGTTATAACCTCGTACCACGAGGCGGGCCATGCAATTGTATCCTACAACCTTGATACCCAGGATCCGGTTCATGAAATTTCAATAATTCCCCGTGGTCTTGCAGCCGGATATACTATGTATATTCCGACTGAAGAAAAAGGTCACATTTCCAAAAAATATCTTATTGAAGATATATGTTCATTACTTGGCGGTCGTGCAGCTGAGGAAATCACTCAGGATGATATTTGCACAGGTGCTTCCAATGATATGGAAAGAGCTACGGAAATTGCCAGAAAAATGGTGACAAAATACGGAATGAGCGAGAGACTAGGACCGGTTACCTATGGTTCTGACAATAACGAGGTATTTTTAGGAAGAGACTTTTCTTCAACTCCGAACTATTCGCAGGAGATTGCTGCGGAAATTGATCAGGAGATTACAAATATCATTACTACCCAGTACAGGCGTGCCATTGATATTCTTAAAGAAAACATCTCGAAGTTGCATTTAGTGGCTCAGGAGCTTTACAGAAACGAAAAAATAAGCGGTGATGATTTCAAAAAAATCATGCAAAATGAAGCCGCAGAAACAAACGAGACCACAGAATCCTAATTTTTTAAAAAATCTGAGTTTTTAAAAATTAATATTTAAAAAGTGCTCTGGCAGTAAAAAATGTCAGAGCACTTTTTTCAAGTTTTAAGGCAATGTATTATTCAAAATTTTGTTTCGTA
>CAKSDA010000001.1 GCA_934444895.1 uncultured Eubacteriales bacterium | reverse complement strand
GGCATCCTCTTTTGTGAGTGTGAACTCAGCAAATTTGGTATACCCGATTAGTTCCTGCCGTCCTTGATAGCTGCCTGAGCTGCTGCCAAGCGAGCAATCGGAACGCGGAAAGGTGAGCAGGATACATAATCCAAACCGATTTTATGGCAGAATTCTACAGAAACGGGGTCTCCGCCATGTTCGCCGCATATGCCGCAATGGAGAGACGGGCGAACCTTTTTACCGAGGTCTACTGCCATTTCCATAAGCTTACCTACGCCGTTCTGGTCGAGTTTTGCAAACGGATCATTTTCGTAGATCTTGCTATCGTAATATGCCTCTAAGAACTTACCTGCGTCATCGCGGCTGAATCCGAATGTCATCTGGGTAAGGTCGTTTGTACCGAAGCAGAAGAATTCAGCTTCCTTAGCAATCTCATCTGCTGTGAGACATGCTCTCGGAATTTCCATCATTGTACCAACTTCATATTTAAGGTCGGCACCGGCAGAAGCGATTTCTGCATCAGCTGTCTTTACAACAACATCTTTAACAAATTTGAATTCCTTGAGTTCGCCTGTAAGCGGAATCATGATTTCAGGAACAATGTTCCAATCAGGATGTGCTTTCTTAACATTAAGAGCTGCGCGGATTACTGCAGATGTCTGCATTTTTGCAATTTCCGGATAGGTTACTGCAAGGCGGCATCCGCGGTGGCCCATCATTGGGTTGAATTCATGCAGAGATTGAATAATATTTTTAATATCTTCAACTGTTTTGCCCTGAGCCTTTGCAAGAGCTTCAATATCGGCTTCTTCAGTGGGAAGGAACTCATGAAGCGGAGGATCAAGGAAGCGAATGGTTACGGGGTTGCCTTCAAGAGCTTCGTAAAGCTTTTCAAAGTCTCCCTGCTGATAAGGAAGGATCTTTGCAAGAGCGGCTTCTCTTTCTTCAACTGTATCAGAACAAATCATTTCGCGGAATGCGGCAATTCTGTCAGCCTCAAAGAACATATGCTCTGTACGGCAAAGTCCGATACCCTCTGCGCCAAGCTCGCGAGCTTTTTTAGCATCGTTAGGTGTATCTGCGTTTGTACGAACTTTAAGAGTTCTGAATTCGTCAGCCCACTTCATTATTCTGCCGAACTCGCCTGCGATTTCAGCGTCAACGGTAGGAATGATTTCACCGTAAATATTACCTGTTGAGCCATCGATTGAAATATAGTCTCCCTCTTTATAGGTTTTTCCGCCGAGGGTGAATTTTTTATTTGCTTCGTCCATGATGATGTCGCCGCAACCGGAAACACAGCAAGTACCCATACCGCGGGCAACAACCGCTGCGTGTGAAGTCATACCGCCGCGAACAGTGAGTATACCCTGTGAAGCTTTCATACCTGTAATATCCTCAGGTGAAGTTTCAAGGCGGACAAGAACAACCTTCTCGCCGCGTGCATGCCAAGCTTCGGCGTCTTCTGCTGTAAACACGATTTTACCGCAAGCGGCACCGGGTGATGCGCCGAGGCCCTTACCTGACGGAGTTGCAGCCTTAAGTGCTTTAGCGTCGAACTGCGGATGCAAAAGTGTGTCGAGGTTACGGGGATCGATCATTGCAACGGCCTGCTTCTTATCAATCATGCCCTCATCAACAAGGTCGCATGCGATTTTAAGAGCAGCCTTTGCGGTTCTCTTACCGTTTCTTGTCTGAAGCATGTAGAGTTTGCCTGCCTGA
Source organism: uncultured Eubacteriales bacterium (assembly GCA_934444895.1). GTDB lineage: Bacteria > Bacillota > Clostridia > Oscillospirales > Acutalibacteraceae > UMGS1279. The sequence goes on along the minus strand of CAKSDA010000001.1, from coordinate 54,411 downwards.
ACGGTAAATTCCATATCCTGCATATCTCTGTAATGATCTTCAAGAGTAACGCAAACCTTTTTGAACTGTTCAAAAGCCTCAGGGAATTTTTCTGCCATTTCGGCAATAGGCATAGGTGTACGAACACCGGCAACAACATCTTCACCCTGTGCATTTACAAGGAATTCGCCCATAAGTCCGGGCTCGCCTGTTGCAGGATCACGGGTGAAGGCAACGCCTGTTCCGCAATCGTTACCCATATTACCGAACGCCATCATCTGTACGTTAACAGCGGTACCCCAAGAATAAGGGATATCGTTATCGCGACGGTAAACATTAGCACGGGGGTTATCCCATGAACGGAAAACAGCTTCAACTGCGCCCATAAGTTGTTCCTTAGGATCGGACGGGAAATCTTTTCCGATTTTTGATTTATATTCAGCCTTAAACTGGCCGGCAAGCTTTTTAAGATCATCAGCGTCAAGATCAATATCCTGTGTTACGCCTTTTGCCTCTTTCATCTCATCGATGAGCTGCTCAAAATACTTCTTGCCGACTTCCATAACAACATCGGAATACATCTGAATAAATCTTCTGTAGCAGTCCCAAGCCCAGCGGGGATTGCCGGATTTTTTAGACATTACTTCTACAACCTCTTCATTAAGGCCGAGGTTAAGAATTGTGTCCATCATTCCGGGCATTGAAGCACGAGCGCCGGAACGAACCGAAACCAAAAGCGGATTCTCCTTATCTCCGAATTTCATACCGGTAATGTCTTCCATCTTATCGATGTATTCCATTATCTGTGCCTGAATTTCGTCATTGATTTTTCTGCCGTCTTCGTAGTACTGTGTACAAGCCTCAGTTGAGATAGTGAATCCCTGCGGAACCGGAAGACCGATGTTGGTCATTTCGGCAAGGTTTGCACCTTTACCGCCCAAAAGTTCGCGCATTGTTGCATTACCTTCTGAGAACAAATAAACATACTTATGACTCATGTTTTGTTAACCTCCTGATATTTTTTGACGCAAAACGCCTATTTAACTATTTTATGGTAGCAATTTATTATAACAGTTTTCCAATCAATTTAAAAGACTTTTTTGCATATTTTTTTAATTTTTAAACATTTTATCATAATATTAATAATATATGCGGCGTTATTTTGTTTAAAAAGCGGTTTTTTCCTTAATTTTTTTGTTTTTAAACCAAACATACAAAGCATTTTATTTTGTTATTGGCGCCACTTTAAATGCTGCTCGGTTTCAACAAAACTTAAGTTATTCGTGTGTTTTTAAGACACTGAGTGACCTTATTATCAGCAACAATTAAAAGTCACGCTGCCAAAGGAAATTCTTGTATTTTTTTATTTTTTCAGGGAAAGATACCAGCATAGGCAAGCATGTTTTTTAACTGCATTATGCGTCTTTAATTGCCTAAATATTTTTCTGGAGGAACCGTAATTGAAAAAATTATTATCAATTTTAACCTGCTGTCTTGTGCTTTTATCCTCATCTTTTATTTTTACGGGATGTAAGAGCAATGACAGTGAAGACACAATTTACTACCTGAATTTTAAACCTGAAATTGCCAGCGTTTACAGTGAAATTGCCGCCAGCTACAAAAGTGAAAAAGGCATAACCGTAAATGTTGTTACAGCAGCGTCCGGCACATATGAGCAAACCCTTAAATCCGAAATGGCAAAGTCCTCGGCACCGACAATCTTTCAGATAAACGGACCCAAAGGCTATGCAAACTGGAAAGACTATTGCAAGGATATTAAGGATACGGAGATATACAAAATTTTATCCGATAAATCGCTTGCCATAACCGAAGGCGAAGGCGTATACGGAATTCCTTATGTTGTTGAAGGATACGGAATTATTTACAATGCTGATATACTGGAAAAATATTTTGCTCTTAAAAACAAGAGTGTAAAAATAAACAGTGTTGACGATATAAAAAGTTTTGATACCCTTAAAGCGGTTGTTGAAGATATGACAAAGCATAAAAGCGAACTCAATATTGACGGTGTTTTTGCATCAACCTCCCTTAAAAACGGCGAGGACTGGAGATGGCAGACCCACCTTGCAAATATCCCCATATCATATGAATTTACCGAAAACAATGTTGACCTTTCAGGGGACGGCGTAAAATCTATAGAATTTAAATATGCAGAAAACTTTAAGAATATTTTTGATTTGTATATAAACAATTCCACTACCGACCGCAAGCTTCTGGGAAGCAAATCGGTTGCTGATTCAATGTCCGAATTTGCGCTTGGAAAGTGCGCCATGGTTCAAAACGGGAACTGGGCATGGAGCCAGATAAAAGGAGTTTCCGGAAATACGGTAAAGGAACAAGATATTAAATTTTTACCTATATACACCGGTATGAAGGGTGAGGAAACTCAGGGAATATGCATAGGTACGGAAAATTATTTATGCATTAACAAAAAAGCAAGTGAAAAGCAGCAAAAACTGGCAGAGGATTTCCTTTATTGGTTATATTCAAGCGACACCGGCAAAAAATATGTTACGGAAAAGCTTGATTTTATTCCTCCGTTTTCTACCTTTGAGTCCGATGAGGCTCCGAGCGATCCGCTTGCAAAAGAGGTTATGAACTGGATGAAAAAGGACAATGTAAAGAACATTGCCTGGAACTTTACGGTCTTCCCCAGCCAGACATTTAAAGATAATTTCGGTGCAGCTCTTTTAAGCTATGCTCAGGGCACAAAAACATTTGACGAGGTTAAGGCATCGGTTATAAGCGACTGGAAAAAAGAAAGCGAATAAAGTCTGTGTTTTGGATAATATCGGCCGGCGGAAACTAAAATCTTTTTTCCCCGGTCGATATACAAAAACAGCATTCAAACAACATTATTTAAACAAAATTTAAGTTAAAAACAGATAGATGTATGAACAGATAGATATAACAGATAGATATAGATAAATAGATATATAGATAGATTGATAAACAAAAAACAGTTAAACTTAAAAACAGTATATATGTCCGGTAAATATGCCGAAATTTGAAATATATTATATGTTTTATATGTCCTGATTTTAAACAGATTGAATTTGAAGCAGGTTTTATTTAAACGGTTTGTATTCTAATTCTTAGCGTGCTGCACGGGCATATTTCACACGTTATTGCGGCATATTATTAAAGCACATTTTAACTGTTAAAAAAAGCGGAGTATATTATGCATAAAAAATTAAAAAACTACTTTCCCATATTTGTACTGCCGACATTTATTGCCTTTTTAATAGCCTTTCTTATACCGTTTATTATGGGTATATATCTTTCGTTTACAAAGTTCACTACGGTGACTAACGCAAAATTTGTGGGATTTGCAAACTATATTACGGCATTTACAGAAGATGCGGGTTTTATAAATTCTTTGTGGTTTACCGTAAAATTTGCCGTTGTTGCAATAATATCAATAAACATTTTTGCTTTTTTGTTTGCTTTGGCTCTTACAAAGGGCATTAAGGGCACCAACACATACAGGGCTGTTTTCTTTATGCCCAATTTGATCGGCGGAATTGTTCTTGGGTATATTTGGCAAATAATAATCAATGGAGTTTTGCTTAATTATTCGGTAGACATAACCTATAAAGCGGAATACGGACTCATAGGTCTTATTATTCTTACAAACTGGCAAATGATAGGCTATATGATGATTATATATATTGCGGGCATAAACAATATTTCCCCTGATCTTATTGAGGCCGCTGAAATAGACGGTGCAAGGCCTTCTCAGATACTGTGGCGTATAACCATACCTCTTACAATGCCTTCGTTTACCATATGCACCTTTTTAACACTTACAAACTCTTTTAAGTTGTTTGACCAAAACCTGGCGCTTACCGCAGGTGCGCCGAACAAAGAAACTTCTATGATGGCTCTTGATATTTATAATACCTTTTACGGAAGGATCGGCTTTGAGGGTGTGGGACAGGCAAAAGGCGTTGTATTCTTTATTATTGTTGCCGTTCTTGCGCTGCTCCAACTGTATCTTACAAGAAGCCGGGAGGTTGAGTCATAATGGAGAAAAAAACATTTTCAAAATCGGTATTAAGTGTAATAATGGGAATAATTGCACTCATATTTTTAGCCCCGGTATTTATTGTTTTAATGAACTCGTTTAAAGGTCAGTTTTATATCTCCTCAGACCCTTTTTCGTTTCCTATAGGAGAGACCTTTGCAGGAATTGAGAATTATATAAATGGGATAAATAAAACCGGATTCATATCGGCATTTTTTTATTCTCTTTTTATCACGGTTTTTTCGGTTTTGCTTTTAATTATTGCAACTTCAATGACGGCGTGGTATCTTATAAGAGTAAAAAACAAAATTTCATCGGTTATTTATTATTTATTTGTATTCAGTATGATTGTTCCGTTTCAAATGGTAATGTTTACAATGTCTAAAATTGCAAACATACTTAGTCTTGATAACCCAATTGGAATTCTGATAATCTATTTGGGATTTGGGGCCGGACTTTCGGTTTTTGTGTTTTCCGGATTTGTAAAATCCGTTCCTGCGGAAATTGAAGAAGCGGGGGTTGTGGACGGATGCGGACCTCTAAGGCTTTTCTTTTCAATAGTTTTCTCGGTTTTAAGGCCGACTGCAATTACCGTTGCTATACTGAACACAATGTGGATATGGAACGACTATCTGCTTCCCTATCTTGTTATAGGTAATAAATACAAAACAATTCCTATAGCCGTACAATATCTTCAAGGCGGATACGGCTCCAAAGACATGGGCGCTTTAATGGCAATGCTTGTGCTGGCAATAATACCGATAATTGTGTTCTATCTCATATGCCAACGCTATATTATTGAAGGGGTTGTGGCCGGTGCCGTAAAGGGGTAATTTCTATGGTGCAGAATATCGTGCAAAAAAATGTTGCAGAACTCAAAAAACAAAAACCTTTTAAAAGAGGTCACGGATTTCTTATGCCCGTATTTTCTCTGGACGGAGATTTCGGAATAGGCACTATGGGTAAGTCCTGCACTGAATTTATAGATTTTGTATCCGCCGCAGGAGGATATATGTGGCAGGTGCTGCCCTTCGGTCCCACAGGATATTCCAACAGTCCCTACCAATGTTTTTCTGCCTTTGCCGGCAACCCTTATTTAATTGACCCGGAGCTTTTATATGAAGAAGGCCTTTTGAGTCGTGACGATACTGAAAATTTAAAATCGGAAAACACAGGGCGCATAGATTACGGATATCTTTACAACACCAGAAAGAAGGCTTTATATAAAGCTTTTCAAGCCTTTAAAGATAAACAGCTTAACGAGCAGGATGACTATAATGCTTTTTTGAAGAAAGCTTCATTCTGGCTTGAAGACTACGCAGTTTTCATGGCAATAAAATCTCATTTTGGAAATATAGGCAGAGAAAATTTTAAGGATTACAGAATAAAGACCGAAAACGCCGTGCGCTTTGTGGAAGAAAATCTGGCAGACGAAGCTTTTTTTATAAAATTTTTAGAATATGAGTTTTGGCATCAGTGGAAAAAAATCAAGGTATACGCCAGCAAAAAAAACATACTGTTAGTAGGAGATATTCCTCTATATGTTTCAAACGACAGCGCAGATGTCTTTGCTCATCCTGAACTTTTCAAACTGTCAAATGACTATTCCCCCTCCGCCGTTGCCGGAGTTCCGCCGGACATATTCAGCAAAAAAGGCCAGCTTTGGGGAAATCCGTTGTATAATTGGGCAGCGCACAGGGAAAGCAATTTTAAGTGGTGGAGCGATCGCATAAAATGGCAAAACGAGTTGTTTGATATCATTCGCATTGACCATTTTATAGGTTTTTCAAGATACTACAGTATTGACAGCGAAAACAAAACTGCCGAAAACGGAATTTGGCTGGACGGACCGGGAATTGATATTATTAAGGGCATACAACAAAAAAATCCGAACGCGTTGTTTATAGCTGAGGATCTGGGGTTAATAAACAAAAAGACCGAAAAGCTGTTAAAGGCCACGGGGTTCCCCGGAATGAGCATATTTGAATTCGCTTTCGACAGTGATTCAAATAATAAAAATCTGCCACATAATATAAAAAGAAATACCGTTTCTTATATCGGAACTCATGACAACATGACCCTTAAGGGTTTTACCGAAAGCGTAAGCCCCAAAATCCTTAAAAAAATAGAAAATTATGTTGGCTGTAAAAATTTAAATGATCTTGACAATCTTATTATCAGAGAGTGTTTTAAGTCACAGGCAAACACCCTTATAATTTCACTTGCGGATTATATGGGCCTTGACAATTCTGCCAGAATAAACACTCCTGCCACATCAAACGGCAACTGGGAATGGCGGGCAGTTAATCCGCCATATACTGAAATTGCGGAAAAAGTTTTAAATCTTTCTAAAATTTACGGACGGGAGAACAAAAATGCAACAAACCGAAAGTTATGAATATGAAAAAATTTTCAGCGAAAGCCTTAATAATTCTTTAGCCAAATATAAAGAAAACGCCTCGGGCGCTGACCGGGATATGGCAATATGCAGATGCGTTGCGTCTGCGCTTGTTAAGTGTATTTGCAAAATTCCTCCGAGAAAAGCCGCCGAACGCCGCGCAGCATATTTTTCCGCGGAATTCTTGCCCGGCAACATTTTAACCCAAACCCTTGCCAGTCTCGATCTTCAGAATATATGCAAAAAAATTCTAAACGACAATAAAATAAACTTTGACTCTCTGAGCTCAATTCCGGATCCCGCTCTCGGAAACGGTGGGTTGGGTCGGCTTGCAGCATGCCTTTTGGATTCTGCGGCGGCATGCCGAATTAATCTTGACGGATACGGAATAAGGTACAGATACGGTCTTTTTAAACAGAAAATCGAGAGCGATGAACAAAGAGAAATTCCGGACGCCTGGCAGCATTACAGCATTTTGGAAAAGGAAAACAGAAAAGATATCCAAAGTGTTGTTTTCGGGGATATGACTGTAAACGCCGTTCCGTTTGACATTCCCATAGTAGGCAAAACCGCGGTAAACCGTTTAAGGTTATGGCAGTGTGAGGCTCCCTGTGAAGTAGATTTTGAAAGGTTTTCAAAATCCGATTTTTCCGGTGCGTTTGAACCCACCGACAAAGCTGCGGCAGTTTCAGCATTTTTATATCCGGCAGACGATACTGATTCCGGCAAAGAGCTTAGACTTAAACAGCAATATTTTTTCTGTTCTGCTTCCATAGGCAGCATTTTGAAGGATTTTTCAAAAACCGGCAAAGATATATTTGAGCTTTCCGAATATATAAAAATCCAACTTAATGACACACATCCTACCGTAGCTATTCCAGAACTGATACGCCGTCTGTGCGAGGATTTTTCATTATCCTTTGACGACGCATTTGACATAGCCGGCCAAATATTTTCCTACACAAATCATACCGTAATGGCAGAAGCGCTTGAGAGGTGGTCGGTTTCACTTTTCAGCCGTGTGTTGCCTGCGGTTTATCCTTATATAGTTATGATCGACAACAAATTAACCTCTGTTTTCAAAAATGGTAAACAAACACCTGCCTTTATTATTGAGAACGGATTTATATCCATGGCCGACATGGCGGTGTTTGTTTGCCGCAAGGTAAACGGTGTTGCGAAAATACACACCGAAATTATAAAGTCTGATGTTTTTAATTCTTGGTACAGAACATTTCCGGACAAGTTTATTAACATCACCAACGGAATTTCTCACCGCAGATTTTTATGCCTTGCAAATCCGGAGCTTTCGGCATTTGCCGATGAGCGCATAGGAACCGAATGGAGAACTGATTTAAAAAGGCTTGAAAAGATAGCGGATTTTGATTCAAATGCGGATATAGTCGAGCTTTGCAAAATCAAACATTTAAAGAAAAAACAGCTTTGCGATTATCTTAAACAGACAATGCAGCTTGACCTTGACCCGGATTTTATGTTCAGCGTGCAGATAAAAAGAATTCATGAATATAAACGGCAGCTTTTAAATGTTCTTGCCATTTTGGGGCTTTATATTGATATTAAGAATCTTGAAATCAAGGATATGTATCCCACGGCCTTTATCTTTTCAGGAAAAGCTGCTCCCGGGTATTACAACGCAAAACAGGTAATAAAGCTTATAAACGCAGCTTCAAAGCTTATTGAAAACGATGAAACGGCAAGAAGATTTATAAAAATTGTATTTATTCCGGACTACAATGTAAAAAACGCAATGAAAATAATACCAGCCGCTGATCTTTCCGAGCAAATATCAATGGCCGGAACAGAGGCAAGCGGAACGGGAAATATGAAACTGAGCCTTAACGGAGCTCCGACGATTGGCACTATGGACGGAGCCAATATAGAAATCGTAGGCTATGCCGGGGAAGAAAACAATTATATTTTCGGTGCGACAAACGATGAGATTAAAGCTTCAAACAAATATGATCCCATGGACATTTATTACACAAACGACCGAATAAGCCGTGTTTTGGATTTAATTAAGGAGGGGCCTGCCGGAGATTTTGAGTCTCTTTTTAAATCTCTTTTGTTTAAAAATGACTTTAACGAGGCCGACAAATACAGAGTTCTGATGGACTATCCGTCATATTACAAAAGCAGGCTGACCGCAAACGAAGATTTTAAAAATGCGGATTTCTTTGGCAGAAAGTGCCTTAAAAATATAGCTGCAGCTTCCCATTTTTCTTCAGATGATACTGTTTTAAAGTACAATTCAAAAATCTGGGGTCTTTAGTTTTTTAAAAGCCTTGTGTTGCAATCTATAGGTACCAATTTATCCCTATAGATTGCAACACTTACTATGTTTAAAAGAAAAGCAGGTACGAACCAACCCTTAATTCGGTTCGTACCTGCTTTGTTTTTAATTCTTCGTTTTTATTTCACCAGTACAACTTTATCTCCGTTTTTTAAAGCTGCTGCATTGGCGTCATCGGTATCTAAATGCATTTCAAGCCTGAATTTATCGCTTACTCTGACCTGAACATCAAAAAATCTGGTTCTTCGTTCTGTAATTGCATCAATCGTTACGAAGTCATTATCCTTTATGTTATACTTCTTTGCATCTTCAAGGCTCATATGAATATGTCTGTTGGCAATTATAAGTCCTTCATTAAGGGTAACAACCCCTTTAGGTCCGATAATTGTGATTTTTTCGGAACCTTTAATTTTTCCGCTTTCTCTTACCGGAGGTTTAACCTTTAGAACATATGAGTCGGTGCGGGATATTTCAACCTGAGATTCGGACCTTACAGGACCCAAAACGCGCACCTTTTCTATTGGGCGGAGCGAGGGCCCTATAATGGTGAGCTGCTCCTTGCAGGCATACTGCCCCGGCTGGGAAAGTTCCTTTGCCGGCGTTAATTCGTATCCTTCGCCGAAAAGCGCGTTTACATGTTCTCTTGAAAGATGTATATGCCGATTTGATATTCCTACCGGTATTTGAGCATCGCTGTTTATTTTGAGGTCATTGTTTTCGATGGCCTTTAAAACGGCATTAGTTATTGCCGAAACATTTATATCCATAAGTTAATCTCCGAAAAGTGAATTTTTATTTTTAAAGAATTTAAATAATCCTAAAGCTATCTGCCATTACACAACGCCTTTTTCTTGTAAAACTGCGTGCGGAAGTAATTCCCTCGCCTGTAGGTCCCGCAATTGTAAAGGTTGTGTGTCCCTCTCCGCCGAAGCCTATGCCGGCATAAGACGGTGCGTTTTTAACAAATATTGTAGTTTCAACCGCTGCGGCAAATTTTGAAAGATTATCAATATTTTTCGAATGCATATGAGCTGTATGTCTGTTTCCGTGCTCGGCTTTAACGGCCAGATCGACCGCCTCATCTATGTCGGAAACGCTTACAATGGGAAGTATCGGCATCATAAGTTCTGTCTGAACAAAAAGATGATTAAAATCGGTTTCGTAAATTATGCATCTTACTCCCTTCGGTGCTTTTATTCCCACCATATCAAGAATAACCGCCGCGTCTCTTCCGACGCATTTGCGATTTACCATCTTTTTCATTTTCCCTGTTTTTTTATCCTTAACCTCACACAGAACAATTTTTGACAGAGCTTCGGCAGTTTTATCATCTATAAGATATGCGCCGTTTTTCTGCATTTCGCTTACAAGGCGATCCTTAACATTGCTGAAAACAAATACTTCTTTTTCTGCAATACAGGGAAGATTATTATCGAATGTACAGCCGTCTATGATATCCTTACCCGCCTTTATAATATCTGCGGTGTCATCAACAATTACAGGGGGATTTCCGGCGCCGGCGCCTATTGCCTTTTTACCTGATGAAAGTACCGATTTCACAACTCCGGGACCTCCCGTACAAACCAGAAGTCTTATTGCCGGGTGGGTCTGCATTATCTTTGCTGAATCCATTGTGGGTTTATCCATTGACGCAACAAGTATCTCAGGTCCGCCTGCCATTGCAGAGGCTCGGTTTACAAGGTCCACAGCATAGTTTGAAGTGCATATTGCACCGGGATGCGGATTAAATACAACCCCGTTTCCGGCAGCTATCATGCCTATGCTGTTGCATATTATGGTCTCACTGGGATTTGTGCTGGGCGTAATTGCGCCTACAACTCCGAAAGGGGCCATTTCAACCAGTGTGAGGCCATTATCGCCTGTTTTGGCTTCGCTTATAATATCCTCGGTTCCCGGAGTTTTGTCGGCAACCAGAATATGTTTTAATCTTTTATGTTCTACCTTGCCCATGCCCGTTTCGGCGACCCCTATTTGGGCCATTATAGGAGCTTCGTTACGAGTAAGGGTTCTTATTGCCGTAATAATCTTTTCTCTGTTTTCAACGCTCATCTTTCTGATTTCGCGATATCCGCTTTCTGCCGCTTCAATGGCTTTATTCATATCGGAAAAAATTCCTATAAATTTTCTGCCTTTAAAACTTGTGCTTGTATAGTCTGAAATATCGGATTTGTTTACGGTTTTAAGGTTTGTGACCACTTCACGCACGATTTTTTCAATTTGGGTTTGTGTCATATCAGACATACTTTTTTCCTCCTGTCGGAAGTTTTTGATGTAATAAAATTTTGTAATAGGCATTGATAAAACTCTGTTGTTTAGGCTTTTGATTTTCGAACGCCATACGGCTATGCCGGCCTTCTTTTATATTGTGGCTTGTCTTTGCCTATGTTGTGCCATACCGGACTGTGCTGCATGTTGATAATTGGTTTTGTCGCACCGGGCATTGACTGCCAAAAGCCTAATCATACACCAAATCTGTTCCGTTATCTCTTATTTCATCTTCCCACTTTTTGCCGGGATACACATCGGTAACTATTTTGTCAACATCGCCGATTCCGCAAACGCGAACAAACGAAGCCTTATCAAACTTTGTTGAATCGACCGCCAGAACCTTGGTTTTAGCTGAAGCAAAAAACGCTTTTTTTATTTCGCAGTCCCTTTCGTTTGAATCGGTAATTCCCATATTTATATCAAGTCCCTTGCAGGAGCATACTGCAAGATCAACATGAAATCCCGCAACCATTCTTTCAGCCTGATACCCCACAAGGGAAAGGCCGCCTTCTTTAAGTACCCCTCCGGTGGAAATAACCGTCCAGTCCGGCTTGTTACAAAGTTCAAAAAGAATTTCAATGGAATTTGTGATAAGGGTTATTTTTTTCTTTTGCATTATGCTTTTAACAACATAAAGTGCGGTTGTGCTTGAATCAAGCATAATATAGTCGCCGTCTTCAATCATATTTCCGATTACCGAAGCTATGTATTTTTTACTTTGAACATTTGACTGGCGACGCACATGAAAAGGCAAATCTATATTAAAACTGTCATTTTTTACTGCCCCGCCGTATATTTTTTTTGCAAGACCGTCATTATCAAGTTTTTCAAGATCTCTGCGGATAGTTTCCTCGGTAACGCCGAACTCGCGGCTCAGGTCGCTTACCAGGACCTTGCCCTCCAGAGAAAGCTTTGCAAGAATGGCATTTTGTCTTTCTATTGCAAGCATTATAAGTCTCCTTTTTATGAAGTTATTTAAAACTGTGCAAACGCCTAAAATCTGCTGCGTAAATCTTCTGTAGAAATCTGCTGTTATGGTCAGCCCTGTTGCCTAAAGAATACTCTGCCACAACTTTTCATCAGGTCTCGGAATAACAGAACTGTCAAGGAACATGCCTCTGCTTTCAGATTCGCCCTTTGCCTTTTCAATTGCCGCCGTAACGGCGGAAACCGAACCCGTTATGAGCAAATAGGATTTTCCGCACATTCCCCTTGCAAGCCTTAGCTCTATAAGGTCTACAAGGGCGGTCTTTGCGGCCGCGTCTGCAGCCACAATAGCAGTAGCAGCAGAAAAAGTTTCCAAAACTCCCAAAGCCTCTGCGGCTGTAGGTGCCGAAGCGCCGTACATTGCCGGAATTATGGAATCATGCGGATTCCCAAGCAAAAAGCTGTCTATTACCTTTTGCTCGTCTAGGGCTTTTGCAGCCTCAACCGAAGCCTTAACTGCGCTTATTTCCCCGCTTATTATAACAATATATTTACCGGGGCAAACCGTAGCGCTTTCTATGATTTCCGTTTCGGCCGTTTTAACCATGGTGTCGGCCGCCTTTATTCCTGCGGAAACCGTAGAAAACTCAACCATACCTATTGCCTTGCCCATTTTTTATCCTCCTTGAACCTGCCGCATCTATTGCTTTGAAATAACAATACTGTCTTGATTTACGGCGGTAACCAATCCGCTTATAGAAGCATGAATTGCAACCCCCAGCTTTTCTGCCGGTGCCGAAGCAATCATGCTGCCTTTTTTTATTTTATCGCCCTTTTTGACTGTGGGAATTGCCGGAACTCCGATATGCTGATTCAACATAACCTTAACCTTTTCGGATGATACTTCCTTATCGTTTAAAGCGGCTGTAACATCGTATTTTGAAAGTCCCAGCCTGGCTGTAAGCCTTGATTTTAACACATATCTGCCGCTTCTTTCATCAGGTACCGAAACGCTGTCAATTTTAGGGGCGGTAACTCCGGCCTGTCTCAGTTTTCCTTTTACCACGCCGATCAGTTTGCGGGGGCTGAGACCCTGAAAACACGAATACATCTCACACAGTCCGCATCCGGAACAAAAAAGTGCGTTAACATAAGGTGTAATATTGGATGTTGAACCGCTTGTAAGTGAACGCATAAATTTAGCCGGATCTATAGGATGTCCCAAAAGATGTCTGGGGCACATATCGGTGCACATATGGCACTGGCAACACGCAGACATTCCTCTTTTAAGCAACACAGACGGATTTGACTTATGCTTTTGAACAACATGATGATCTGACGGCAAAACGATTATTGCATTTGATGTTTTTGTAACAACATCGTGCCCGCTTACCATTTTTCCCATCATAGGTCCGCCTGCTATTAAAACATAATCCTTTGTTGTAACACCGCCGGCCTTTTCTATAAGTTCGTTATAGGTTATACCGATAGGGGCTTTCAAAGTAACCGGATTTTTTACTTCTCCCATTACCGATATGTACTTACTCGTAACCGGTTTGCCGCTTGTTATTGCATTATAGGCGTTAAGCATTGTTTCTACATTAAAAACAATAACCCCTACCGATATCGGAATTTGCCCCGGTTTTACAACTCTGCCCGTGGTTTCATATATAGCAACAACCTCATCACCTGCGGGATACGCCTCAGGCAAGAAGCCGATTTCGCACTTATTAAAATTTTTAATACATGATTTTACTGCCTCAACCGCGTCGCGATATGAGGGCTTTATTGCAATAATAATTCTGTTTGCCTGCACCGATTCGGCGACTTCGGCAAGTGCAGTAAGAATTTCCTCTGCATACTTTTCCAAAACCCGGCGGTGTAAATTCAAAAGAGGTTCACACTCGGCGCAGTTAAGAATTATTGTATCTGCTTTTTCATTTAATTTTGCATAACTGGGGAATCCGGCACCGCCTGCGCCGACAATTCCGCCTGCTTTAAAAATTTCCTGTAATTCTTCTATATTCATACTTTAATCTTCCATAAGACCTATGGAATTATCAACAATTCCTACTATTGCTGCGTCCACCGGCGCGCCTTCCATTCCGCAGCCTATTCTTGCTGCGCTCCCCAGGGCAACCATTACTATTTCCCCTATGCCTGCGCCGACATTATCAACCGCTACAACGCGGCCGTTACAAGACATATTTTTAATTGGCTCAACAATCATAAATTTATTTCCTGTTAAACCTTCATTTTTCCGTGTGGCAACTACACTGCCTACTACTTTTCCAACGATCAACTTCATATCCCCCTGTATTTTCACAGGTTATCAGGCTCCGCTTTTATGCCAGGGCGGAGCCTTAAAAATAATCTGCGACAGATTTAAATACTATTTAAGCGAAGGTAAAATCTTCTCAACATCTGCATGGGGTCTGGGAATTACATGTACAGCTACAAGCTCGCCAAGCTTTGACGCTGCTGCAGAACCGGATTCGGTTGCAGCCTTAACTGCTCCCACATCGCCTCTTACCATAACAGATACAAGTCCTGAACCGATTTTTTCGGTGCCGATGAGAACAACATTTGCTGCCTTTACCATTGCATCTGCCGCTTCAATAGCTGCTACCAAGCCTCTGGTCTCTACCATTCCAAGTGCTTCAAGTGCCATTTTATTTTCCTCCTGTTAAGAATTATAGATAACCGTTTTAAGGCAAACAGTTTTATTTTATTGCCGATTGCCTAACGGAAACTAGCTGAGTTTTAAAACATAATTGTCCTACTTTTTATTACTGCTTTTTATTATTTAAGTGAAGGCAAAATCTTTTCAACATCGCTGTGGGGCCTGGGGATTACATGAACTGCCACAAGCTCGCCAAGCTTTGATGCTGCTGCGGAACCGGATTCGGTTGCTGATTTAACCGCTCCTACATCGCCTCTTACCATAACGGTTACAAGACCGGAACCGATTTTTTCGGTACCGATAAGAGTAACATTTGCTGCCTTTACCATTGCATCTGCTGCTTCGATTGCTGCTACCAAACCTCTGGTTTCTACCATTCCGAGTGCTTCAAGTGCCATTTTATTTTCCTCCTTAATAACCTTTTTTGTTTCTTTTACAACGGTTGCTTTTGTTGCCGCCGTTTTATCGGTTTTTTTGCTTTTTGACTCTGCCATATTTTATCCGCCTTTCAAAAGTTGAAAATTCATTTAGGCAATAGCCCGACCGATTTTAAGTATCTCCGAATTCATCATCGTTGCTTTTTAAAGCGCCTTTATTAACTTTATTAATTCTGGAGGCGCTCAGTTCGGCCATTCTGACGGTTTCGCTGTGCGGATTTGCAATTACCGCACTTGCTGCTACCTTAATAATGCTGGAACTGACGGCTGCATTAACTGCGGCCGTAACCGCCGAAACCTGACCTTCGACAATTACGGTAACAAGTCTGCCGCCTAATTTTCTCTCCCATGTTACAAAGTTTACATCTGCCGCCTTGCACATAGTATCAAGGCAATCAACCGCAGCTGTAACACTTTGCACCTCTATAAGTCCCAAAGACCTCATTAACTTTTTCCCCTTTGAATTCTTTAAAGCTTAGGTAAAATCTTTTCAACATCGCTGTGGGGTCTGGGAATTACATGAACTGCTACAAGCTCGCCGAGCTTTGACGCTGCTGCGGAGCCTGATTCGGTTGCAGCTTTAACCGCGCCTACATCTCCTCTTACCATAACAGATACAAGTCCTGAACCGATTTTTTCGGTGCCGATTAGGGTGACTTCTGCTGCTTTTACCATTGCGTCTGCCGCTTCAATAGCTGCTACCAAACCTCTGGTTTCTACCATTCCAAGTGCTTCAAGTGCCATTTTATTTTCCTCCGTTTTTAGTTTTTATCAAAAGCATTCAATTTCAACATTTTTTCAGTATCTTCTTCAACATTTGCAATTATGTGTTTGCAAATCACCCCGGAAATGCGGTTAGCCGCTTCTTCGGCCGCTTCAACCGCCGCCTCAACATCCGAAACGCTTCCTCTGAACTTTACCGCAACTATAAGCGGGACTTTAAGTCCGTCCGGATTTCCGGGCTTGTTTTTGTCAAAGTTTTCTACGGTAACATTTGCCGCTTTGCATCCGGCGTCACATGCTGCAAAAGCCGCAACCAAGCCGTAAACTTCTATAATTCCTACAGATTTTCTCATTATTTATACCTACTCGTTAACTATTGCTATTTTAAGTCCCTGCATTGAAAGATTCGTTTTTAACGCGTCGTTTATCTTTTCAAGCGGGAAGCGGTGAGTAATGAGCTTTTCTATAGGAAGCCCTATACCCTTTGCTCTTTTAAGAAAATCAAATGTTGTTGCATAGTCTCTTAAGGTGTAAACCCATGAACCTACGGTTGTGATTTCCTTTGCACATATATCGAAATGCGGATTTATTGTTGCGTCTCCGCCGTTTATGAAAAATCCGAGTTCGCAAAGACCTCCGCCGTTTCTTATAAATTTATAAATATTTGCGTGGGCTATGGGAGAACCGGTGCACTGGAAGCCGAAATCTGCCGGATGACCGTCAAATGCGTCCTCAACCGCTTTGGTAAGCGCTTCTATGCCCTTGTAATTTTTAAAGTTAACGGATTTCTCCGCTCCCATAAGCTTTGCAAACTCAAGTCTTTTATCCTCGCCGTCAACCGCAACAATGTTTTCTACTCCCATTGTTCTTAAAACAGCAATGCAAAGAAGTCCTATCGGTCCGCAGCCCTGAACAACAACCCTGCTGTTAAACCTTAAAATTCCGGTTGTTTTTGCCCTTTCAACTGCATGAATCAAAACCGCTGCAGGTTCAATAAGAATACGAAGATCAAGGCTTAAATCGCTTACATTGAATATTGTTGAACCGCCGCGAATAAGAATATAATCCGAAAACCAACCGTTAAGATGAATATCGTCGTCCGGCAGCAGACCGTAAACATCCGCTCCTCCGACATTTTGTTTATTAAGGTCAAACATTGTAATATCCGGGTTATCCTTAAATATCATACAGGAGACAACCTTATCCCCAACATGAAGATCCTTGCCGGCGCTGTCCTTTTTAACATTTTTGCCCATCGCAACAATTTCGCCGGTTCCCTCGTGCCCCAGCGCTACCGGCATAAGTCCGAAGGGATCGCGTTTGAATTCGTGGGCGTCTGTTCCGCAAACTCCGCAGCCCTCAACCTTAACAAGCACATCGTCGTCTCCGATTGCCGGAACCGGAAATTCCTTTATGTCAAAATTCTCAAGGGAGGTAAGCATGGCAACCCTTGCGGTTTTGGGAATGCTGTTTGCCTTGCCGGTGGTATGTTCTGCCCCGGTATTCAGTTCTCCTATAACCTGTTTTACAATTTTTTCAATATCCGAAGAATTGATATCCATATTATCACTACCTTTATATCGGTCTTTATAAGCCGAAAATTACCATATTAAATCCTACAATCCAAAAGTTTAAAATTACAGAAAATTATAAACTCTCATAAGTTATAAAACAGAAGATATTATACTGCTTCCATACTCTGCCAGCCCGGTATCCTCAGATTCGCTGCCTCCGCTGACTCCGAGTCCGCCGATCAGTATGCCGTCTTTATTGTAAAGCGGCACACCTCCGCCGAAAACAACTATTTTTCCGCCGCAGAGATTTTGAATCCCATAAAGAGATCCTCCGGGAGCAGCCATCTGATTTAGCTTTGCAGTAGACATTTTAAGCGCAACTGCCGTATATGCCTTATTAAAAGCTATATCATAACTTGCTATGTATGAATTATCCATACACTGAACGCAAACCGGATTTGCCGCCGCATTGGCAATGGCTACAACAGCGTTTACTCCGATTTGAACAGCCTTTTTTATTACCGCCTCACAAAGGCGGTTTGCCTGTTGCAAGGTTATTCCCTGAACACCGGCAACATCTGCAACAACATTTTTAACCATACTATTCAGTTCTTCCGCTGTCATCCGGCATCCTCCTAGTTTGGCAGAATTTTATCCTGCCTCGGTAACGCCTGCCGCCTTTTATACTGAGGCTTTGCGTTCATTTTGCAAGGCAAAAGCCTTGTTTTGAATTTCTCGCTTTGCCAAATAAAAAATTCGGTGGCAGAAACTTTTAGCCTGTCTAAACTTAAAATTTTGTTATTTACCGAGCTGCTCCATAACCTTTTTCGTGATTTCGGAAATTAAATCTTCGGTAGAAGAATCACAAGAGCCGGAGCAACCGCCGGCGCAGCTGTAGCAGCTTGGTTTTCCGTTTTTATTATTAATGCAAAGATCAGCCGGATGTTTACCCTTAAGTCCGAATTTGCGGCGAATTTCGTAAAGCTTTTCTACCTGGTCGTGTGATAATTCTTTAGGTCCGCCGAGTTGCTTTGAAATGTAAAGAAGTTTTGCGTAGAACTCAACCGATTCCATTTTGTGATAAGCGTTAAGAAGCGAATCGGAATATGTAAGAGCACCGTGATTTTCAAGCAAAACTGCGTCAAAAGACTGCAGGTATTTTTCAACATGATCCGGTATTTCGTTTGTTGAGGGTGTGCCGTACTCTGCAATCGGAACACATCCGAGAGCGATAACTGCCTCAGGCATGATTGGCTGTGTAAGCGGAATACCGGCAATAGCAAATCCTGTAGCATATACCGGGTGTGCATGGACAACCGACTTAACATCAGGTCTGTTTTTATAGACCCTCATATGCATTTTAATTTCGGATGAAGGTTTAAAGCCGGGATTTGCCTGAATAACCTTTCCCTCAGCGTCAACCTTGCATATATATTCCGGTGTCATAAATCCTTTGCTTACGCCGGTAGGGGTGCAAAGAAATTCATTTTCGCCGATTTTAACGGAAATGTTTCCGTCGTTTGCCGCAACCATTCCGCGATCATAAATTCTTTTACCTATGTCGCACATTTGCTTTTTGATTTCGTATTCTGATACCATTTTATTATCCTCCCAATAATATTTTATAACATGATAAATATATCATATATAAAAACAAAAGTCAACAAAAAACAACATAATTATTTTGTTTTATACATAATTTTATGTAGTTTTTATTTGTTTTTGTCATTTTTATAGCTTGAAATATATTCCGCAAGCTCATCTATACCCTCTTTTGTAATTGAGCTCACTTTAAAAACTCTTTTGCAGCCGGCCAAATGAAGCCAATTTTCCGCTCTTTTGATATTTGCGCTTTTTTTATCAATCCCGGTAATTATACCTATTACCGTGCGGTTTACCATTGAAACAATGTTGGGGCTGAAAAGCGAATAGGGTTCATCTGCCGAAAGCAAAAGCCCTACAACATCACTTTCATAGGAATAAACCGCCAGAGCTCCTCCGAAATTTCTGCTTTCCGCATACTCACCCGGAGTATCTATAACAAAGCCTTTCCTGTTTACACTTTGTGTTTTTTTGTATTTAACCTCAGCCGTATTTAAAGCCTGCGTGAGGGTTGTTTTGCCGCTGCCTGTGCGGCCGATTAAAATTATTTTATTCATATTAAGTTTTTGTTATACCGCAAACCGTAAAGCCCAAAACCTCTTTTGTATATCTGCAAACAGAATCTACCGCCTCGTTAATTTGGGATACGGACCCGGTAACAATAAGGGTACCACTGAAACGGTCTACAAATCCCAATTTTGCGCCTGAAGCTTTAACCGCTATATCACCGCCGATAATTGCCGTCTCGGCGGGGGTAAAGGTCAGTATTCCTATTGCGGCCGATGTATAATCTTCTGCCGGATCCAAGCCCAGTTTTATATAAAGATCAGCGTCCGGATTTGCAATAATATGTGCAAGGGTTATCTGTTTTCCCGGAACTATTTCCTGAATAATTCTGGCCTTGCCCTCATTTTTTAAAACATCATATACTTCTTCCATTTTAACCCCCTACTTTGGCCTTTAAGCCAAAACTCTCCGCAACATTTAAAAGCTGCTCCATATGTTCGTCGCTCGGCGGAACAATTTCATCAAGAAAATAGTTTCGGTCCAATCCTTCGTATTTATCCCTGCCAAGTCTGTGATACGGCAAAAGATTTATTTCTCCCCCCGGCATTATCCCGGATACGAACCTTGCAATTTGCGCTATTTCTTCAGGTGTATCATTAAATGTGGGAATTACGGGGACTCGGATTATAAGGTGTTTTGCTTCAACTGCCAGTTTTTTTGCATTTTCCAGAATTTTTTCATTTGGAACCCCGGTGAACGCCTTGTGTTTTTCACTTTCCAAATGCTTAATGTCAAGCAAAAATGTATCCAGATGCGGAAGCAGCGTTCTTATTGTATCCATAGGAGCGAATGCGGTTGATTCCATTGCCGTGTTTATTCCGCTTTCCTTTGCGGCTTTTAAAAGCGCCAGAGCAAACTCAGGCTGAAAAAGGCTTTCTCCGCCTGAAAGGGTCATACCGCCGCCGGATTTTCTGTAATAACTTCTGTCCTTTTCCACTTCAGCCATTACCTCTCGCACCGTAACATCTCTACCGACCGTTTTTTGGGTGCCGCCCGTTTTCATATATTCAATTTTGTAACTTTGAGATTCAGGATTACAGCACCATTTGCATCTTAAAAAACACCCTTTTAAAAATACTATGGTTCGAATACCCGGCCCGTCATGAATTGAAAACCGCTGAATATCAAATATTCTGCCCTGCACATTTAATAAGTCATGCATAAAATCAGCCTTTTATGTTAAATATTAAAAATTGGTTTGCTCGGTTCTGTTTATAATATCATCCTGAAGTGAACGCGAAAGGGAGGTGAATAATGCGCTGTAACCTGCAACCCTTACCACCAGTGATCTGTACTTATCCGGATTTTTTTGTGCGTCGAGCAGGGTTTCTCTGCTGACTACATTAAACTGCATATGACTTCCCTTTTGATCAAAATATCCCCTTACAAGAGCAACAAAACTTTCAAGTCCGCTTTGCCCCTTAAGCGCGCTGGGATGAAATTTCATATTAAACAGAGTTCCGTTAGAAGCAATGTAATGGTCAAGTCTGGCTACCGAATTACATGCTGCGGTAGGACCGTTAACATCCCTTCCCGCCGCCGGCGATACACCGTCGGCAACCGGAGTTCCCGCAAGCCGTCCGTCCGGCGTTGCGCCGGTCTGCGCTCCCAGAGGCACATTTGCCGATACGGGATAAAGTCCCGCCTGAAAGCTTCCGCCGCGCGGATTTTTATATTTTTCAATAGTTCGTGTATATATGTAAGCCGCGTCCCTTGCAAACATATCCATTTCAAGATTATCATTTCCATACTTTGGCAATGATGCAATATCAGCCCTTAATTTGTCATAAAGATTTTTCTTTGCCGGATCGGTTTTGTTCTGCTTAATTTTAAGATAAATTTCTTTTATAAGGTCTTCGCCTACCGGTTGCTTTCTGTCAGACAGTTCTTTCGCCACTGCTGCGGTAATGCTTCCTGCCAACAGGTCTGGCATTTCCTCGCCGTAATTATTGCTGATAGCCTC
Source organism: uncultured Eubacteriales bacterium (assembly GCA_934444895.1). Lineage (GTDB taxonomy): Bacteria > Bacillota > Clostridia > Oscillospirales > Acutalibacteraceae > UMGS1279. The sequence goes on along the minus strand of CAKSDA010000001.1, from coordinate 32,970 downwards.
TTTAAACTGATCTATTGAATATTTTTTCTCATCATATACAAGGCTTTTAACGGCAAAAAGTCCGTCGGCAATATTTGCAATTCCGAACCCCTGAGGACCGGTAAAATTGTAGATTGCTCCGCCCTGCTCCATAGCTTTTCCCCGGCCTATACAATCCTCAACCATTGATGACAAAAACGGCAGCGGGCAACGCTCTGCATGAGCCATATCTATACTGTTGTCTGCATTTACAAGCATTTCTATCATGTATTCCATTTGGGTTTTATAAGCGCCGTAAAATTTTTCAAAAGTATCAAGTTCTGAAACATCAGGCGTTTTGGGACCTATTTGTTCGCCTAAGTCCTTGCCGCTTGAAAAAACCAGTTCCAGCGGTCTGCACATGTTAAAGAAGGCAGCGTCATGCCAACCGTTTGTTTTGCCGGATTTCTGCGGCTCAACACATCCTATTATGTTGTAATCTCTTGCATCCTCAAGGGTAAGACCTCTGCTTACAAGAGACGGAATTATTACTTCGTCGTTGTAATAAGCCGGAAGCCCTACGCCCGTGCGGGTAAGTTTTGCCGCCTTTATAAGAAGCTCATGCGGTGTTTTATTCCATACCCTGATTGACAGTGAAGGCTGCGGAAGCATTACATGCATAGAGGCAGTAATGCACATAAAGGAAAGATCGTTTGTTGTGTCCAGTCCGTTTTCATCCTGCCCGCCCACAATAAGATTCTGAAACAGGCTGTAACCGGCAAAGCCTTCCGAAGAAGCTGCGTCCCTTACCTTATTTAAATCGTTTAGTTTCACCCATATACAGTCAATCAACTCCTGGGCAAATTCTCTGGTTATTTTACCGCTCTCAATATCCGCCTTATAATACGGATACATGTATCGGTCAAACCTGCCCGGAGAAATGGAGTGACCGCTTGACTCTGTTTGCAGAAGCATTTGAACAAACCAGAAGGACTGGCATGCCTCATAGAATGACTTTGCCCCATGTCTCGGAACATTAACGCAGTTATTTGCTATAAGGGCAAGTTCCATACGCCTTTTAGGATCTTCCTCTATTTTTGAAAGATCCAGAGCAAGTTTTGCATATCTTTCGGCATAATTGCATGCCGCTTTAAGAGAGGTTATGACAGCCTTTAAAAAGCTGCTTTTTCTTGCAAAATCACCGTCTCCGTCATGGCACTCGGCCAGCTTTTTCTCAGCCTTTTTAATTATCCCTTCAAATCCTATTTCCAGAACTTCACCATAATCAACGGTAACATGCCCTACGCCGTTATAAAAATAATTTCCGGGCGTAAAAATATTATGCTCAATGGCAGTTTTTGCGCCGTCGCTCATATATTCATATGCCAGTTCGCTTGTGGTTTTGCCCTTCCAGTATTTATAAGCTTCATGAAGCGCTTTTTTAGTTTCCTCGGATATGTAAAAAGGATCGCAGGCGCGGGTTGCAACGGTGTCAAACTCACTCTCCATCCATTCAAACGAAAATTCGGGAAACACCTGACAACTTCTGGGGCTCTTAGCGTTGCTGCCTACTATAAGTTCCAAAGGTCTTATGGTTATTGGGATATTTTCAAGAATATGCCTAAACGCTTCGGCTCTTCTTGTGATTATAGGTTTGCCTTCGGTAAGTTTATATGATTCAGTAAGCAAAACCGCCCTGTCGGCTTCTATTTCCGGCATTTTTTCAAACAAATGCTCTATAAGACTTGAAATACGCGGGCTTTTTGATATTTCAGTTGTATAATAATCAGCCATGGTCTTCTCCTTTGAAAATTATATATTTGTAAAGCAGCAATAACCTTGATTTTGTTTTGCGGTGTTATACTTGTGTTGCAATTGAAAATGACAAACCGGTTTTGGCGGATAAATTCCCCTGTATCTTTGTTGCAACGCCTCATAATACTCGATAATATAAATTTACAAGTCCATTTTAATACAAAACAAAGGTATTGTCAACACAAAATCCAATAAAACAAATACAAAACCAACAAAAACAACATATTTTAAAACAAAATAATAAGCCCGGAAGCAAAAGCTTCCGGGCACAGTTAAAAAATATTAGTATACTTCTGGCTTGGATTTATAAAATTAAAACCAGGCAAACAGTGATAAGCCTAAAATTCCTGCCCTGCCGTAAATGGCAATTGATAACCTGCAAAAAAAGCAGGTGGGTGGCCGCCCCGCAGTTTCGCGCTCCCTTCTTCCGGCAATGCCGGGAGGTCTGCAAACCCGCTGCAGGAGAAAGGTCCCCTATTAAAAGGTTGTAGGGTTATAATTAACCAAAGTCCGCGAACAGGGAAGGAATGTTATTTCTTATTATTTATCAGTTTTCGTCTATATCATACAAATCTTCCAAACGCTCTATAAAAATGTCGGCAATGGTATCATACTCATCATCATCCGGAATATCCTCAAAATATTCCTCACCGTTTTCATCTTCAAAAGCCTTGACAAGAACAAGCTCTCCACTGTCATCAAGTCTTTCTTTTGGATCGGAATAGAAAGGAAGCATCGCAAGATATCTTCCGGTATCGGTCTCAATCGCATCAAGCACCTCAAAGGAATATTCCTTACCGTCATCATCACTTAAAGTAACTATATCATTTCCGAAATTTTGAGAATCATTCATGGTTTTTACCTCGCTTTATCCTTGGTAAAATAATTTTACCTCTTTTTAAATCCGTAGTCAATAACAAATATCAAAATCAATGATTATTGACAAAAAATCACTTTATAAGACATTTTTTAGGGCAAATCCTTTTTTAAAAAAGCAAAAGTTTTACTTAGGCAATGATCAAGAACCTAAAAATAAAACGGCGCTGAATATAATCAGCACCGTTTTTAACAACTTTGTATTTGGTAAAAGTTTAGCCTTTTACATTATTAATACATTCCGCCTGCTCCGGCTGCTGCGGCCGCGGCTGCAGCAGCATTTGCGGCTGCTGCGTCTTCTTTTTTATCTGCAACAAGTGATTCTGTGGTAAGAACCATTGAAGCAACAGAAGCCGCATTCTGCAAAGCAGACCTTGTAACCTTTGTAGGATCAACAATACCGGCTTCTATCATGTCGGTATACTTTTCATTGTAAAAATCAAAACCGTAGTTGGGTTTCTTTTCGCTTGTGATTTTTTCAACAATTACAGAGCCTTCCAAACCTGCATTGTGAGCAATCTGGCGTATAGGAGCCTCCAGAGCCTTAAGCACAATTGAAATACCGGTTTTTTCGTCGCCCTCGGAAGTTTTAAGAAGCTCTTTAACTGCACCGATAGCATTTACAAGGGCTACACCGCCACCTGCAACAATACCTTCGGCAACTGCTGCCTTTGTTGCGGAAAGTGCGTCTTCAATTCTGAGCTTTTTATCCTTCATTTCAACTTCTGTAGCAGCGCCGACTTTTAATACAGCAACTCCGCCGGAAAGCTTTGCAAGGCGTTCCTGCAGTTTTTCACGATCAAAATCAGATGTTGTGGTTTCAATCTGGCTCTTAATTTGATTAATGCGAGCTTTAATTTCTTCCTTGTCGCCTGCGCCGCCGACAATAATTGTATTTTCCTTGCCAACCTTAACCTGAGCAGCACGGCCGAGCTGAGCGATTTGCGTATCTTTAAGCTCAAGTCCCAGTTCCTCGGTGATAACCTCGCCGCCGGTAAGAATTGCAATATCTCTGAGCATTTCTTTTCTTCTATCACCAAATCCGGGAGCCTTAACGCCTACACATACGAAAGTGCCTCTTAGTTTATTTACAATAAGGGTTGAAAGAGCTTCACCTTCAATATCCTCTGCAATTATAACAAGCTTTTTGCCGGACTGAACAATTTGCTCAAGCAAAGGAAGAATTTCCTGAATATTTGAAATTTTCTTGTCGGTGATAAGCAAATATGCGTCATCAATAATCGCTTCCATCTTATCTGTATCGGTTGCCATATATGGGGTGATATATCCGCGGTCAAACTGCATACCCTCAACAACTTCGGTATATGTTTCGGCGGTTTTCGATTCCTCTACAGTGATTACACCATCTGAAGAAACCTTTTCCATTGCTTCGGCAATGAGATTTCCTATAACTGCGTCACCTGCCGAAATGGTAGCAACTCTTGCGATGTCCTCGCTGCCGCTTACCTTTTTGGAGTTATCAACAATTACCTTAACTGCAGTGTCCACTGCTTCTGCAATACCCTTTTTAACTACCATTGGATTGGCGCCGGCCGCAACATTTTTCATTCCCTCGCAAATAAGAGCCTGAGCCAAAACGGTTGCGGTTGTTGTTCCGTCACCTGCAATATCATTGGTTTTTGTTGCAACTTCCTTTACAAGCTGTGCGCCCATGTTTTCAAACGGATCATCAAGTTCAATTTCCTTTGCAATAGTAACACCATCATTTGTAATAAGCGGTGATCCGAATTTTTTATCCAATACTACATTTCTGCCTTTGGGACCTAAAGTAACCTTTACTGCGTTTGCAAGTTTATCTACACCGGCCTGTAAAGCCTTGCGGGCGTCTTCACTGAATGCAATTTCTTTTGCCATAATATATCTCTCCTAACTGATTATTCAATAGTTGCAAGTATATCCGACTGACGAACGATTGAATACTCTTGACCGTCAATCTTAACTTCTGTGCCGGCATATTTACTTGTAATAACCTTATCACCGGGTTTAACATACATTTTAACTTCATTGCCGTCAACAATTCCGCCGGGGCCTACTGCAACAACCTCTGCAATCTGCGGCTTTTCCTGTGCAGCAGCAGTAAGTATAATACCGCTTTTTGTTGTTTCCTCTGCCGGGGCCGGTTTTGTAACCACACGGTCGGCTAATGGTTTAATTGTCATAACTTAAAACCTCCTGAAAGATTTAATTGAAAATGTTATTAGCACTCTTTGCTTTTGAGTGCTAATTATTATTGTAGTCATTTGTTAGGAAAAATCAAGACCTTTTTTAAAACTTTTTTTAAAATTTAAAGTTTGTTAATATTTGCTAACTGTTTGAAAATCTTTTATACCGGGGAAAAACGAACCTGCCTATGTTTTTTGCTTGCTGTGCCTAAAAAATCCTCTTACGGTTTTTTAATTGACAGAGATAAGAAAAGAGCATGGAAAATTCCATGCTCTTTTTAAATTTATGGATTGTAAAGCTCGTTGGTTTTAGCCTTCGTCATCTTCACCCATGTCAATCGGTACATCGCTGAGTTCCATGATGTTTTCCGATTCACATTTATAAATATCCATTTTTGGCTCAATATATTTGCTCATGAGCATAAACCTCCATTCATCAGTTTGAAATTGTCTAAGAATTATTCTTCAAAATCATAATTTAAACAATATTGTGCTTTTAAAGAATTCCTTTTTATTATTTGTTTTTATTATATGATAGTATTTTGAAAAATATCCCAAGATTTATGCAAAGAGGCTTTTCCAAAATTCGTAGGCTTCAGGATCTTCGTCAATGATGTTTTGTGCAACACCAACATCGTTAAGCCACTGTGTATAAGCGTCGCCCGGTTCAGGTTCCGGTGAATCCATTATAGACTTAACAATATCATATACGCAAACGGTGATCTCTTCGCCGTAGTAGTAATTACCATCGGCATCCTTTGCATAGCATCTTACTACATAATAGCTTCCGTAATGCTGCGTCGGAATATTAACAAGAACGCCGGTGAAATATTTGTGCGTATCGGTTTCGGAATAAACAACATCTTTTCCGGTTGTGCTGTCATATGCAACACCGATGCCGTTCTTAACATTTTCCATTGTGAGTTCTTCGTCAGCATCCAAAAGCATTTCAGGAATTACAATTGTACCGTATTCAACAATATTTCTGCTTTCAATCTGATCCTTTGCGATCATGGATTTAATTCTGATACCCTGACCGGCTCCGGTTTCGTCACCTGAACGAATAGCAGCCTTTTCTTCGGTATAGAACATTTGCCTTGCAATAATATCATTTTCGGTAACTATCTTAACATACAGATTATCAATCCAGAGTTTTTGCTCCTCATGACTGTTCATTCTTGAGATAACAATGCCGGTGAAAGCGCCTACCTTTTCAAGGTCAACATAGAATGAATATCTGCGCCAATTACCCTCCAAAGGAGTAGTTTTTTTAGAAATTACGCTGGCAAAATCTGTTGAATAGTGTCCATTTGAAAGCATATTGCCTTCGGCGTTTTTGCTTGTGAATCTAAATTCTGTCCATAAGAATCCCCAGCCTTCGCTGTCAGAATCAATTTCCCATCTGTCACTCGACATATCGAATGAAATATAGGCATATCTTCCTATAAGACTGTCTGAAGAGCCTTCGGTCCAGGAAGTATCATCTGCATAGAGGCGGATTGAAGTGTTGGCCTCAAGATTATAATATTTATCGCCATACTCGTCTTCTTCAATATTATAGCTGTCAGCCTCTGTATAATCTTCAAAATCCTGAATCTTTTTGTTGCCGGGAGTTTCTATAAGGGCAGTCAATTGGAAATCATCAAAATAGATATCATTCCAGTCAAGTGCATTATTATTTATAATAAGTGCCAAGGATGTATTATCGCCGGAATTGAAAGTAAGTGTTTCTTTAGTCCATGCACCTATATTTGCCTTTGCAAACAAAAGATAATGAGGTGTGCCTTGTGCCTCAGCATATATAGAATGATATTGGAGTAGGTTTGATGTATTTAAACTCCAACCCGGTTCAGGACATGCGGTCTCAAAATCCTTTGCTACTGCTACCTGACGGAAAGTATATTCGTTTTTATTTGAGTTAGCCTTGTACTGGAAGCTTAAAATGTAATCGGTATTCGGAATTACTTCAAAATCAATTACATTAGCCGTTCCTACTGCACCGATAAGTTTAAGCGATGTTGAACCCTTGGTAATAAAGTCTTCATTTGAAGAATTTAGTTTGAAATATTTGCTGTCTGAAGTGTATCCGCTCGCAACAGTTTCCCATCTCCAGTTTGCCGGATCTTCAAAATCAGAATCCGGAGTATAAACTTTTTCAAGTTTGAAATTATCAAAATAGATAGGATTCCAACCGAGGGTACCGTTGACTACAATAAGGGCTAATGAAGTATTGTCGCCTGAATTGAAGGTGATTGTTTCGGTTGACCATGAGCTATTATCAGCCATTGCGAAAGTATACTGAGGGTTTGAGAAAACAGAATGTAAAGCAATTGTTTCACCATCAAGGCCCCACTCTTTGTTAGTTGCGTGCGCAGTCTCAAAATCCTTAGCAATGCCAACTTCTGTAATTGTATACTTATCACTTTTTGTTGAATTAGCCTTATATTTGAAACTTAAAGAATAATTTGTATTGGGCTCAACTGCAAAATCCATTACATTGGCAGTACCGTCTGCACCCTTTGCGCAGAGAGAAGTTTTACCGTCACTAATATAAGCTGAATTCGTATTTTTTGTCAGAGCTTCTGAAGTGTATTCTCCATTAATGGTTTCCCATCTCCAGTTTGCCGGATCTTCAAAATCTGAATCGGGATCGGGCTCTTTTTCCAATTCTTCAACCTCTTCGAGATTGAAACCGTCAAGATATGTTTCCTGCCATGAACCATCCGGAACCTTTACTACAAAGCCTAAGGTTTCGTTTGTTCCTGCAGCAAATGTTTTAGAGTAGGTTGCCCATTGGCCTGAAGAACCGGGCTGCAGTATTCCGAAATCCGCAACTATATTTTCAGGTGTTTTTGTTGCAGCTGCGTCCGCAAGGTTTGTTACAACCCATGCGCCCAAAAGCTTAGCATTGCCGGTTCCGGTATGTAAAACACTGAATGTTAATTTATAATTCTTTTCTTTTTCAACATTAAATTCAATACCGTATCCGGTACCGTTAATACGCCTTACCATTATGGAACTTCCGCTGTTTTCAAAGGATTTTTCCGTTGAAAGAGTGGGAGCCGAGGTATGAGTTTCACTTCCTTGGAAAGGAACTATCTGCCATTTTGAAGCATCTTTAAAATCAACTGTGCCTTCTGCTCCTACAGAAACAGGAAGGGCAACAACTGCCAAAACAACAGAGAGAACGATTGCAAGTGCTTTTCTACTGATGGATTTCATTTTGTGATTTTCCTCCTCAAGTTAAGAATTTCGCCGATCCGGGAACTGTGCAAATGCTTTGTTTTAATAATGTATAATTTTAATATAAGCTATTATTTTCTAAAAAAAAGAAATATAAATTACACTAAAATTATACCTACTTTACACTAATTATAATTTTAAACAATTATAACAAAAAAATCAATAGTTTTTTTAAAAAAATATTAAAAATATTGAAAAAAATAAAGCCGAATCTTATGCATATTTGCTGTGGCAATAGATTTTTAACTGTTAAATCCTCAGTTTTGGTTTTAAATCAGCTTTTAAATTTATTTATAATTGTGCTGCACTCGATAGTAAAAATTTTGTTTCGTAGGCGTGACAGGTTCGTCTTATCCTTGTTTGCCTAGGCTCTTGACCGATGATAAAAAGATACCGCCTCTTTTTAAGAAGCGGTATCTTTATTTAATTTCTGTTTATACCGATAAGGAATAATTAAATAAATTATTTATTATTCGCCTACATCGATATATGAATCGCTGCCTTTTAAAATTTCGGGGCTATCAAAAACAGTTACTTCAACCGAAGGAGCTGAATATTGTTTTTTCATACAGCTTTACCCCCTTACCTGTTCAGCCATTCATTGTACTGAGCTTCGTTCTGATCAATGATGGACTGTGCTGTTGCGCAGTCGGAAACCCACTGTGCATGTTCAGGTGTTCCGGCATCAGGCTCTGAAGAATCCAAAATTGCTTTAACAACCTTGTATACGCAGAGAGTAAACTGATCGCCGTAATAGTAATTACCGTCTGCATCTTTTGCATAGCCTCTTACAGTGTAGTCTGAACCATAGAATCTTTCAGGGATGTTGATAAGAACACCTGTGAAGATCTTGTGGGTATCATTCTCTTCATAGATTACATCTTTGCCTGCTTCGGCATCATAAGCGATTCCCTTTGCGGCATTAGCTGTATTTATTGTAAGAGCAGTATCAGTCATACGAGCTGTACGGATAGCAATTGTACCGTATTCAACAATGTTTCTGCTTTCAATAAGCGGTTTGTAGATAGAGGTTTTTACTCTGAATCCCTGGCTTGAGCTAACTGCTGCGTCCATGCTGCGGATTGAAGCCTTTGCCTCTGTATAGAGCATATCTTTAGAAATACGATCTGTTTCGGAAAGAACCTTAACATTGAAGTTATCAACATCAAGTTGCTGACCTGTATGTCCTGCAAGTCTTCCGAATGATATACCGTTGAAATTAGTAACGGTTCCGCAGTCAACAATAAATGTGTATCTCTGCCAGTTGCCGCTGAGCAATGTTATCTGACGATTGTTTGCAAAGGAATTAAAGTCGGTTGAAAGATGTCCGTTTGCGAGGATGTTTCCTCCCTTAGTTCCGCTTGCAAACTTAAATTCTGTCCAAAGGAAGTTCCATGCATCCGAGTCGCCCAAAACATTCCACTTGTCACTTGCCATTTCAAAGGAGATCTGGAAGTATCTGCCGACAAGTGCTTCTGCAGAATCTGCTGTCCAATCTGAAGCTTCTGCTGCTTTAAGAGAAAGCGAGGTTGCTGCAGTAAGATCATAATATTTGTTTCCGTCTGCTTCGGCTTTAACATTATCGTTTGTATAAGCTTCGAAGTCCTGAGTCTTCTCGCTGCCTTCTGTAGGAACCATAGCAGTAAGTTTGAAATCGTCAAGATAGATTTTATCCCAACCAATATCATTATGGTTTATGATAAGGGCTACAGATGTATTATCTCCGGAATTGAAGGTGAATGTTTCTTTGTTCCATACGCCAACATTAGCTTTCGGGAAGTTATATGCAGGTGTTACATCACTTGATTTTAATGTAAGGAACTCACCGGACATATTCCAGTTTTTGGTTTCAGGGTTTGCTGTTGCAAAATCCTTAGCAATACCAACTTCGCGGAATGTATTCTTGATTGAATTAGATGAAATTGCTTTGTACTGGAATGACAAAGCGTAATCTGTGTTAGCCTCTACCGGGAAGTCAATAACATTTGCAGTACCACATGCAGCGGTAAGTCTGAGCGATGTTGTACCTTCGACAATGAAGTCTGTAGCTGTATTCAGTTTTGCGCTTTCTGAAGTGTAAGTTCCCTGAACGGTTTCCCATCTCCAGTTACCGGCATCTTCAAAATAAGAATCGGCTGTAGCGCCCTTAACGAGTGTGAAATCATCAACATAGATATCGCCCCAACCAAGGTCTGCCGCTGCAAGAGCCAAAGTCAAATGGGTCCTGTTGCCGGAAGAGAATTCAATGCTGTATGTACGCCACTCATTTGCGCCTGCTGCAAAGCCGGTTTTTGAGGTCAGTTCACCGCTCATTGTTCCCAATGTTAAACCGTTAGCAAAGTTTATTTTGCCTGCTGTAGAATCAAAAATTGCACACTTTGAGAAGGGTGCCTTACCGCTGGTTGTGCGATATTTGAAAGAAAGCGTATATGTAGAGCTTTTCTCAACCGCAAAATCCTTTGTATAAACAACGCCTGCTCCGCAAAGTTTTACAGAAGCTTGGCTGCCGTCTGCAACTACAGTTGTTTCTGCGCTTGCATTTCTTGCAGAATCATAATACTGATTCTGTGCGGTGTAAACCCATGTGTCAGGATCTTCAAAAGAAAGATCAGCTGTTTTTGAAAGAACAAATCCATCAAGATATGTATTTCCCCAAGCACCGTCCGGAACCTTTACTACAAAGCCGGCTGTTGTGCTGTTACCGGCGTTGAAGGAAGCGGTATAACCGAGCCAAGTGTTTTGAATATTCTGGCTTGTAACATTAAATGTTGCAAGAGCATTTGCCGGTGTTGCCTCAGCCGATGCGTCTGCAAGGTTTGTTACAACCCATGCGCCATAAAGACGGGCATTGCCGGATCCGGCATGTCTGGCGCGGAATGTGAGAGTATAATCTGTGTTAGCCTCTACCGGGAATTCAACACCAAATCCGGTACCGTTAATTCTTTTTACCAAAATTGAACTGCCGCTGCTATTGTAAGATACATCCGTTGCAAGAGTGGGAGCCGATGTATGGCTTTCACTACCTGCGAAAGGAACTATCTGCCAATTGGAAGCATCTTTAAAGTCGAATGTGCCTTCAGCACCAACTGAAATAGGAAGAGCCACAACTACCAAAATAACAGAAAGAACAATAGCAAGTGTTTTTTTACTAATTGTTTTCATTTAAGGGAATCCTCCTTAATATATTTTTTCCGTTATTGCATATGAGTTATTACCATGAAAATCCACAACATGTAACAAACACTTTTGACTGCCCAAAAGCGTTTGTAAAATACCTCAATGACTATAACTTAATTCTAGGATAATTCATTTTAGCTAATTTGTCAAGAGTTTTTCCACCGATGGATGAGTTTTTAGCAATATTAACAATGAAACCCCATGTTTATATAGTAAATATGGCAACAAGCGGTTTTTAAAAGTGTAAATTTCCAACATTATTTACGTATTAATAGTAATTTAGTCCTATTCTTCCTGATTTTTTCAAATACTTTCCGGGGGGGTTGTGTTAATATTTATAAATTTTTTGAAAATTGGGGTTTGGACTTTAATAATCCTGGCTCTTTAGTCGAAACCGCAACGGGTTTGACCAGGGCAAAGCAGATTCGGCTCCCGTAAGCTTCATGCTTACGGGAGCCGAATTTATTTTTCCAAATTTGTTTTTAAAACAATCTTGTTTTGCGCCGGGTAGGGAAATTGGTCTTTAAAACAATTTCATTACACCTTAAACATGAGATCTCCGTATGTCGGAATCGGCCAATATTTTTTGGCTGTTATAAGTTCCAGTTTGTCAGCGTCATCCCTTAACGACTGCATTGCCGGGATAACATTATCTCGATAAAATTCCGCTCTGGACAGATTATCGGTTTTAAGTTCTGCCTTTTCCACGGTTGTTTCAAGCAGTTCTGTTTTGGTATAAAACGAATCCGCAAGAGCAGAAAGCTTTTTAATAAGTTTTTTCTCTGCCCTGCACGCAGTACCGGCAGCGGCTGCCGAAACCGTAGTGACGGTATCACCGAGGTCCTTTAAATATGAAAGCACAGCCGGCATAAAATATTTTTTTGCCATACCAAGCATTGTGTTTGTTTCAATGTTCAGCACCTTGCTGTAGTTTTCAAGCATGATCTCATATCTGGAGCGGAGTTCTGCTTCGGTAAACACTCTATGTTCTTTAAAGAGCTTTATGCTTTTTTCACTGATTATGGCAGGCATACAATCCGGTGTAGTGCGATAATTGGAAAGGCCTCTCTTTTCGGCTTCTTTTACCCAAGCCTCATCATATCCGTTTCCGTTGAATATAATTCGTTTATGCTTTTTGAATGTATTTTTGATAAGCTTATTAAGTGCGTTATCAAAGTCATCCTTTCTGGGTTCCAAATAGTCTGCAAATTCCTTTAAAGACTCAGCAATTATTGTATTAAGCACAATGTTTATATCCGAAATAGAAGCGCTGGAACCCAACATTCTGAACTCAAATTTATTGCCGGTAAACGCAAACGGAGAGGTTCTGTTGCGGTCGGTAGTGTCCTGCGGAAAATCAGGCAAAACATGAACCCCTATTTTCATATCGGTGTGCTTTGCGCCTATATATTTGGTTCCGTTTTCAATAGATTCCAAAATTTTATTGAGTTCATCGCCTATAAACATTGAAACAATGGCAGGCGGAGCCTCGCTTCCGCCCAAGCGATGGTCGTTTCCGGCGCCGGCAACCGAAACTCTAAGCAAATCCTGATATTCGTCGGTTGCCTTAATAACCGCCGAAAGGAAGGTTATAAACTGTGCGTTTTCCTGCGGGAGCTTTCCCGGTTCCAAAAGGTTTATTCCGGTATCGGTACTGATCGACCAGTTATTATGCTTTCCGCTTCCGTTAACGCCTTCAAAGGGTTTTTCGTGCAAAAGACAAACCATTCCGTGGCGCTCTGCAACCTTTTTCATAATTTCCATTGTAAGCTGATTGTGATCGGTTGCTATATTGGTAGAGGTGTATATCGGTGCAAGCTCATGCTGAGCCGGAGCAACTTCGTTATGCTCTGTTTTTGCCAGAATTCCGAGTTTCCAGAGTTCCTCATCAAGTTCCTTCATAAAGGCCATAACGCGGGGTTTTATCATTCCGAAATAATGGTCGTCCAGTTCCTGACCCTTAGGAGGTTTGGCTCCGAAAAGGGTGCGTCCGCAATATATAAGGTCGTTTCTTTGATTATAGTACTTTTTATCAATCAAAAAGTACTCTTGTTCTGCGCCTACGGTTGTAACAATATTTTTAACATCTTCATTTCCGAAGAGTTTCAGTACTCTCATTGCCTGGGTGTTAATTGCCTCCATTGATTTTAAAAGAGGCGTCTTTTTATCCAGAGCTTCACCGCTGTATGAGCAAAAGGCCGTGGGTATGCAAAGTGTGGAATCCTTTATAAATGCATAGGAAGTGGGATCCCAAGCAGTATATCCTCTGGCTTCGAATGTAGCTCTGAGTCCTCCGGATGGGAAAGAGGATGCGTCAGGTTCGCCCTTAATAAGCTCTTTGCCTGAAAAATCCATAATAACGCTTCCGTCGTCCGTAGGGGTTATAAATCCGTCATGCTTTTCGGCTGTTACCCCTGTCATCGGTTGGAACCAATGTGTAAAGTGGGTTGCTCCCCTTTCAATCGCCCAATCCTTCATTGCGGTGGCAACGCTGCCGGCCACGGCGGAATCAAGCGTTTTGCCGTTTTGAATTGTTTTTTTAAGCGCTTTATATGTTTCCTTCGGCAATTTTTCTCTCATGGTTTCATCATTAAACACCATGCTGCCGAATATGTCACTGATATGGCTCATATATTTACCTCCAAAATGTTGTGAATAATTATATGTTAAATAATTATATATTATATTAAATATATTAAATAAGTATTAAAAAATATAATATTAAAGTAAAGTAATATTATATCAACATATATGTATTAATTTATTATATTTGTTTATTATATTTGTATTATATCTGTATTTAAAGCATCGGCCAATATTAAAGCAATAAATATTCATATATTATATTTCCATAGTAAGCCGAACCTGACTGCTAAAGTATATGACCCTTTAGCGCGTTTGTCAACGCTTTGCGGCAATTTTAATTAATTATTAAGGATTTTTGGGGATTTGCCTAATTTTATTAAGTGAAACATTAAATAGTTCAACCACTTTTGCACTGAGTTTTTAAAAAAAGAAATATTTTAATATATAAATATTAAAAAAGTAAATTTTAATCATTTGATTTCATATAATTAAAAAAGATATAAGGTATAAACCAGGAATTTAACAAAGCCGATAATACTAAATCTGCCATTGATTCTGTCGCTTATTTATATTTTAGAATTAAAAGCGGATTTAATAACGGCAAAAAAACGGAGAATGTATATGAATATTAAGACATATGGGATAGCAAAGAAAAACCGAAGCATATCAGACATTATAAATCAAAACAATTCAATTATTTTTATAATCTTTTGCTTTTTGCTGGGATTTTTAACGGGGGTTTTGTTTTTTAAGTTCAAAAACACCGGGGGGACATTTTATTCGGAAAACTTCAGCCGCATTTACTCCGGATTTAAAAGCGGATTTTGGAAGGTTTTTATTAATTCCGCTATTGAAATTTTCCCATTTGCCGCAGGAATTTTCCTTTCGGGAACCTGTATGATAGGTGCCGTGCTTGTACCCTCGGTAATGATAATACGCGGAGCATGGATAAGCCTTACAATGTCTTATACATATTGCAACTTCGGACTTACCGGCATTGTGTTTAATCTGCTTATCCTTATACCGGCGTATATTATTTCAACCATAGCCATGTCGCTTTCGGCAAGAGAATCGCTTGGATTTTCAATGTCGCTCGCCAAACTTGCGCTTCCCGGGTCCTCCTCCCCTAAGATAGAGCAGGACTTTAAGATGTACTGCCTGCGGCAGTTGTTTATACTCTTGTTTTTCGTTATATCCTGCTTTGTACAGTCGGTTATGTCAATTTCCTTTATTCAGTTTTTTAATTTTTAATTCGGTATTAAATCTATTGCCGCTTAGTTGAAACTATTTGCGCTTTTTAGGCTGGCACCTTACACGCCTGAACGCAGGGCAAGGTGGTAAACAGCCTAGCTAAACCACAAAGGTTCGACTATCAAGAGCTCAGGCTCTTGATAGTCAAACCTTATTTAAGCTTAATTTTACATTTTGTTTACTTGTCTTTATACTTTTGCAAAATAGTTTCATATACATTTTTTGGAACAGAGTAATATACGCTTCCGGTAGGAGAATTAATGGACATCCATGCCTTTCCTGTTGAAACCTGCCCTTCTAAATTGACATGTAAGTTGTTATCAAAATAAATAAAAACTTTAGGCATGGATTTTAACTGCATCACTTCAGCTTTCCATTGATCTAACTTGAGAGATTTTTTGAACTCCGATATTTTGCCGGCATTTTTGATTTCGGCGCATGGCTCAATTTTTTGAAATTTACTGACATTCTCAATCGGCTCATATCCTCGATATGACAGTTTATTGGCAACATCGAAAAAAGTTAAACCGGACGCTGTGCTTTTCTCTAATTCTTTTAACAGCTTTTCTCCTAGTTTTTGATATTTCTGCTCATTAAATTCTGCATCACCTGAGTTTGAAAGACTACTATCTGTTTTTTCGGAAGAAGTTTTAATTTGACCTGATGACGCAGGTTCTGCATTTGCAACCGTCGTTTCAGACGCTTCGGATGACAATTGTGATGAAATATCCGGCGTTATCTGAGAATTATCATTTGAGCCGTCGGCCTTGCTTTCATTGCCGTTTGTAAGGCTGCAGGCTGTTAAGCCTAATATCAAAGCTAAACACAAAATAATTATTGCAATTTTATTCATAGTTGTCCTCCTTTTTGCTTAACCGCATTGTTGCTATAATTGGAGCTGCCTTTTAACTATATTGTACAAATAGTCAAAATTATCCTTTAATTATATTATAAGCCTTTTTATTGTTATTTGTCTACATAAAACACAAACCGATAACAATAAAGCATTGCCGTCTTTTGTTCTGTATATTTTATTTTTGTCCTATTGTATTATAATCAATTGAATTTTTCTTAGGCTGGTAAGAATAAACACCCGTTACGGTTTGGCTTGCTGCTTTTTAATGCTTTCAGTGTTTTAGCGAGGTTTTATGCTATAAAACCGATATTTTATTCTTTTAAAAAACTGTATTTACTGCAATACTTCAACGCTGTTTATTTTAATATATTCGGTGTTGAATTTAAAGCTTAACATGCTTTGGTCGGACATTGCATTGATTTCCTTATCAATTACAACCTCTTTACCTGCAGTACCGGAAACAACAACCGTTGCATTTGCGCCTGAACGCGCGGTTTCGTTTGTAACTCCGAGACCGGTGAATACTCCGATCGGCATTTGCTCAAGCGCATCGCCTGCTACAACAACCTTAAACCTTAATACCATCGGTTTCATTCCGTCGAAGGTGAACTCATAGCGTTTTTCTTCCATGATATCTTTGGCAATGCCGCAGGATGACAGCTGATCAAGCTTTTCAAGAAGACCGTAACCCGGCATTGCACAGCCGTTTTCGATATATCTTGCAAATCCGTTTGACCACATAACAAATTCGAGAATATTTTTTGCATTTCTCTGCATTTCGTACAATGAAAGTTCACCGCAAGCAAGCTTTTCAAGTATATCTCCACCATGATCCATTGCGTTCGGAACAACCATTGCCAAATCGTTCTGAGCCATTACCATTTTTGAAACATACTCTCGTGAAGATTCTCCGTCAATGTCATTATAACGGGTCCACCAGTCTGTCATTACAATCCATTTGTAGCCCCATTCGCCCCTCAAAAGGGTTGTATTAAGATCATAGTTGGAAGCCGAATGGTTATTGTTGATTTTGTTGTATGATGTCATAATCGAGGTGGTGTACCCGGATTTTACCGCCATTTCGAATCCCTTAAGATAGATTTCTCTAAGTGCGCGTTCAGAGGCTATAACATTATGCGTGCCTCTATGCTTTTCCTGAATATTTCCGGCATAGTGTTTAATTGTTCCGGAAACATTTACACGGTCCAGACCTTTGGTTATTGCCGTGGCAAACTGCCCGGACACAAACGGATCCTCAGAGAAATATTCAAAGTTACGGCCGTTAAGCGGATGCCTGTGAATATTAAGTCCGGGGCCTAAAAGCGCGTCAACTTCATATCCGTATGCTTCAATACCTTCATATACATAAAGTTCTTCTGCGGAATGTATATTCCAGGTACAGGCAATAAGTGTGCCGCAAGGCATGTTTATTGCCTTTGCGCCATGGTTAAGGCGCATGCCGGACGGTCCGTCTGTAAGAGATACAATCGGAATTCCGTGATTTAAAAGAGCGTCGGTTACGCCGCCGATAACACCGCCGGTAGCATACATTGTCTTGGAGCTGCACATGCCCTCGCCAAACAAAAGACAAGCAATTTCCTCAGGGGTAAACTGGGCAATAAATTCATCCATTGTTACCTTCTTGTCGTAAACATCCTTTAGCATGTAACCTTTATCACCGGTATATTTAACAGGCTCTTTAAGATTATCCTTAATGCGTTTTCTGAGATCAACCGTTCTCAGCGGAACCTCTTGTTCTGCCTGAACAAGCTTTCCGTCTTTAAGCTCCGGTTTGATTCTCTTAAATTCCTTTGTAGGGGCAAGTACCTCGCTAAGGCGCTCGGTCACAACAAGACTGTCTATTTTAATATCAAGAACCGGTTCACAGGTTCTTACATCGGTTCCGGCATAAATCACATATGTGCCCTCTTCCAGAACATAGCATGATTTGTTTCCGGTGTATCCGCCGTCGTCATATGAAGCCATATCGTTAACCTTAAAACTTGCCTTCACGGTGCATTTTTCGCCTGCGGCAAGCACAGGGGTTTTTACAAATGCGCAAAGTTCTTTAGCCGGTTTTCCGAGTTTGCCCTGAGGTGCTCCGTAATAAACTTCAACAACCTCTGCACCGGAATATTTTCCGGTATTTTTAACATCGGCGGTAACGGTAACTTCGCCGTTATTTTCCACTGCTGAACATTTTACATCGAATGTAGTATATGAAAGTCCGAATCCGAAAGGATACTGAACCTTTTCCGGAGCAAATGTTTCAAAATATCTGTATCCTACATAAATATCTTCACAGAAATAGTTGTAATCGTCTCCGCCGAAATTGTTATCGGACGGGAAGTCGATAAGGTGACGCGGAACGGTATCGGTTAGTTTTCCGCTCGGAGTTACAACGCCGCAAAGGACATCCGCAGCTGCGTTTCCGCCTTCCTGACCACCGAGCCATACACAAAGGACTGAATCTATATCAAGCTTGTCGATCCAGTTCATATCCATTACATTACCGATATTTAATACAACTGCAACCTTGTCGAAATATCTTCTTACGGTTTTAAGCATTCCGTATTCTTCCTCTGTAAGGAAATATCCGCCGGGTTCGCGAATATTGTCCTGGCCTTCGCCGCTGTTACGGCTTATAACAACCAAGGCCTTATCCGATTCCTTTGCCGCCTTTTCGGCTATTTCGTAAGGAATATCATATTCATCCTGTGCACAGGGACGGGTAGACCAGCCGATATCCCCATTAAAAGGATGTTCTTTAATGTAATCTCTGTATATATTTGAAAGAGTCTCGTTTATTTCAACGCTTCCGTTGTTTTTAAGACCGTCGTAAATATTTACGCAATATTCAACATTAACCAGTCCCCCGGAACCTATTCCGGCTTTTAAATACTCAAACTGCGATCTTCCGAACACAGCAATTTTTTCACCTTTTTTTAAAGGAAGAACTTCTTTTTCATTTTTAAGAAGGACCGCACCCTCTGCGGCGACTTTGCGAGAAACCTCCGCAAGTTTTTTATACGGCTCAGCCTTAACATCACCCAGTCTTATTCCCTCTACAATTGCGTCTTTCCCTAACATTATGTACTCTCCTTTATCCCCTGATTTTGAATACACCTAGATTATATAACACATATTAATTTAATGCAAGATAAATTTACCTTTTTTGAATATTTTTATTTTGCGGACAAAAAATTTTGTTTCGTAGGCGTGACAGGTCGAGTACTGTAACACTAGTCGTTATGAGTTCCATTACCAAAAGCTTGGTCCCCCGGTTGTTTTAATATTCAATTATTTCAATATTTTTGTATTTAATTGCCGCTTTTAATATTTCTTCTTTTCCTGCCGTCTTTGGACTCATTGCCGCAGCCGTGCCTAAAGTGCATGCCAGGCGAAGCGCATTACATAAAACCGCGTCGGTCATGCTGCCTTTTAAAAATTTAAAACCGGCAAAACGGCTGCTTAGAGAAGCATAGGAAGAACTGCCGGAAGAATTGTTAAAATAACTGCCGGAGAAATTATCAGGAAAACTATCGTAAGAACCAGAAGAACTATCTGAAGAACTATCTGAAAAACTATCGGAAAATGCTTCTGAACTTCTTATTGATTCTTTTAAAGTTTCCTTATTGTAATTTTTGTTTTCGGCCTGCTTTATCGGCTCTTCCGCTTTAATGCCCAAAAGTCCTGCAACAAATCCTGCAAGCATGGAATCTCCGGCGCAAACACAATTTAACGGTTTGATTACCGGGGCTTTTAAAATATACACCTTTTGATTTTCGGCTAATAACAGTGCACCCTTTTTTCCTCTTGATACCAAAACATTTTCTACTCCGGCATTTTTTAGTATTTTTGCTCCGGCAACGGCGTCTTTTTCTGTATTTACAGAAAATCCGCAAAATTCTTCAAGTTCTTTTTCATTTGGCTTTACAAGAAGCGGCTTTTGCGTAACGGCGCATTTCATTGCGTCTCCCGCAGCATCCAAAACCACCGCTGCGCCCTGTTTTTTGACGCTGTTTATTATTTTCGCATATAAATCTGAAGGCGCACTTTTCGGCAGACTGCCTGAAATTATAAGAATATCGTTCTCTTTAATGTCCTCAAGTTTTTTAAACAAACCTGAAAATTCCTCATCGCTTATATCCGGCCCCGGGGAATTTATTTCGGTATCACCGTCTGATAATTCGGATATTTTTATGTTTATTCTTGTTTCTTTGTTTTTCAAAAGAACAAAATTTGTTTTAACTCCGGCCTTTTTAAGCTCAGAAATCACCTTATCTCCGGTAAAGCCTCCCACAAATCCCATAGCAACAGAATCTATGCCCAATTCTTTTAAAACAACAGAAACATTAATCCCCTTGCCGCCGGCGGATATGAATGACTTTTTTGAAATGTTTATTTCACCCGGGGTGAGTTTTTCCGAAATGGCCGTATAATCGACCGCCGGATTTAGGGTTAAAGTAAATATCATTTAAGCACTCCCTGTACCACAAAAGCAGAGCATAATTTTAAACATAATTTTAAGTATAATTTCAAAAATCGGCAATGTAAATTTGTAAATTCGGATTTATAAAATTCTGCCATTCTGCGTTTTAAATCATAAAACGGCGCATTAATTGTCTAGATAAATCCGAATCTGTTTGCCTAAAGTCTTCCTCTTTCTTTTAATATTTCATGATACCTGGCGTTTGCAACTGCAACAGCCTTTCCCCACGAGTAGTATATTTTTTCGCCCGCTGCGTCTCCAAGCTTTTTGAATGCGTTTTCACCCTTAAAAAGTTCTATAACCTTTTCGGCACAGCTTTCGGCATTTTCCTCCGCAAGAAGTCCGGACACACCGTCCTCTACCCCTTCGGCTGCACAGCTGCCCTTTATAAGCAGTGAAGCACAATCGCAGGCCGCTGCTTCTCTTACCACCAGTCCTGAAGTATCATATGTTGAAGGAAACAAAAACAAATCCGCTCTGCTGAAAAAGGCGCGTACCTTCTCCCTGTCATAAACCGCGCCTGTAAAAATCACATTGTCACCCATTCCTATCATTCTGGTATACTGTTCTACCGCCGGGCGATCATTGCCGTCGCCCACAAAAACAGCCTTGAACTTATACCCGGCTTTAGCCACGATTTTAAGGGTGTCTAAAATAAGTTTAAGATTCTTATACCACATCATTCGACCGACAAACAAAAGCACCGGCATTTCAGGATCCAGAGAATACATGCGGTTTATTTCGTTAACTGCCGATTCGCTTGCTTTTTTATGTGCAAAATCGGTTCCGTTGGGCATAACGCGATACTCACCCTGATATCCAAACTGTTTCAAATCTTCCCCGGCGCCCTCGGAAACCGCCCAAACCTCGTCTGCGGCTTTTATATTGTTTAGGACAAAAGTCCTTGCAATTTTATTGAACTTTTTATTAGGCACAAACTTATCAAGATCTATTCCGAATTTGGTGTGATATGTAAAGACGATGGGCAGGCGATTTTTCTTTATATATGAATTGTTAATCTGCCTTGCCAATACTGCCGAAGCAAACGGGCAGTGTACATGCATGATATCCATATTCTGCCTTTTGAGTTCAAGTATTGTATTAGGCAAAAAAGGATTTCCTACTCGGTATGGTATTGTTTTTGAAAAATCAACCGAGCTGTATCTGTAAACCTCAAAGGGATATACATCTACAACATTCGGATATCTCGGTGTTATTACAATAGGTGTTCCGTATTTTTCATTTATGATGCTTGCATAATTAAGCATGGCGTTTGCAACGCCGTCGATTGCCGGAGGAAATGAATCATTAAAAAGTCCTACTTTTATGTCCATATAAAAACTCCTTTATTTTTCTTTTCCTTATTCTTTTTCTGCGCTATTTTGATTGCAATTTTAAAATTGCAGAAAACCCTGCGGCCTGTAATCTGCGGCTTAAACCCTGCGGCCTAAGCTCTGCGGCCTGTAAACAGTACTTTACAATTTATTTGTAAAGGCTATTATATAAGTATTATACTAGCGGCTATTTGCTTTGTCAATTACAACAGATCCGGCACATAGGCTTTATGTGCGGATATGCATTATAATGTCCTGAAGCTTTTTTACAAAGTGTTTTTTTGTGATTAATTTTATCGTTAATTATTGTGGAAAATTATATTATTTTATAGTATAATATAAAATAATATGAAAATCGATTTCATTAATAAAATGCTATCGTGCTTATTTATTGATTGTTTATCGGCCGTACCTGCTACTGCCAGTTTGCTAATGTATAGGAGAATGTAAATTGTCAATTCCAATGGATCATATTAGAAATTTTTGTATTATCGCGCATATCGATCACGGAAAATCCACCCTCGCAGACCGTCTTCTTGAACTTACCAAGTCGGTTGAGCAACGCGAAATGGAAAACCAGCTTCTTGACAGTATGGATTTGGAACGGGAGCGCGGCATTACCATAAAGGCTCACGCCGTAACCTTGTACTATACTGCAAAAAACGGTGAGCAATATGAATTTAATTTAATCGATACTCCCGGGCATGTGGACTTTAATTATGAAGTTTCACGGTCACTTGCGGCATGTGAAGGGGCTGTTTTGGTAATAGACGCTTCGCAGGGTATTGAGGCTCAGACACTCGCCAATACATACCTTGCGGTTGACCACAATCTTGAACTTTTGCCCGTTATAAACAAGATAGATCTTCCGAGTGCGGATCCTGAAAGGGTTCGCGCCGAAATAGAAGATGTTATAGGTATTCCGGCGGACACCGCTCCGCTCGTTTCTGCCAAAACCGGCAAAAATGTTGAGGAAATTCTTGAAAGGCTTATTACCGATATTCCGGCTCCCAAAGGCGACGCACAAGGGCCGCTCAAGGCGCTTATATTCGATTCATACTACGATCCATACAAGGGAGTTATAGTTTATTTCAGGGTTGTTTCCGGCACCGTTAAGCCTCAGCAGCAAATAAAAATGATGGCTACCGGAGCAGAGTTTTTAACCGTTGAAGTCGGCAGAAAAATGGCTACATCAATGGTTCCGTGCGAATGTCTTAAGGCCGGCGAGGTGGGATATTTGGCTGCCTCAATAAAAACCGTAGGCGAAGCGCGTGTGGGTGACACCATAACATCCGCCGAAAGTCCTGCAGAGAGTCCGCTTGAAGGTTACCGAAAGGTTAACCCTGTTGTTTTTTGCGGAATTTATCCGGCCGACGGCGCCCACTATACCGATTTAAGAGAAGCGCTGGAAAAGCTTCAGCTTAACGATGCTTCGCTGCTTTTTGAACCGGAATCTTCCATGGCGTTGGGCTTCGGTTTCAGGTGCGGATTTTTAGGACTTCTTCATATGGAAATAATTGAGGAACGGTTGGAACGCGAATACAATTTGGACCTTATTACAACCGCCCCCAGCGTAGTTTATAAATTCGAACTCACAAACGGCGAAACGGTGGATGTGGACAATCCCACAAACTACCCTGATCCTGCCACTATAGTTAAAGCTCTGGAGCCTGTTGCGGATGTTCATATTTTTTCTCCCAGAGAATATATCGGCGAGATTATGGGGCTGTGCCAGGAGCGCCGCGGAATATATACCGATACTCAGTATATGGGAGACAGGGTTGATGTGCATTATGTTATGCCGATAGGTGAAATAGTATACGACTTTTTCGACGCTTTAAAGTCCCGCACAAGAGGTTATGCAAGTTACGATTACGAAATGCGCGGGTACCAGCCCTCCAAACTTGTTAAGCTTGATGTTATGCTTGCCGGCGATGTTGTGGACGCTCTTTCTTTTATTGTGCATGCCGACAACGCTTATAACAGAGCAAGAAGAATTGCAGAAAAGCTTAAGGATTATATTCCGCGTCAGCTTTTTGAAGTTCCCGTTCAAGTTGCCGTGGGCGGAAAAATAATTGCAAGGGAAACCGTAAAAGCGCTTAGAAAAGATGTTTTGGCAAAATGCTACGGCGGTGATATTACAAGAAAGAAAAAGCTTTTGGAAAAGCAAAAAGAAGGCAAAAAGCGTATGCGTAAGCTAGGCTCTGTAGAAGTTCCGCAGGAAGCCTTTATGGCGGTTTTGAAGCTTGATGAATAAGGCAAAAAGCATCTGCTTTTTTTCAAATGTCAACCGCCCTTTTTTAAAATCTTCGAGCTTCCTTTCAAAGCTTAAAAAAATTAACCGTATTTTCCTTTCAAAAGCAGGTTCTTTTCTTCCAAGAGCCGGTGTTTTCCTTTCAAAAGTTAACCGTTTTTTTGCTTTAAAAGTTGTTTATATTTTTCTTTCGGCGGTGCTTGCGATTTCTTTTCTTTGCGGCTGCAAAAATGAATCTGTACGAAACTTTTTTGCGGCGGACACCTTTTGCAGTATATCGATTTTTGGAAACGGCAGAGAACACCTTGACGGTGCGGTCTCGCTTTGCAACTCACTCAGCAGAACTCTGGACTGCAAAAATAAAGACTCTGAGCTTTACGCTCTTAACCTGTCAGGGCATGCTGAAAATGTAAACGAGGACTTAAAAAAAGCCATTGAAATAGGCCTGTATTACAGCAAACTTTCCGACGGGATTTTTGATATAACGGTAAAACCGGTTACGGACTTATGGGATTTTAAAAGCAAAGAGTTGCCTGAAAAATCCGAGCTTTTAAGGGCGGCAAAGCTTGTTAATTACAAAAATGTTGAAATAATAGGGAACAATATTGTACTTAAAAACAACTGTAAAATCGACCTGGGTTCTCTGGGCAAGGGCTATATTGCCGACCGTGTAAGGGATTATCTTGTTGAAAGGAATGTCGGTTCTGCTATAATCAACCTGGGCGGAAATGTTACAGTAATAGGAAAAAACAAAAACCGACCCTTTTCGGTAGGAATACAAAAGCCCTTTTCAAACGGGCTTATCGCTTCGTTTTCGGCTGAGGACTGTTCGGTTGTAACAAGCGGCACATATCAGCGTTACATTGAGAAAGACAGTGTAATATATCATCATCTTCTGAGCACAAAAACCGGCATGCCGGTTCAAAATGGGATAACCTCGGTAACGGTCATTACAAAAGATTCAGAAAAAGCCGATCCGCTTTCTACCCTTTTGTTTTTAATGGGATATGAAAAGGGCATGGAGTTTGTTAAAAAAACCGACGGGATTGAAGCTGTATTTATCGATGCAAACGGTGAAATTCGTCTTTCTCCCGGTCTTGATACAGACAAAAACATGAATATCTTTTTTAAATCCGATTTGTAAACTATTACATTCTGCCGATTATTTTTCGGTCAACGAATTTAGGAAGAAAAATAAAAGAATTTAGAAAACAAATAAAAAATAAACTCCTGCAAAAAGTCAGGGAACAAATTTAGGCGGCAGGCAAAACCATACGGTTTTGCCTGCCGCCTTTCCATTATTTTTTCTGCTGTTTTATCTTAAATTTTTTCTACATTTCGTTTTTACTTTCGAGCGCCGCCTTTATAAGTTTATCTTTTTTGTTTTTTGTCTTACCGGTAATAACATATTTTAAAAGCGTATTTTGAACCTTTTTTATTTCACTGCCGCAAAATCCGATTTTAATAAGGTCATTTCCGTTCACAGCCAAATCACTTATATGGCAGCAGCCTGAGGATATTGTTTCATTAAGTGCACAAGTATACTCAACAAATTCACTCTCATTAATTATGTGAAGCGCTTTCATAACATAAATTAAACTTGTTATATCGTCCGTGCTGTAATTTGCCGGCAAAAATTTTATATCATCCTTTTTTGCCGGAGGATTGCAAGTAATAATCTCCTGCAAATTTTTGGCTTTGTTCACGGTTTTTCTGTCTGCCTTTAAATATTTTAAAATTTCCGCAGCAGATTCCGCCTTTTTTAAATCTTTATTTAAAAAAGGCAGCAAAACCATGCAAACAATCCGCTCGGCAATATCCTTGCGACAAAGAGAAATTCCACCGAAATTTATATTTTCATACTCGCTTTGAAGCTTTTTTAAAGGCTCTATAGGAGCAAAAACTATCGGATAATATCTGCCCAGGACCTCCTGTGCAAAACTTCCGAAGAGGGTTTTTTTAAACTCCGTAAAAATCCGTTCCTTTGAAACCGCTTCCTGACATTCCTTAAGCTTCATTGCCGCCTGTTCGGTTTGCTTTTCAATTTCAAATCCGAGCACCGACGCAAAACGAACCGCCCTGAAAATCCTAAGCGCATCTTCCGAAAATCTTTCAGAGGGAACACCTACGGTTTTAATAATTTTATTCTTAATATCATTTATTCCGCCAAAAGGATCGATAATCTTCTCAAAAGACGAGAGACATATTGCGTTAACGGTAAAATCCCTTCGTGACAGATCCTCTTTTAAAGATGCCGTAAACTCAACCCTGTCCGGGTGTCTTGAATCGGTATATCCTTTTTCGGTACGATATGTTGTTATTTCAACGCTGAGTCCTTTATATAAAAGGGTCACTGTTCCGTGTTTTATTCCTGTGTCTATAATTTTTTCGTTTTGAAAAACGCTTTTAACCTCTGTCGGTCTTGCGGATGTTGTTATGTCATAGTCATCAGGCGACTTGCCCATAATAATATCTCTCACCGCTCCGCCGACAACATAGGCTTCGTATCCGCTCTTTTCAAGTTTTAAAAGTATCTCTTTTATTTTAATCGGCAACATGTTTTTACCTCTTAAACCTTTGGTTTTTAAGACCGGCATAATACCAAACCGTATTGCCGGTACCTTATAATATTTTCCGCTTTATATGTGATTTTTGCGCCCTGTATTTACATATATAATAGCATACACACTGTTAAAAGTCCACAGACAGCTTTATATGCGCGTTTTGAACAAGGCTTGTGATTTGGCTGTGTTATAATCTCCTGTTTTATTAATACTGCCTGCATTTTGCCCCAAAAATATATGAAAGGATATTTGCTATGACCCTTAATCAACTCAAGCCGGGAAATACCGCCACTGTTACAGATCTTGACAAGGAGCGCCGTCTCAGCCGCAGACTGCTTGATCTCGGTCTGGTCCCCGGAACAAAGGTTAAGGTGGTAAAATATGCCCCTATGGGGGATCCGATTGAGCTTTATTTAAGGGGGTATACCCTGACACTCAGGCTGGCGGACGCCGAAAAAATTAAGGTTCAAAAAAACTCATTTGATTATTCGTCTTATAAAACGGCTGTGAAAAGCGAAGGTGAAACCGGCAAAGGTGAAATCGGCAGAGAAAAAACCGATAGAGAAAAAATCAGCAAAGTAGAAATCGGTACAAATAAAACAAAAAAAGAACCGGCGGCAGAACCGCCCTGTTTTAAGTATGAATCAAATAAAAACATCTTTCGTTATATTAAAAATGAAAACGCCGTTTCGACTTCAAATGATGTCCTTACATTTGCGCTGGTCGGAAATCAGAACTGCGGAAAAACCACACTGTTTAACAGACTCACCGGTTCTCACCAACATATAGGAAATTTCCCCGGCGTTACCGTTTCACGCAAGGACGGAAAAATCATAAACTGCCCCGGAACCCTTATAACCGATCTGCCGGGAATTTATTCAATGTCTCCTTACAGCAAGGAAGAACTTGTTTCAAGATCCTTTATTCTTAAAGAAAAACCAAGTTGCATTATAAACATCGTAGACGCTTCGAACATTGAACGCAACCTCTATCTTACACTGCAGCTGATTGAGCTTGATGTTCCCATGGTTTTAGCCCTTAATATGATGGACGAGGTGAGAAAAAACCACGGCACAATTTTAACCGATAAAATGGAAAAATGCCTCGGCATACCGGTAATTCCGATTTCGGCAGCAGAAAACAGAGGTATTAACGAGCTGGTTTCCCGTGCCGTTTTTGTTGCAAAACACCGGGTTTTAAACACGCAGGGCACATTTTACGATAAAATTCATTATGAATACGATAATATTTACTGTGGAAATGCAAAACAAAATTATGGCGAAAATTATTACAAAGATAGTGGTCAGAGTTATAAAAAAAGTCATATAAGAAACGAAAATTTATATGCTGTGCAAAACTGCATTAATGAAATAGCAAGACTTATTAAGTATAATGCAAAAGCAGCCGACATTCCATTAAGATTTGCCGCTTCAAAATTTATTGAAAATGATTATGACATAATAGACAGGCTGGGGCTTGATGATAAAACAGACAATATTGCAAGACAAAAAATTTCAAAAATGGAAAATGACTGCGGTCTCGACCGCACTGTGGCCATTGCTTCGCTGCGCTTTTCCTTTATACGGGAAATTTGCAGGTTATTTGTTATTAAGCCCAAAATAAGCAAAGAGCGGCGGCGCAGTGAAAAAATTGACAAAATTCTTACAGGAAAATACACCGCAATTCCGGTATTTTTACTGATTATGTCAGCGGTGTTTTGGCTTACATTCGGCGTTATTGGACCGTGGTTTAAAGATCTGCTTAAAATCGGCATGGACCGTCTTTTTGAAACTGCCGGTTTTGTTCTTGAGGCCGCCGCAGTAAATACGGTAGTGAAATCGCTTGTAACCGACGGAATTCTAACCGGGATAGGAAGCGTTTTGGAATTTCTGCCTACGGTTGTTATTCTTTTTTTCTTCCTTTCAATGCTTGAGGACAGCGGATACATAGCGAGAGTGGCATTTTTTATGGATAAGCCCATGCGCAAAATAGGGCTTTCAGGCATAAGCCTTGTTCCGATGCTTATAGGTTTCGGCTGTACTGTGCCCGCCGTAATGGCGGTAAGGACAATTCCCAGCGAGCGCGACCGAAAAATGACCGTTTTTTTACTGCCGTTTTTAAGCTGCTCGGCAAAGCTGCCGGTATATTTTTTTCTATGTGAGGAATTTTTCCCCGGGAAAAGCATTTTGGCTATAATGCTTATTTATATCGGCGGAATTGCTGCAGGAATAATATCGGCGCTTTTAGTCAAAAACAACATTTTTAAAGGGGCCCCCATTCCTTTTGTTATGGAGCTTCCGAACTACCGTATTCCGGGAATAAAAAATACCTTTATTCTTTTATGGGAAAAGGTTAAAGATTTTTTGCAGCGTGCCTTTACCGTGATTTTTTTAGCCGCCGTTTGCGTATGGTTTTTACAGACCTTTGATTCAAATTTAAAAATAACGGCCGACCCGCAAAACAGCCTTCTTGCAAAAGCGGCAGGCTTGCCGGCTGTTTTATTTAAGCCTTTGGGATTCGGAACATGGCAAATCTCAGCAGCACTTATTACGGGGGTTATAGCCAAAGAAAGTATCGTTTCTACGCTTTTTGTGCTTATGCCTTCTTTGGCTTTGCTGCGTTTTGCTTTAACGCCGCCTGACGCTGCTGCCCTTTTAACCTTTTGTCTGCTTTACACTCCCTGTGTTGCGGCCATTGCAACGGTAAAGCGTGAACTTAACCTAAAGTGGGCATTCACGGTTGCTTTGTTTCAGTGCGGTATAGCCTGGATTGCCGCATTTTTTGTAAGGGCTATCGGCATACTTTTACAATGTTATTTAGTATAGGTCTTTCCTTTGCATTTCTGCCTGTCATGTTTTTTATCGTTTGCCTTTTTTGTTTTTCCTGTTTGCATTCTCCGCGTTTTCCATATAAAATTACAACCTTTCAATTGCTTTTTATTGATATTAATAGTATACTGTTTTTGCAATACTTTTTATCATTGGCGTCAGTAATTATTTTGATTTCATGCGCCTTTGAATGCAAAACCGTGCACTTATCGTGCACTTGTTATAAATGAGAGCTTGTTATAAACGAAAGGAAGTTTTTTATGGAAAAGCCTATAATATATACCGTTATACCCTGCTACAATGAAGAGGAAGTTTTGCCTGAGACCTCTTCGCGGCTTATAAAAAAGTATAATGATCTTTCGGCGGGCGGAATGATATCCGACAAAAGCCGAATTGTTTTGGTTAACGACGGTTCCAAAGACGCAACCTGGGACATAATTACAAAGCTTCAAAAAGAGAACCCGTGGTTTGCCGGCATAAATTTAAGCCGAAACCGCGGGCATCAAAATGCCCTGCTTGCAGGACTTATGACATCTAAAGATTATGCCGACGCGGTAATATCAATGGACGCGGATCTTCAGGATGACATTAACGCAATGGACGAAATGATCAAAAAGTTCAGTGAAGGCTTTGATGTTGTTTACGGAGTTCGCAACAAAAGAAAAACCGACACATTTTTTAAAAAGACAACGGCAGAAGCGTTTTATAAGCTTTTAAAGTTTTTGGGTGCAAATATTATTTACAACCATGCCGATTACAGACTTATGAGCAAAAGGGCTCTGTTCGGCCTTGAAAAGTTCAGCGAAGTAAATCTTTTCCTGCGCGGAATTGTTCCGATGGTGGGATACAAAAGCACCTGTGTATATTATGAAAGAGCCGAGAGGTTTGCAGGCGAAAGCAAATATCCCCTTAAAAAAATGCTGTCATTTGCTATAGACGGCGTTACCTCGCTTAGTGTTGAACCTATAAGAATGGTAACCCGTCTTGGAATTTTTATATTTGCCGTAAGCATGCTGGTTTTGTTATATTCCGTTATCAGGTGGATTTGCGGCAGAACTGCCACAGGCTGGGCAAGTCTTATGTGTTCGGTATGGGCAATAGGCGGGCTTCTGCTTACTTCTATCGGAATTATAGGTGAATATGTCGGCAAGATATATCTTGAGACCAAAAGGCGTCCGTCCTTTATAATTTCCGATCTTATAGGATTTGATGGCAAAAGTGATGATAATGTCGGCAATAATGACAAAGGGGAAAGCGAAAAATAAAGATGAAAATTATTGATAAAACAACCTTCCGTTTTGTTTTAGTGGGAGTTTTAAATACCCTTGTCGGAACCGGCGTTATGTTTTTTATGTATAACATACTTCACTTAAATTACTGGGTATCAAGCGCCTCTAATTATATTGTAGGAAGCATATTAAGTTACTTTTTAAACAAATACTTTACCTTTGAAAACAAAACAAAATCGGTGTCTCAGGTAGTTCGGTTTATAATAAATATAAGCGCTTGCTATCTTTTGGCATACGGTATTGCAAAACCCGTTTCGTATAAGCTTTTTTCCTTCCTCTCGAAAAATCTATGCGAAAACATAGCCATGTTGGTTGGAATGGGTCTGTTTGTGGTTCTCAACTATTTCGGTCAAAAGTTTCTTGTTTTTAAAAAGGAAGAAAAGGCAGAAAAATAGATATTTTAAATTTATTCATATTCTGCAGTTTGTAAAATCATCCGCCTTTTGTTGCAATCGGTAGAGACAAATAGGTTTGGCAGATAAAATCGCAGTTTATCCGCAGTTAATCCCTAGGCAAGCAGGGATTAAATCTCACATATAAAAATATCTGCATAATAAAAAATAACTCTGACACTTATTGTCAGGGTTATTTTTTATAATTTGTCTGTAAGATGTTGCCAATGACAGTAAAATCATTACCTTGAACACTTGGCGGCACAAATAAAAAGCAGAACTGGAGAGAATAAAATGCAGACGGAAATTATAATTACAGCCGCACTTTTAAATGTTATGGGATTTATTGGTATTTGCGCCGGAAATCGCAACTTTCCCGCAAATGCTAAAGTAACTATAAATAAAGTAATTTTGCCCGGAGCGGTGTTAGGGGCAACTCTGTTTTTACTCATTTTAAGACCGGTAACCCCTTTTTGTGTTATTGCAGGGGCGCTTTTCGGAATGTTAACCGCCCAACTTAAAAGTCTTATTTTTCTTAATTTTAAAAGAGAAAGCAAAAGCCGAAAGACCGGATACAAATTCAATGACGGAACTCCGCCGAAATATTATATAACCGGTGACCGCCACCGCAATTTTGAAGATATTAAAGAATTTTGCGCCGATATGAAAACCAAGAAAAATGATGTTCTGATTATTTTGGGCGACGCCGGATTCAACTATTACGGAGACTACCGCGATATTGAACTGAAAAGGGAAATTTCAAAACTTAACATAACTTTATTTTGCCTGCACGGAAACAAGGAAAACCGTCCTCAAAATGTGGGAACATACGGAATAAAGAATTTTTGCGGCGGCAAGGTGTATTATGAACCTGCTTTTGACGGCATTTATTTCGCCGTTGACGGTGAAGTTTATAATTTTGACGGCAAAAAATACATGGTAATAGGCGGAGCGCACAGTGTTGACAAGCTTCGCTGTCTTAAAGAGGGAAAGCCTTTTTGGTATGACGAGATGCCAAATATCAGCATAAAATCCAAAGCTGAAGCCAATCTTAAAGCGGAGAATTTTTCAATATACGGAATGCTTACCCACACCTGTCCGTTTAAGTATCTGCCTAATGAAATGTTTATTTCAACCGCGCAAAACGCCCGTATAAAAAAAGGTATTAATATTAAAAAAGTTAAACAAAAGAATACCTTCACTCCGGACATTGACCGTTCAACTGAGGAATGGCTTGAAAAAATCGAAAGAAGGCTTGATTATACCGTATGGTATTGCGGGCACTACCATGTAGACAAGCAGCTTGACAAAATAATAATGATGCACCGTGAAATAAGGCCTCTTAATTTGCATTTATTCGGTAAAGAGCAATGACCATACTTAAAAGTTTATCTACCCCTATGTCGGTTGCCTTTTTGACAATAGCTTTAGGCTATTTAATAGGCAAAATAAAAATTTTTAAAGTTTCGCTTGATTTGTCCGGAGTTCTTATTACGGCGGTTGCGGCAGGATATTTTATTTCGGCGAGCGGATCACTTTTTGAACCACAGACCGTTATTGAAACAAATTCGCTCATGAGCATACTATCCCCCCTCGGCACCTCGCTTTTTGTTTCTGCCATAGGGGTCACGGCCGGCTATTCCTTTAATCTTAAAAAATCGGACGAATTCAAGGCATTTATTACAGGCGCTTTTATGTCTGCCGCCTCTTTTTTGGCAATGAAAATCATTTTTATATTGGACAAACACATTTCATATTCCGAGCTGCTGGGAGCATTTTGCGGAGCCATGACCACCACTCCCGGGCTGTCTGCCGTCTGCGAGATAGGCAAAATTTCAGAAAAATCAGCGGTGCTCGGATACGGAAGAACCT